>PBQI01000215.1 GCA_002725625.1 Rhodospirillaceae bacterium | reverse complement strand
GCGGCGACAACCGGCTGCGGTTCGGTCTTCACCCATGGCCGGTCATATTCGGGAGACGCCAGGGCCAAGGGATCGATGGGCAGGTCGGCAGCAACTTCGCCGTCCATCTTGATCACCATTCGCCCGGTATCGGTGAGATGGCCGACCACCGCGAAATCCAGTTCCCATTTTTCAAATATTTCCCGGGCGATGCCTTCATTGCCCGGCACCAGCACCATCAGCATGCGCTCCTGGCTTTCGCTCAATAGGAACTCATAGGCCGTCATGCCCTCTTCCCGGGCCGGAACTTTGTCCAGATCCATCTCGACACCGACGCCACCCTTGGACGCCATCTCGAAACTCGACGACGTCAGCCCCGCCGCGCCCATGTCCTGGATCGCCACGATAGCGTCAGTGGCCATCAGTTCCAGGCAGGCCTCGATCAAGAGTTTTTCCGTAAAGGGATCACCCACCTGAACCGTCGGGCGCTTTTCCTCGGAATCCGCGTTGAATTCCGTTGAGGCCATGGTGGCGCCGTGAATGCCGTCGCGCCCGGTCTTGGAACCCACATAGACAACCGGATTACCGGTGCCCGTCGCCGCCGAATAAAAAATATTATCGGCAGCAGAGAGACCCACCGTCATGGCGTTAACCAAAATATTGCCGTCGTAGCTAGCGTGGAAATTACATTCGCCACCAACCGTGGGCACACCGACACAGTTGCCGTAACCGCCTATGCCGGCCACGACGCCCGACACCAGGTGTTTTGTAATGGGATTGTCCGGTTGGCCAAAGCGGAGCGCGTTCATGTTGGCGATAGGCCTTGCCCCCATGGTGAAAACGTCCCGCAAAATACCGCCGACCCCGGTGGCGGCACCTTGGTAGGGCTCGATATAGGACGGATGGTTATGGCTTTCCATTTTGAAAATAGCTGCCTGGCCATCGCCGATATCGATAATGCCCGCATTTTCACCCGGCCCGCAGATCACCCAGGGTGCTTCGGTGGGCAGGGTCTTGAGCCATTTCTTTGAGGATTTATAGGAACAATGCTCCGACCACATGACGGAGAATACACCGAGTTCCGTCAGGTTGGGCTCGCGCCCCATGATCTCAATAATTTTCTCATATTCATCTTCGGAGAGGCCGTGTTCGACAACAACTTCCGGGGTGATCTCGGATTTTATTTCCGGCATGTTACGCCGCCCCTTCACTCGAATTTTCCAGGGCCGCCAGACCGTCGAACATCGGCTTGCCGCCGAGCCCGCCGACCAAATTTTCCACAGCATCTTCGGGGTGAGGCATCATACCCAGGATGGTGCCACGCTTGTTGTAGATGCCGGCTATATTGTGGCGGGAGCCATTGATGTTGTAGGCGTCTTCCACCTGACCGTCGGGCCCGCAATAGCGGTAGGCCACCCGGTTTTCGTCTTCCAGCTCTTTCAGAGTGTCGTCATCGGCAAAATAGTTACCGTCGTGATGGGCCACCGGTACCAGGATCACCTGGCCTGGTTCATAGTTCTCGGTAAAGGGTGTATCAGTCCGCTCCACTTTCAGATGCACATCCTTGCAGATAAATTTAAGTCCAGCATTGCGCATCAGGGCGCCCGGCAGCAGACCGGTCTCGGTCAATATCTGAAAGCCGTTGCAAATCCCCAGCACATAGACGCCTTGGTCCGCCCGATCCTTGACCTCGCGAATAATCGGTGAATGGGCCGCCATGGCGCCCGAGCGCAAATAGTCGCCGTAGGAGAAGCCCCCCGGCACAACAATCAGATCGACCTCGGGCAGCTCCGTGTCACCATGCCAGATTTCATAAGGCTTCTCACCCACGGAATTTTCAAGAGCCATCACCATATCGCGCTCGCGATTGGATCCGGGGAAGAGAATAACGGCAGCTTTCATGGGGTACGGCGGGCCTTAAGCTTTTATCTCAATCTTGTAATTTTCGATTACCGTGTTGGCCAGCAGGCGACGGCACATGGCGTCGACGTCTTCGCGGGCTTTGGCTTCGTCGGTCTCGGTCAAATCAACCTCGATATATTTACCCTGGCGGACATCGCCGACGCCTTCAAAGCCGAGCGCCCCCAGGGCGTGGCTGACGGCCTTGCCTTGCGGATCGAGAACGCCGTTCTTCAGCGTCACATGAATTTTTGCTTTCACTTAAACCCCCGAATAAACGTAATTTACTGCACCAGGTGCGGACCCTGGAAATCACCGGGATTCCCTTCGGGCAAAATGCCCAAGCGCCGGGCGACTTCCTGATAAGCTTCTTCGATTCTATCCAGATCCTGCCGGAACCGGTCCTTGTCCAGCTTTTCGCTGGTCTTTAGATCCCAGAGCCGGCAATTGTCCGGGCTGATTTCATCGGCCAGGATAATGCGCATACTTTCTTCTTCCCAGAGGCGGCCAAATTCGATTTTGAAATCCACTAGCTTGATGCCGATACCCATGAACAAGCCGCACAAAAAGTCGTTGATTCGGAGCGACAGGCTCATGATTTCATCAATCTCCTGGGGCGTTGACCAACCAAAGGCGGTAATATGTTCTTCCAGAACCATGGGATCACCCAGGACGTCGTCCTTAAAATAAAATTCGACGATGGAGCGTGGCAACGGCTTGCCTTCTTCCATGCCGAAACGTTCGGCCAGTGAACCGGCGACGATGTTACGCACCACCACCTTGAACGGAATGATTTCGACGGCCCGCACCAATTGCTCGCGCATATTGAGCCGGCGGACAAAATGGGTCGGAATACCAACCTCGCCCAGTCGCACCATAAGATATTCTGAAATCCGGTTGTTGATGACGCCCTTGCCGATAATGACGCCTTGTTTTTGATTGTTATTGGCCGACGCGTCATCTTTGAAATAGGCGACCAGGGTTCCCGGCTCCGGCCCTTCGAAAAGGACTTTGGCTTTGCCTTCAAAGAGTTGTCTGCGTCTCACCATAAATCAATTTCCGTTCACCAAAAATTGCCCCCCTTCCTCAACCTCTATAACAGGTCGCAGAGGGCAAAACAACGCACCAAAAAGTGTGCCATCAGATCTCCCATATGGCTTCCCCGTGGGCCCTTGGCTAAACCTTTTCATACCGTGCTTCGAGTGGTCGGCCAGCAGCGAACAGATATACCGGTTTAACCGGATCACCGGCCGCCATCCGCTCTACCGACGGCATGGCTACAAGGGACGACGAGGAAGTCCCGAAGCCGCTATCGGTTGCGATACTCATGGCGCCTTCAACACCCTCGTGGGGGTCGTAAATCTTGCTCGCCAGTAATGATTGCCAGGCGGACCAGTCGCCGGTTTCAGGATCAGGGGGATCAGCTTTTTCGAACTGCGGTAGATAAGTGCGGACCCGCGGCGAAGTCTGGTCGTTGCGGTCACCGGCAGTAATCATGGACAGCCCCTCCGGAATGGGTTTCAGCTCCGCGTGCGCACCCCATTCGGCGGTGGCCATCCGCAGCCAATAGGCATCGCTATTGTCGGCGATAACCAGATTGAAGGGACGGTAGCCGTCAGGATTGATATCGGAAAGCGCCTCGGCAGCGTCCCGGGCATCGGCATGATCCAACACCTCAAGCGGCAGTTCGCCGCGGCTTCTGAACCCTTCGGCCGGGCCTAAAGACCCCCGCCGGTTCAAAATTGCCGCCACGACGCCATAATCGTTGACGCCCATCCAGGTGCCTCCCGCCAGTTCGTCAATCCCCGCTAGTACTTCGGGACGGTCTGGCCAATGGCGGCCCGGCGGCAGCCACGGCCGGTCCAGCATCTCGTCCCGGTTGGCCCCAACTACCAGGGGCCAGAAATGTCCCGGACGGCGAAGAATGACAAACGTGCACATGATCCATAGATATCGTCAAAATCAGGGAAAGACCACACCCCAATATTTTTTCCCATATCGGAAGATCCGTATGAAATCACCCCGTGATTTATGAGAGGCCCTAGTGTTAGTAATCGGCGGATATATTGAGTTGCGTCTTATAAAAAATAACCATACATAACCAGCAGGAACGAGTTTATTACGCCTAAGGATATACAGGATACTGCACAGAATGACCGATAAGTTCAGTGAACGCGAAAAGGGCTTTGAAGCAAAGTTCAAACTAGACGAAGAAAATGCCTTCAAAGTGGCCGCGCGGCGCAACAAATTGTTAGGATTATGGTTGGCTGAACAGCTTGGCATTCTGGAATCGGAAATTGAAGACTACGTCAGCTCGGTTGTCCGGGCTGATTTGGAAGAACCGGGCGATGAAGACTTCATCCGTAAGGTTCTGGCGGATGTTGAAGAGCGCAATGCCTACATCAGCGAAGACCAGGTTCGTGCACAACTTGCCGAGTTCGAACAAGAAGCCAGAAACCACTTCATGGCGGAGTAAACATTTAGTTGGCAGTTTAGGGAGAGTATTTTGGATCATGACGTAGTTCCGCATAATGCCGGCCCCAAACCGGTGAAGGCCATGCCACTACGGGCATTCTCGCCAACAGCTTGATTGACGATATCGCCGATTGGTCGATGACCCTCGCATTGGGGTCCACGGGTGCTATCCTGTTTGGGCGGCTTCTTTTTTGCAAGATAAAAATGAACTTTGTTGATCCAGCTGTAAGCGGTCATGTGTCAGACCAGTTTGCGCGGAGTTATTACCGCTGGATTTGATTACTGAAATCGACAAGAAAGATATTTGGTTTCATTCAACGCCAGAATTCGACGCCGCTATCGAGAAGAATTTTTTAACCACCTATGAAAAAGCGGCCACCGGCGAACTGGATGATCTACAGGAGACGGCGGCGGGATGTCTTGCTATTATCATCGCCCTGGACCAGTTTCCCCGCAATCTATTCCGAGGCACAACCAGAAGCTTTGCCGCAGCCCCCAAGGCCCGTGGGTGCGCCGCCATCTTGTGGTAAACCAATTCGACCAGGGTCTCGCTGACTGGCCCTGGACGTTCGCCTATCTACCCTTTGAGCACAGCAAGGACCTCGCTGATCAAGACAAAAGCGTTGAGTTATTAAACCAATTGAGCGCTGAAAGTTCTGTCGAAGTAGCCACCGCCCATCGGGATACCATCGTCCGCTTTGCCCGTTTTCCCCACCACAATGAAATGGTCGGACGGACCAGCACGCCGGAAGAAGAATAGCACCCCAAGGACCCGCCCATATGGAGCAAGTCGGCAGCAGAGGTCGAAGAGGCCGAAAAGCGTAAAACGGGAGAGTAGTTAACTTTCTCCAAAAACCCGATCAAAGATGACATCGACGTTTTTGGTGTGAAAGGCGATGTCGAAAAGGTCTTCCAGCTCTGATTCTTTAAGGCTAGCGGTGACATCCTTGTCGCCTCTGAGCTCAGTGAGAAAATCGGTGCCCCTCTCCCAAACCTTCATGGCGTTGCGTTGTACCAGTTTATAGGAATCCTCCCGGCTGACACCCGCCTGGGTGAGGGCCAACAAAACCCGCTGGGAGAAGATCAGGCCGCCCAACTGGTCCAAATTATTTTGCATAGCGTCGGGATAGATCAACAGTTTCTCCACCACGCCCGATAAGCGGTTGAGAGCGAAGTCGAGGGTGACGGTGGCGTCCGGCCCAATCATGCGTTCCACCGAAGAATGAGAGATATCTCGTTCGTGCCAGAGAGCCACATTTTCCTGGGCGGGAACGACGACGGAGCGGACAATTCGCGCTAGGCCGGTCAGGTTTTCCGTTAAAATCGGATTGCGTTTGTGGGGCATGGCAGACGAGCCTTTTTGGCCTTTGGAGAAAAACTCCTCGGCTTCCCGTACTTCGGTCCGCTGCATGTGGCGGATTTCCGTAGCCAGCCGTTCGATGGAGCTGGCGATAACACCCAGTACTGAGAAATACATGGCGTGGCGATCGCGCGGGATGACCTGGGTCGAAACCGGTTCCACCGCCAAGCCCAACGCCTTGGCAACGTACTCCTCGACCTTGGGATCAATGTGAGCAAAAGTTCCGACCGCGCCTGAAATGGCGCAGGTGGCGATCTCCGCCCTTGCTGCCTGGAGACGCTCTTTATTGCGATCGAATTCGGCATAGAAGGTGGCCAGTTTCAAACCCATGGTGGTGGGCTCGGCGTGAATGCCGTGGCTTCGCCCCATCACCGGGGTCAGTTTGTGTTCGAAGGCGCGGTCTTTCAGCGTCGCCAACAAACGGTCGAGATCCGCCAGCAGAATATCCGTGGCCTGGGTCAATTGCACGGCTAGGCAGGTATCCAGCACATCCGACGAGGTCATACCCTGATGGACAAAGCGGGCTTCCTCACCAACATGTTCGGCCAGATTGGTTAAAAACGCGATGACGTCATGCTTGGTTTCCCGTTCGATCTCGTCGATGCGGTCGACCTCGAAGGCACCCCGGCCCCAGACTGCCTTGGCGGCTTCTTGAGGGATCACGCCCAGTTCCGCCTGAGCATCGCAGGCATGGGCCTCGATCTCGAACCAGATGCGAAATTTATTTTCGGGCTCCCAAATGGCGGTCATTTCCGGGCGGCTGTAACGCGGGATCATCAGAACTCTCTTTTTGCTGTTGCTTAGGGCGTTTCAACGAAACGAATTAAGTAGGGGGTATATCAGGTGAGAGGGCAATTTAGAAGCCGCTGACGGGCTGTTTTTTTGTACCGACTAAATTTTGTAGTCGGGCCAGATAAACTTGGACGCCCAAAGCCAAACAATGGCAAGCCCCTGCAGAATCAACAGGGCTACGAACGCCGTTTGGTAGCCGTCCGGTGCAAATCTGCCGTCAGCGGCGGCCGGCCACAAATTGATGATGGCGCCAATTCCCCACTGAAAGGAGAAAGCGCCGATGAAGATCATCAGGTTGAGGGCGGTATTGACGCGGCCGATAAGTGATGAATCGAAATTCTGGGACAAGCCGGCATAGGCCACCGCACCGGTCGTACTGGTAAAGGCAAACAGCATCCATATTGGGAGTGCAAAGGATGGATCACCAAACACAATTATGATTTGAAAGACGGCGAAAAAGATCATACCGCCGGTTGAAAAGGTCAGTGTCTTAATGCCGATGCGGCTGAACCTTTCGGCGATAAACCCGGTGGTCATAAATCCGGCCATCAGGGCAAAGGCAATGAATAGCAGCGAGTTCGCGACTTCATCACGTTCCAGACCGCCGACGTCCCGAAGCCAGGGACCAACCCAAAGAGTGAGAATAGACAGGGACGTGCTCTGGGACAGAACGCAAAAAGGGATAAGGCGAATGAAAATAGGGCTCTTAAAAATCTGCCCGAGTTCCCGGATCTCCGTTTCAATAGACGGCGCTGATGCCTTTTTCATGGCCTCTGGCCGTTCGGGCACGACAAAGTAGATGACCGCCGCGGCAACCAGGGACGCTCCAGCCAATACCATAAAAACTCCACGCCAATCGGTAAACTGCAAGGCTGTTTCCACCGGCGCAGTTGCGGTAATCGCACCCATCCCACCCGCCGCCAGCACTAATCCATTGGTCAGCGCCAGCTTTTCCTTTGGAAACCAGTCGGCGAAGGCTTTAAAAGAAGCCATCAAACAGGCCGAAACACCAAATCCAATCAGACCCCGGCCAATGATCAGGACACCAACGGATTCGGCGAACGAAAAAACGAGGGCACCGGCAGCCGCGAAAATCAGCAGCACCGCTTCGGTTTTTCTCGGGCCGACGCGGTCCAGCAGAATACCTAGTGGCAATTGAAAAGCAGCGAAGGTGATGAAATAGGTGCCAGTGAGCAGGCCGAGACTATTGGCATTAATATCTAGATCCCGAATTAGATCCGGCGCAATCACGGCATTTACCGTCCGATAAAAATAGGAAAGATAGTAACCGAGGGCAAAGGGCAAAAACACCCGCATCAGCATGATAACGGTAAGAGGAGCTCTATTCATGCTGGAATTGGTTCTTTGCTGTTTATTTCAAATAGCGGAATTGGGTAGTCAAGTCGCAAAGGCGACATTGTTTTTTCCGGATTCTTAACTTCATACGTGGCCTTGTCAGCGTTCTTGAGCAATTTGTCAACGCCGGCATCATCATGAGGGTAAACGGCGACGCCGATAGAGCCGCCGATATTGCCTCTCTGCTGGTCGTCGAGAGAGAACCGGTTGGTCAGGGATTCCAATAGACCTGCTGCAAAAACAACCATGTGACGGCGAGAACGCAACTATATTTTGCAGCCAATGCTGTGCTCGAAACGGACACGAAAACTACTGAGTGCATGGTTGTAATCGCGTTCTTCCGTGGTTAGGGGTTTCTTCTTAGATTTC
>PBQI01000214.1 GCA_002725625.1 Rhodospirillaceae bacterium | reverse complement strand
CCGCTTGCCACGACGTCCTGGACCTTGCGCAATCGACGCCGGATCTGATTCACGGCCACAACCTTCATTCCTACGCCGGCCCCAGGGGGCATTTCGACCTTTCTGCCCTACCCGCGCTTTGCCGGAAACGTCCCGTGGTCCTGACCCTTCACGACGCCTGGCTGGCCGCTGGCCATTGCGCCCATTCGATCGATTGCGGCAATTGGCTTTCAGGATGTGGCAACTGTCCTGATTTATCCCTGTATCCACCTATCCGACGGGACCAAACGGCTTATAACCTAAGCCGGAAAAAGGAGGTGTTTGAAAACTCGCGCCTTTATATCGCAACGCCTTCGCGCTGGCTGATGGACAAGGTCAAACGATCTATCCTTGCGCCCGCTATAATCGAAGAACGGGTGATCGCGGGCGGAATTGACATTTCCGTTTTTTCGCCCGGCAAACAGGAAAAATCGCGCGCGGCCCTCGGCCTGCCTGTCGACCGCCCGATCCTGATATTCGCCGCGCAAGGAGTGAAAAAAGGATCCTGGAAGGACTACGGAACCATGCGTTCCGCCCTTGCTTTCGCGGTACGAAAACTGCCAGATCGGAACATTTTATTCATCGCTTTGGGCGATAATTCGCCACCCGAAAAGATCGATGGCGCGGAAATCCGATTCCTGACCTTCCAAAAGGATGCGGCCCTGATCGCCGAATACTACCGGGCCTC
The DNA here is from genome assembly GCA_002725625.1 of Rhodospirillaceae bacterium. Lineage (GTDB taxonomy): Bacteria > Pseudomonadota > Alphaproteobacteria > Rhodospirillales > UBA2165. The sequence continues at coordinate 21,080 of PBQI01000214.1, read as the reverse complement.
TGACATCTATCTGCACGCAGCCAGGGCAGATACCTTCCCGACAACCATCCTCGAGGCCATGGCCTGCGGGCGGCCGGTAGTAGCGACGGCGGTTGGCGGAATCTCCGAACAGTTGACGGCAAAAACCGGCATCTTAACCCCGCCCGGCGACGGCGAGGCCATGGGCCGGGCTATCACAAATCTTTTGGGCGGCGAAGATAGACGCCGTCAAATGGGCGACGCCGCGCGCGCTCGAGCGATAGAAAATTTCAACCAGGAAACCAAGGCCGATGAATATCTTGCCTGGTTCAAGGACATTGTGGAACGTTTAGAGCGATGACCACCGCGCCTTATATCAGCTTTGTCGCTGGATCCAGAAACGATGACCATGGTGGAAATCTTGGCCACCGGATGCAAGTTTTCATCGAGAACCTCCTGGCCCAATGTGACCGACACGGTCTGGACGCGGAACTGGTGCTTGTCGAATGGAATCCGCCTGAGGATCGCCCAAGCTTGGCGGAAGCCTTGGTTTGGCCAAAATCAAGCCTTTGCTGTGTACGTATCCTCACCGTTCCCGCCGACCTTCACAGCCGCTTTGATCATGCCAGAGCCCTACCTCTGCACCAGATGATCGCCAAGAACGTCGGCATCCTGAGGGCCCGAGGGGCCTTCGTCGCGGTCACCAACATCGATGTGCTGCTGTCCGATGATTTGATACGGTTTCTCGCAGAAAAAAAGCTGGATGCAGATGTGTGGTACCGGGCGGACCGTCTTGATGTCGCCGCCAACGTTCCGGCAGGCGCATCAGCGGCCGATCAATTGGCCTATTGCCGTGACCATCCGTTGCGCCGCCATCGCCGCGATGGCACCCATGACTTGACAACCGGGCGGTTCAACCGGATTTTCCAGGACCCTGGGCTTCTTCACGCGTTTTGCCTGTTGGCGCCGCTTTCCTTCCTGCCAGGATTGGAGACAAGGCTGGACAACGCAAAGCGTTCGCTTGCCTTTATTGAGGCATGCGGGCGATTACACACCAACGCCTGCGGGGATTTCACCGCCATGGCGCGGGAGCGGTGGCATCACTTGCGGGGCTATTGGGAATTCGCCGGTTTCCCCTCGCACATCGACGGGCTGACCTGTTACGCCGCCGCCTTTTCAGAGATGACGGAACGTATTCTTCCGGATAGCCATTGCGTCTATCATATCGAACACGGCAGCGGTTCCGGATTCGCGGGCTATACGTCTGGGGAAAAGTGGAAGGATTTGGAAAAGGACGGCATTCCCCGCTTGACGCCGAACGATTACAGAAAAACGGTCTTCGACATGAAAGCCGGCCGTCTTCCGCTTATCCGAAACGACGAAAACTGGGGCCTGGGTGAATACGACCTTGCCGAAACCACGCCATGCACAGATGCTTCGGCGACGCGCGAAAGAGTATGATGAGACCCATCTTTATTTCCGGCATCAATCGCACCGGAACCCATTTGTTGTTCAGCCTACTATCGGGCCACAGCGGATTGTTCGTCACCGGACTCGAGGACGACCTGGTCACGGCTTTTGCGGAAAATGGGCCGGAATTTGAGCGCGCTTTCGTCGCCGGGTCCATTGGCAAGTTGTATCGCGCCTTGCTCGCCCATACCTGTCTGCCGACGTTGAAGCTGATCGGATTGAGGGGAACAAGGAACTACACCCATGCGAAAGAGGTTTATGACAGTACCGTCGATTTTCCCTTCAACTTACGGAAATTCGAGGATGACTTTCTGGAAAGACTGTCGGGTCCGAATTGGACCGGTCTTTCCGCGGCCAAGGGAGCCGATGTCTTTTCAGCCTTTTACGAAAGCCTGGCGCTTGCCTTCGCGGAACAGGATAAACCAGTCATCGTCTCCAAACCGGGAAAAGGCCTGCAAGGTTTCCAAAATGCCCTGCCTTTCCTGCAAGGACTTGATGCGAAAATACTCTATACGATACGCGATCCACGCGGCGTCGCCTGCTCAAACACCAAGGGCAAGGGCGACGTTGGGCCCGTGGTTCAGGAATGGCGCACCGACCTTGAAGCACTCGAAGCGATGAAATTGGGTTTCGACGTCTTGGTCGTCCGTTACGAAGATCTTTGCCGCGACACCGGCAAAACCATGAACAGGGTCGCGAAATTCATCGGGGTTGAACAGGAAGATATCTTGTTGCGTCCGCAAATGCTGGGCGGCGACTTTTCCGGAAATTCGTCCTTCGAGGATTTCGGCGGAGCAATCAGCGACGCCAGCGTCGATCGTTGGACAACAATTCTATCGGATAAAGACATCCACCGAATCGAGGACGCGGCATGGGTGGAAATGGAACGGTCAGGATATGAATGCCAGAACAGAATCTCAGCCGTTCGCCGCATGAAACGAAGCCTTCTAAAAGCCGTCAGATCCTTTCGTGGGAATTAGAATCGGTCTTTTCCCCAAGCGATATCAATATCTTTGCCCTGAAGACAGGCAATCAAATCGCCGACATTTCCCATGGCGCTGATTTCCTTGGTTGTCAAAGTGATATCAAAAATCGTCTCAATCCCGATGACGAGACTGATGTGATTGAAGGAATCCCATTTTTCCACGTCCCGCGCGGTGAGATCGGGACGAAGAACCAGGGACTCATCTTCGAAAGTTTCCCGGAACAGGTCGGTCAGTTTTTTAAGGCTCATAACGGAAATTGTCTCTGTTGGGGTCATGTCACGACAAAAGCCGCGATTTTGGGAACCGACAAATCCCTCTGCTTGGGAACGTAGGCAGCGGCCAAATGGTATTGCTCGATATTGAAGCCGGCGTCAAGAAGTTGCGTGATAACCTCCTCCGGAGACTGGTAAAGATAAATGTGATCGGCGTTCGGCGCGTCCAACGCGGCGGTAATAAAAGCCTTTCCGCCGGATTCCAACATCCTCCGAAGACCTTTTAGAAATGTAATCGGGTCTTCAAGGTGTTCCAGGACTTCCACTGAGGTCAGCCAGCGTGTCGTGGCCTCGGGATCGCCCTGCGTGATGTCGCCGAGACGCACTTCGTAACGGTCCAAAACCCCAAAGGCGTCCAGTTGGCGTTCGGTGTAGGCCTTGGACGATTCAGAAACATCGAATCCATGCCCCCTGGCCCCGGGCAGAGCCTTCAGCATGAGCCTGGAATAATAGCCGCTGCCGATGCCGATATCGAAAAACGCAACGGCCTTGGCGCGCCTCATATCGGCGAGAAAGGTCCCCTCAAAAAATAGCCGCTGGCGATAATGATGAGGCCATAGAAAGTGGGACAGCAAAATGCCGGGAAGGTAGAGCGAATGCATATATTCGGGGTTGTGATAGACCTCTTTCGCCGCTTCATCGTAGGTCTTGTTGACGTATTCGCGTTCCTTTTCGAACCGGTTATGGAGCTTGAGTGCGTCCACCGCGAAATCCACGTATCCGTCAGCTGCCTTGAACAGCGCATCGTCATCCAAAAGAACCGCCGACAGGGTTTCCTCGAATGCCTTTTCCCATTCATTGCCGAACTCCGTGCGGCCGCGCTCGAAACCGCCCGCCATGAAGGGATAGTTTTCAAGGACGTAGGTTTCGATTTTCCTCAGGGTTGGGAAGATGCTCATGGATTCTTTCGTTATCGTTTTAGAACCGGCTCTCAAGCCCGGGGCGCAACTCCGGGAAAGACGCATTCGCTCGTTCCCGACACCAGGACTTCACCGTCTCGTTCAATTGAGAGTTTCAGGATCACCGCGCCAACGGCGGCGACGACTTTGGAGGCTTCGACGCGATATGTCACCTTGTCCCCGACCAGGACGGGCTTGCGGAACTCGAGCTTGAGATTCCGAATCACTGATATTTCGCCCGGCAGATACATACCCAACAGCCTGGAAAAACTCATCCCCAACATGAGGCCATGGACGATGCAATCGTCATAGCCCTGTTCATTAGCAAAATCCAGGTCACGATGGATGCGGGCTTCGTCCTTGGACAAGGAAATAAAGGATCCCATCTTTTCTTTCGTAAACCTGACATCCTGGGCCACGAACATTCCCGCTTTAATTTCGGCGAGCGCATGGGGTGTCGGAGGCGTGTCGTCGGTTACAAACATTGGAAAAATTCCTAGGGGTTCAGCATCACGCTTGAGCGACGGAAAGAGCCTGCTCAAGTCTTGATTATGGCGAGGTGATCCGGAACGTCCAAGCCTTTCGTACAATAGGCCTTCGTCCCGTCGTCTCGTTCATCGACGACATCAAACCCCAGCCGGTCGAAAAACTGCGCGACCTGGGCGTTCTTGGCCGTCGGAATATAGGAAGCCTTGACTTCACCCCCCCCATGTTCCTTGTGCCAGCCGGCAAAATGCTCGGCGATCGCGTGTTCGATGCCCCGTCCTAAAACGCGGCACGACATCAGCCAGGTGTCGATTTTGATCCCGCCGGCATCCTCGCCGGCAAGCGCCAAAACGACGGCAATGAGCCCGGCGTCGCCAAATTTGTCCCTTTGGGAATAGCAAAAAGCGTAATGATCGGGATTTTCCGCCACATTCGCGATCCACTTCCGGCCATGCCGACGGGTAGTCAGGTTGAATTGATTGGTCTTGTGAACAAGTTGAGCCACACGATCGAGATTGGCTTCGCATATCCGCTCGGGCGTAAGAACCATTTCAAGCCCGAGAAGATAGTCTTCAAAATCCGCCGCTCTCCCGGCCAGTTCCCGCCGCTTGGCGTCCGCTTTGTAATAGACCACCCGCGTCCGATCACCTTTGCTGACATGCGGAATCAGAAACAGATCGCTATCGGTCAAGAAATCGACCCGTTCATCCGGGTCTTCCGGCAGTTCAGGAACCACCAACCCGGGAAGCATCAAACGCGCTTCTTCCCGTTCGTGGGGGGAATCATCAAGGAAACACAAGGAGTCAATTCCTAGATTCAATGCTTCGGAAATCCGCGCCAAGCCTTGGTGCTTGTTGTCCCAATTGGCGATGAAATGAACGATATCATCTTCTTTCAGAATCATTTCCGGACATTCACGAAAAGGCTGGCGAGCATCGTCTTCGTTGTTCTTGCTGATAACCGAGACCGGCACCCCCGAATCCGAAAGGTCCTTAAGAAATCGCTGCAACCGGAGGTATGGATTGCCGTCGGAATGGGGATCCAGGGCGATCCCACCGACGCCATCCTCGCCGACCACGCCGCCCCAAAGGGTATTGTCCAGATCAACGGCTACGGCACGTACGGCCGGAAGCAACGCCCTGGCGATCACCACGGCCGCTTTTTGGGCCAACACCGTCGCAGCATCCGGATGGGCCGGACATTTCGACGTCGTCCAGTAGCGGCCCGCCACCCAATTCTTGAAGCCGATATCCAATTGTACGGACGTGGGATCAAGTTGAATGACGGACTCGGAAAGCGAGGCGGAAAGCGTATCGCGCAAGTCTCGGCGCCAGGAAGCAAACGGCGAGAAGGGATCGGCCTCGGCGGCAAGCGCCTCGGGCAGGATCACGATGGCCTGGGCGCCGGATTCAACAATCCGTTGGCAGGCCCCGGCGATCCCGTCGATTGGAATGTCACCACGCCCAAGGCCGCCGTTCGACGCCCCGTTGGCCGAAATCCAAATCAGCCAGGCATCGGCTTCAACCCCGCCCGCCAGTGCTTCGCCTATCCAATTGTCGTATTCCGTCGAATGGACCAGGACGGATATTCCCTCGGCGGCCAGACCGGCATAAAGGCCGGGGATAAGGAAATCCATATTGCAATTGCCGCCGATGGCAAGACCGAGGTTCGTCTTGAACCGCTTTTTCCGTGCTGCGTCATCCAGCGATGCCAAGCTTTTTTGAACCGATAGGGCCGCCGTGTATCCTAAGGCCTCTTTCGCTTGTGAAATCAAATCATCCGGTTTTCCTTTTACCGTCACGCGCCGATCTCCGTCTCTCGGCCGCGTGGGTGAACGATACGACGCTCACCGCCCGGAATATTGCTGGGCACCCGGACAACGAGTGCCGGCGACCGGCGGAAGGGATGGATTCCCAGTTTCCAGGCACCCCGAAAAAAAACCTTAAGATAATTTTTTGTCCAGGCGGTCAACCGGTAGGTCGAAGCGCCTCCGAACATCCGGTCGACGGAAATAATGGGAACCTCGCCGACCCGAAGGCCAAGGCATTGGGCGTTGATTGCCATGTCGAAAGCGAAATCCCAGCCGATATCCGTCCGTTCGCCGACAAGCCGACCAAAATCATCTGGTTTGAACATCTTGGCTCCTGAGGTGCAGTCGCTGAAAACCGAACCGACGGCCAGGCGAAAGGCCATATTTGCGATTTTTGAAAGATAGGTTCCCAGGCGCGACCGACCGTAACGCCCCCCGCCCCAGCGGTATCGCGTCATCGCCGAAAATTCGCAACCGTCCTTGTCCATGAGTTCCACCATATAGGGAATGCCAAGGATCGGAACCACTTCGTCGGCGGCGTACAGGAAGGCATATTCCCCGCTCGCGGCTTTCAGTCCCGCGCGGACCGCGTTCAACGCACCGATCCCGTCGGCGTTATGAACGCCGATCACGTTATCGGTTGCTTTCATAATCTCATCGATAATCGGGATGCTGGTGTCGTCCAGCGTGTCATAGACAACAACGATTTCGTGATCGAAGTCGAGTACGGTCCGCATGACTTGGACCATAATTTTCAATGTCAGGATTTCGTTACGAACGGGGACGATTATGGAAAGTTTCATTACATTAGTTGCAATTATGAGTCACGCGTTCGAGCGCCGGAACGCTATTCTTGGGGTCTATACCTGTCAAGGGGTTAGGCCTTGCCGAAGCAACCCACAAGATCCTACTTTCGGCATTCCACTCAAACGGAAAACGGAACCTTTCGATGAGCCGAACCATGGAAACCATCTTTCCGATGGATCGCTGGGATGAAATTCGGCGCTTCATGGAAAAGAACTATTGGTCCCATCTTCCGATTCTCGATCGGCGGATTTTCGAATGGCAATTCCAGGCGGATTTGAACGGCGGGCGGGCGAATGTGGGGACGGTATGGGAAGGCGGCCGGCTCATTGGCATGTTGGGTTATATGCCCGTTGACATCTTTTGGGGAGATGTCGAGACAACACGAAGGGGCGCCTGGACTGCCAATTGGGTCGTCGACGAAGACCACCGCGGCGACGCAGGCTGGTTGATGCTACGCCAGGTCGGAGAAATGTTCGATGTGACGCTCGGTATCGGCGGCAAGCCGGAAACCTTGAAAATTTCCAAACATCTGGGCTGGGCGGTGTATCCGCATATCCCCCGGTTTCTGGCGATCCTGAACAAGGAAGCTGCCGCGTCGGTCGCCGGCAGCAATCTCCCGGACGTGACGTCTGTTTCAATTCCCAACACCGCGCCCGTTCTCCAGTTTCTCGAAGACGAAGGTGATTACCAACCGGACTGGCGGCATTACCCCCATATGAACCATGGCACCGTCCGCTCGTATGAACACCTAAAACGTCAATACATCGACCATCCTATTTTCCGGCATTTCATCCTCATCGAAGGACCGCCCGAACGCCCCAGTCTTTGCGTCTTTCGGATGCAACTGGCCTATGATGGCGAGGTCTCGGTCCGGACCGGCCGGGTAGTTGAATTCTTCCACCCCATGGACGAGGTGGGAAAGGACGGAGGGCTGACCTTGATGCTAAACGTTTTAGCGCACCTTCGGGACCAGGGATGCGCCTACCTGGACATACACCACTGCAACGACCTCAGCATCGCCACCTTGCGGCGCGCAGGCTGGATCGAAGAACCGGCGGCACGCCAGACCCTCCCCGGCCGAGTCTGCCCGATCGACCGCAACCACCGGACTACGAATCTGATCATCTATGCCGATCAGGCCAACCCGCCGGTCCCTCTGTCCAGCCTGTTCGTCACAGGTGGCGACGGGGACGAGGACCGCGCGGCCATGCACCCGGACCTTTTGGCGCCCAAGCAACCGGGGATAACGATCAAGACTGGGGCGTGAATCGAACGGACCGGGTGAACGGATTGGCGAGGGCGGGCTATTTTCGGCGGCGCCGACCAGGTAGCGTGAATCGATGGCGTTGCAAGCCACCAGGAAGCCCGAAAAGGGAATGTTGTAACCAACCACGAACTGAAGCAGGAGATTGGGCTTGGCTATTACGAGGGCCGGAGCTGGTGAGGTTTCCACCACCACGCCACGCTCCCTATCGCCACCGACGGTTTTCTGGTCAGCGAAAGGCTGCTTTTCCCCCTCTGGATATCACCAGGAGGAACCTGCCCTTCCCGACGGTTTAAGCCCCGTGGTGCCCCCGATCCGGACAGAAAGACACATGCCGCTCTTCATTCGGAGGCTACGAACCATGATTGCTGTCAAACTCGCCAAAACAATGCCAAGATGCCCGTGTTGTAAACGGAAAACGTCAAACCCACGAACCACAATCAGCCAATTTGTGACACAATAGGACTAATATACCGAATAAACTGGTGGTATTTCATGTCGACACTCGCTCCCCAACTACAGGCCATTTCCTTTTCCATCATTGACCTGCTTTTGACCCTCAGCCTGTCATTCGTTCTTGGCTTCTGGGAAGTCTTCATTTACAGGACCACCCACAGTGGATTGACCTATGAAAGGTCTTTCCTTGTGTCCTTGACCCTGATGCCTCCCATCGTCGCCCTGGTGATGATGTTCATCGGCAGCAATCTGGCACTTTCGCTGGGTATGATCGGCGCCCTTTCCATTATCCGCTTCAGGACGGTCATAAAAGACTCCCGGGACATGGTCTATCTGTTCTGGGCGATTGCCATTGGCTTGGGCTGCGGCACAATGAACTGGATGGCGTCAATTGTTTCCAGTGGGTTTTTCGGTCTAATCTTGTTTGTTATCAATTTCCTGCGATATGGCAGAACCAATCACAGTAATTTTGTCCTGGTTGTCACTGGAGGAGGAAAGACTTTCAACGATGCGGTCATGGCCCTAGTTTCCGATCATGCCAGCTATTCCACCATGCGAAGCTTGGAAATCAACGGCGATGGCTGGGAAATAGTCGTTGAATTACGCCTCGACGGCACGGATGACGCCTTCTCGCGTCAGTTGCTCGAAAAGATCAGAGATATCCCGGATATCTCCAACGCCTCTCTTTTGGCGCCTCACCTAGCCCTGCCGATTTGATACGGTCCAACCATGAGCGAGAAGGGAAAAACCGGCCGAAAGCGGATTGAAATATCGGATGCGTCCTACAAGCGTTTGACGATTTTCAATACCGCGGTGTTCATTGCCGGAATCCTGCTTGTTCTGATCGTTGCAATTATGAAAAGGGAGTCCATTTCCTACCGCCTTGAAGCTTTCCTGGAGCACGAAACGCTGTCTTCAAAAGTAGTCGGCCAGATTAAGAAAATGACGGGCCAGGAAGCGGTCTCGGGTAACTTTCCTTCGTTCGGTCTGGCCATCGATTCAAAGCACCTCCGGAATGTGGAAAAGTTCATTCATGAAGCCATTACCCAGGGTGACGGCATCCTGCTTAAAAAGGACAAGATTTGGTATCCAGGCCGTTTCATTCATGATGGCGAGGTCTACAAGGTCAAGGTCAGGATTCGGGGCGACCTTTCCAACCACTGGAAGGACCCGAAGAAATCCCTCCGAATCAAATTCAACACAGACAAACTGTTCAAGGGGTATCGGAACCTCAATCTGGTCATTCCCTCGGACAAGGCCTACGAGATCGAACCCGTGGTTCTCGAAAAGGCCCGGGAGATGGGACTGCTCGTTCCGGACGCCGGTTTCGCCAGGGTGCATTTAAACCAGGTGAACATGGGGCTTTATTACTGGTACGAGCAGCCAGGTAAGGAGATGCTGGAGAAGCTGAACTATCCGCAGGGCGAAATGTTCTCAACCGACGATGTCTGGATGGACACCTTCACTGAGCAGATCGGCGTCACCAAGGGCTGGGAGCTTTATCCGGGGGCCTTTCAGTCGAGTATTCAGAAAAAAGGCGGTAAGGCGGCCGGCAAAATCCAGCAGCGTTGGGAGCGGCTGCTCGAACTGGCCCGGGACGCTGATGATGCAGAGTTCTCGCGTGCCATTCCCTTCCTGGTCGATCTCGACAAATTCACCAAATGGAACGCCTTGATCTGGCTCTTCGGCGGTGTCCATCCTCAATTAGCGGATAATCTTCGCTGGTACTACGACACCACGATCGGGCTTTTCGAGCCGATCACCTATGATGTTATCATCAACAAGATTCACTTCAAGGACCGGAAAAGGGAGGGGGCCTTCGACAGCTTTGGAATAGGCGACCACCTGACCAATCTCCTGGTTCTGAGAATTCTTCGGGACCGGAACGTGATGCGGCGGCGAAACGAAATTCTATATGGGCTTCTCGGAGAGCAATCGATCGCCTTGCAGGAAAGACTTGATCTGGTCTATGGGCAAATACGCGAAGGTCTGGGGCAGGGCCTTGGCTCCAACAGGCTAGGCAGCATGGACCTTCTACATAAAGCGCGGATGGACATTGTTCGGGGAAATGTGAAGACCCTCCGTGAATGGCTGGAATATGGCCGCGTCTTCGTCGAATCAGAAATCGACGGTTCGGAAAATGATGCAAGAATCACCTTCCGCATATTTCCCGATTCCCTGGTCGAAACCGGTCTCGAAAACATCCTCCTGACTCCGAGTGTCGTGGACCCGGCGGCTATTTCCATCAACAAGGTGACGCTGATATCTCCCGATGGCATGGAAAGCCATCCGGAACCGCTTGCCGTTAAGGCCGGCACCGAAGGATTGACTATCCAGTTCAAGGATCTCGATTTGTGGACCGGGCGGAATGGGGACCTCAGACCGAAAACGACAAAGTGGACCTTGACGCTCGATCTTGGCGGCGTTTCCGGCGGGGGGTTGGAGGAATCGGCCTATCCACTCTTCGATTTGACATTCACCCAGTCCTTGTCCGGGGCCCGTATTGAACCTTATCGGGTTCGCAAGAGCCCGACCCGTACCATCCGAGAAGACGACAGCCTCTCGGACCCCTCCTTGGGAATTAACCGTTTCCTTACACTGTCACCCCTGCCGTTCCGGCTCGATGGCAGCAATCTCGTTCTCGCCGCCGGCTCCCACATATTGCGCAGGGATATGGTAATCCCGGCCGGTTACGGCTTGGTGCTAGAACCGGGGGTTGATCTGAAAATGGGGCCGGGCGCCAGCATCGTTTCCCATCGCGCCCTTCACATCCGGGGAACAGCGGAGAGGCCGGTTAAGATCGGCCCCTTGGTCGATGGCCAGCCCTGGGGAGTCATTGGTGTCAGCAAGGCAAGTGCAACATCAACGGTCAGTCACCTTGAAATCGGCGGCGGGTCAGAGAAATGGATCAATGGCATCTACTTCTCAGGGCAACTTTGTTTCTACCGCTCTTCCGTTCGAATTTCCGACAGCAATATTCGCAATGGGGGCGCTGACGATGGGCTGAACATAAAACATGGAAATTTCGAGATTACCGACAGCCGGTTTCTTGGAAATTCCTCAGACGGGTTTGATGGTGACTGGGTGGACGGTGTGATCCGCAATACCGAATTCACGGGAAACGGAGGTGATGGGATTGATCTCTCGGGTTCGGATGTGGTGGTAGTCGACAGCCGTTTCTCCAATATGGGCGACAAGGCAATCAGCGTCGGTGAGCGGACCCGGTTTTACGCCCTCAACGTGAGCATTTCGGGCTCGTCGATCGGCATTGCCTCGAAGGACCTATCGACGGCGCATGTCCTGGCAAGTACTTTGAAGGATAACGGCACGGCGCTCGCTGCCTACCGTAAGAAGGCAATTTTTGGCGGCGCTGACCTGGAAGTCCTGGGCAGCCTGCTTTGGGGGAACAAAAAGAATTTCGAAGTCGATGGGGACTCCACCATCCGGCTTGTCGGGGTGGGAATGGAGAAACCTCATGAAGCGCCCCGGGTCGAAAATATCAACCCGCGGATCGGCGAAATCGGTCGGCATTTTGGATCAACGGAAGACGGTTCCCTGGTTCCCGGCAATGAAGCCGGCGGTCCATTCGCCAAGGGACCGGAAACCAAAGAGAAGACGGTGCTTGGAGTGACCATGCCTAATTTGGCGACCTTGCCGGTCGGTATGCGGCGCTCCGGGTCGGGCGTTCCATGACACCGAAGCTGCGTTTCGAGGCGAAATACTGAGCAACTCCCCAATCGCTGGACAGAATCCGCGACTGTTTAAGTTACAGTCTGAGTCTTCCGGAACTCTCTGATCTACAACCCGGCGCCCCGCAGCATCATGGCGGCATAGGCGCTGATATAGCCGCTACACCCGTCCATTGCTTGTCGATCACGCAAGATTCCATGTCCAGCGGCCCCGCTATATGGATATCCTGGGTGTTCTACTCTGGTGGATACTGAACACTATTATGGGAAAGACCGAATTCGTCGATGGGGCGGTTCGATTCTACGATACGTTGGGGGGCGCCCGGTGACCAAGTTCATCGAGGGACGTGCCCCGCCACCCTTCGGAAAGAATGCCTTCGCAATCGCCCGCAAGCCGGATTGATATAGCAACCTGTTAGAGGAGTTCTTTCAGGCGCACTTCCCTTTCTTCTTCGCAGGATGTCTGGGCCGCATGGGCCATGAGAATTACGCCGTAGGCGTCCCCGAACGTGACCGGATAGACAGTCTTGCCGCGAACCGCCTTGAGAAAAGCCATGATCTGTGGCATCAGATCAGCTGCGGGAGACGGATCCCCATAAAGCAGCCGCCGCCTCTTTTCCTCGGAACCGAAATGCCGGATCAAAGATCGTGCCGCTTTCTTCCAGAGTGGCCGGTTGTCGGGGGCTTCTACTTTGCGCCCTTTATGTCTTGTTTCGGCAAGGACGACGCGCCCGGCCACATCCGTTTCGATTGAAACCTCGGCTTTCTCACCGGTCAACTGAAAGCGCATCAACCTCCCTCCCGGTTGTCCGGCCACCGTTACCATCAAGTCGCCCTCGAGACCGGTGTCGTAGCACAGGCGCATGTCCACGGTATCAAAAGGCACATCTCGGTGGCGCTTCCTGGAACCTTTGCAGTTAATTGCCTCCGGGAGCCCGAACAAATCGAAGAGGAAATCAAGAACGTGGATACCTTGGTTGAAAATAACATTCCCCTCCATGTTTTTGCGCCATCCCCCTCCCTCTCCGTAATAGCCTTCCAAGCGGCCAAAGCTGAACTGGATCGAAAACGAGAGAGGCCGGCCGACCAGGCTGTCCCGGACCCTCTCCCTGATCGTCGCCATGAGCGGCGAAAACCGCATCTGCGACGAGATGCCCCAGGTAAATGACGCGTTCCTGTCCCGTAGCTCCAGCGCCAGACGGCAGTCTTCCAGTGCCGCAGCCAGGGGCTTCTCCATCAGAACATGTTTCCCGCCCAGCTCGTCAATTTCGCTCAGGGCCTCGATATGGGCTCCCGGCTCGGAGGTCAGGATCAGGGCATCAGCCTTCTCGGCAAGGGTTTGCAGCGAGAAAGCCTCCGTTTCATGGTCCGCCGCGAAACGTTCCCCCCGTTCCGCCGAGCGGCTGCTTACCCCAGCCAATTCGCACTCCGGCAGCTCCCGGATCAAACGGGCGTAGGCGCCGGCGATCTTGCCACAGCCGACAATGCCGAACTGTACCGGCGGCGGTGACGGAAGAGCGTCCATTGCCCGTTGCGACGGCTGAGCGGCGAAGCAGTAGCCGCAGATGGGAGCAAGACCATCATCGACAAGGCCATGGCGAAAGGCCTTGTAGGCATCACCATTCCAGATTTCCTCGAAGTTTTTTTCCAACAGGGAGCCCATCGGCATCCTCAACCCATAGCAATGAATCATGTTGCCTCTTGGGTCGATACGCGCCTTCAGGAGTCGGGTGCAGAACTTACCTGAATCCGCTTCTATATTCGTCTTGCCCATCAAGGATGGCAGTAAATCTAATGTATTTGGAGGTATGAAATGAAAAGGAATGCCCTGGCAAGTTGCTTTATTCCTCACCTCCTTGAGCAGCTTTTCAATCTCCGTTATACCAACCGCCGGCCCCATTCCGCCCTCTACTTTCATATGCAGATCATCGACCGTCACGCCGTATCTACCGGCAGTCTCTTCTAGAACCTCGCAAGGGTATTCACGCGCCAACTCGACGCTGAAGCCCAGATTGTCGATTTCTTCCAGGAAGGGGAACAGCTCGATGATCCGTCTCTCGTTTCCGTTGTGGAAGACCGAGACGACATGAATGGGGAAATGACTGGAGGCGTATTTCAAGTTCTCCATGGTACGCTGGAAGGCGTTATTCGGCCCCCGCACTTCGTTGTGCACATCGGCCGGCCCATCCAAGGAAACGCCGATTTTGTCAACGTTGCCGAGGGCGGCCAGGCTATTGGACATCTCTGGCTTCAGCAGATAGCCGTTGGTGGAAATGCCCACCGAGATATTCCTTTCCGCCAACAAGCCGACGATGCCGACGATATGGGGATGGATCAGGGGCTCGCCTCCGATCAGCGTACAGCGCTTGATGAAGGCCGGCAGTTTCGCGATGCAATAGGCAATTTCGTCGAAAGACATCTCGTCTTCCGGTCTGAAATGGTCGTTCGCATAGAAACACATTCGGCAACGCATATTGCAGCGATCGGTAGGCTCGATGATCACTTCCCTCGGCAAGGGCAGAGATCGGCACTCTCTGGCCGCGTCAATCAGTGTTTCCTCGTCGAGAACGGTTGGTTGGTTTTTCATCGGCCCATTTTCAGTTACCCGATGAGATCATACTCGGCCTCAACAACCCTATCGAGCGAATAAGTCTCATTAGCTTGCTTGTGTGCCTCCCAGCCGCTTACGAATCTCAGGTCTCAGGACAAGGTAGACATTGGGGCGAACAATGTTGCAGTTGGTGCAGAGGGGCGGATAGGTCCGGGTCGCGATGCCCTGTCTGAGTTCAAAGTAGGCCCGGTTGTTCCAGATGCTCTCCAGATCGTCGTCGAGGATGTTGCCCATCACCATCTGGCTGGTCAGATCGTAGCAACAGGGAATGACGTTGCCGTCCGCGCGGATGGTGATGGTGCTGAGCACATGGTCGCAGGTGGTGCCGTCCTCGTCGTCGAAGGGGTCCCGGAACTGATCGTAGATCTCCTCGTCCACCTCCATGTGGGGGAAGCGGAAGGCCCAGGCCGTCTTGAAGCCCACCCGGCCGTCCGGGAAAGCCTCAAGGAGATGGGCCGCCACCTGGGGCTCGTCTCCCTGCCGGAAGGTCCCGGGATCGACGAAGCTGACCTGACAGATGATCACCTCCGGCTTTTCAGCCCTCTTGCGGTCCACCAACTTCCCGACGTTGGCGAGGATGGTTTGGCAGTCGCTGTTGCGGCGGACGAAGTCGCTCAGTACCGGGCTCTCCTCGTCGATGGAGACCTCGATGCAGTCGAGGCCGCTGTCCGCCAGGCCCTTGATCTCGTCGTCGCCCAGCAGCATCCCGTTGGACACCGTCTTGACGAAGGGCACCCCCAGATCCTTGACCCGCCTGATCATCTCCGGGAAACGCTTGTGCAGCAGCGGCTCGCCGCCGTGATAAAGGACGACGACGCGGATGGCGTCGATGTGATCGCGGATGGCATCAAGGGCGCGCTGGAAGACCTCTTCACCCATCACCCCGCGCTTCATGGTCACGGTGCCGGTAGGGCAGTGGCTGCAAGCCAGGTTGCAACCAGCCGAGGGCTCCAGGCGGACGACGCTGGGGAATGGCAGAGGGCTCAATCGACGCACCCTTTGGCCAGAATTTTGTAACGCCCCTCGTCGGCGTCCGGATCCTTGCTGGGCGTGACGATGAACTCGCAAGTGGGCTCGACTTCACCCGGGGCGGTGGGAACAGGCTCCATATCCGGGGCGCGGAACTGATCGATGCAGGCGTCGAACTCTGCCTCCTCCATGCCGATTCAGTCCAGATAGCGGGCTTTGTCGATGGGAACCACGTTCCGGTAGCGGCGCACCATCTCGATGCCTTCCTCCCTGCTCATGCGGCCGAGGCGGATTTCCCGGCAGGCATGATCCGTGGCCTTGCCATAGCCGTGCTTGAGGAATTTGATCTGGTCGTGCAAACCGCCGTAGTGCTGGCAGTCGGCGTGGTTGTAAGTGTCGAAGGTGCGCTGTTGAACGGCCGTCTCATAGCCGTAGAGGTCCAGCATATCCTCGTGCTGTTGTTTGGAATCCCAGCAGATGTAGTTGCTCAAATAGATGCCCCTGATGCCCACCTCGGCGATCACTTTGTCGTGGGGATATGCGAACTGGCCCAGATCGGCCTCAGTAAGGCATTCATGGCCGCCCACTAGGTACTCGGCTTCCAGCCCCATCAGGTCGTGATCGCAGCGGTACTTGCGGGTCATTTTCACCTCGTCCAGGTGGGAGACCTGGTCACAGCCCTGGTGGACGCCCCATACGATCAAAGGGATCTTGAAATGGGCGGCGATCTGTACCGGGTAGACGGTCTGCCCCACCAACACATGCCAATGGCCGGCACCGCCGATTGCGATGACCGGGACGGATACCGCTTTCGCCACCTCCTCCACCAGATCCAGGTCGTAACCCGTCTTGGCGCCATCGCGGTCGATGGCGTTAACCAGGATCTCACCGGCTCCGGCCTCTTCCAGTCCAAGGGCGTAGTCGGGCCGGGTGTCGGGCTTGAGACACTTCTTGCAGTATCTCAAGTCCTACCCCTTCTCCAACTGCTCTGGAGACAGAAACAAATCATTGACAGTCAAATGTTCGATGGGCCCATATGAGGCGGAGAAAATCGCAGAATCCGTAGTTCGTTTCAACTTTTTACGTAACGCCCAAGTGATGAGAATCCTCATTGTAACGTCAGAATCCTTCCACGGACATGAATTACGCAATCTACCTCTCTGCGCGGAACTCATCGGTCGCGGTCACGAGGTGATTCACAGCGGCCCGACGACGGCGCTAGCAACTGAAGGCTTCAGGATGACCGCCTTCGACCCCTCCTTCGCGGAAAGGCCCGAGGCAGCCGAATGCAACACCCGCCTGTTCTCGATCTGGAGCGAATTGACCGATCTGATCGACTGGTGCCAGGTAGTGCTGTTCGGGGTCGCCAAGCAATATAGGCATGTCGCCGCCTATGCAGCCAAGGAAAACAAGATCGTCCTCTGGCATCGCGATATCGGGGCACAGAACCCCTATGTGTACCATGCCGACTGGATTGCCGTGCGCGGCGTCTTCGAGGCCGAGGTCTCGGCACGCAGATTTGGCGTCCCACGGGAACATATCCGGGTCGCCGGCTGTGTACAGTTTGACTCTGCGGCACCGAAGAACCAACGTCTGGACAGGAAAGCGTTCTGCCGCAAGTACGGCTTGGACGAGGACAAGAAAATCGCCGTCTTTATATCCACAGCCCCGGCCAATCACCATAAAATGGTTGTCGAGAACTACCGGAATATCTGTCGGATCGTCCAGAACACCCCTGGCTTCCAACTTATCATCAAACCACATCCCAGGGAATATGCCCACAACAAGCAGCATTGCCACTACGAGGATACCGAGACGCCGACTTGGAAACAACTCGCTCCCGGCATTTCAGCCTGCGAGCCGGAAGACAAGTACGACTGTTTTCGTCATGCGGAGATTCTTATAGACCAGAAATCCGAAATGTTCCGGGAAGCCGTCCTATTTCACATCCCCATACTAGAGGTCAACGTTCTTGAGGTCCGTGCCCATATACTCAATATCGATGCTGACGATATATCCCGCGACTTTCCCGGAAAGCGTTTCTCACCACCATGCCGCCAGCCCTGGACCTATTTCGGTGGCCTAGAGGAGATCATCGAGGAACTGCCAGATAGCCCGTTCAAAGAAAAAGCCGTCATTGACATCGCCAAGAACCTGGACTGGTATTCAGGTGTTCTGCCCGATTTCATCGGTGCCTATTGCTCGATGGACGAACTGCCGGAAATCCTGTCCTCCGGTGCCTACCGCTTCGACGATGAGGAGACTTACGAGGCTTACATTTCGGAATACTGCCTGACCAACGACGGCAAGGCCCATGTCCGGGTCGCAGACATGGTGGAAGAGGCGATCAATGATCCCGTACTGGCCGTCAAGCTGCGTCCCCCGGGGCTGCTGCGCATTCTAAAGAGGCTGCTCAGGAACTGGATCATTCGTCCCCTTCGCTCCCTTCGACGGTCGTCGCCAGCTTCGAATTAAACGGCGCGTAGTTCGGGTTACCGCCGTGAATGCAGCCCTGGCAGATGAGCCCTGTCAGACTTTCGGGGTCTTCCCGGTTGTCCATCAGCCGCTGTCGGAGTTCCTGGAATCGCTCACTTACCCAGGCCTCATAAAGAGGTGTCTCGGCCAGATCCTCAATGGCCAGGTTGTTGTCGTAATCGACACAGCAGGCGCGCAGGTATCCGTCGCTGGAGACGTGGATTCGCGAAAAGGGCTGAAAGCAGACCCCGTCCTGGAAACTTATCAACTCGGGCGGATATTCCGGATTGTACCCGGAGACGTTGACCGGGCGCGAATGCAAGATTTCGTCCACGTAGGGCGAGAGCAGGCCGATCAAGGTCTCGAAGGTGCCTTCGTTCTCCGCCATCTCAACGAAGGAAATGCCCAGATAGACCTTGCGTCCCAGTTCCTTCCGGCCGGCATCGATGGCCCGCACACTGGCAATCGCCGCCTCGAAGTCGTCCTTGCCATGGACCGCGAGGTAGCTCTCGCGGGTGCCGCCGTTGATCGATACCTTGATCGAATCGAGGCCAGCCTCGATGAGCCGTCGCCAGCGTTCGGCATCGGCGATGGAGCCGTTGGTGGTGATGTAGACGTAGTCGTAGCCGGTGTCCTTGCAGAAGGCTACGTAGTCTTCCAGGTGCTTGCAGGCCAGAGGCTCGGCGCCGCCGCCCAGGGCGGCCTCCCGGACGCCCTGGGCAAAAGCCTGAGCGACGATGTCGCGGAACAGCTCCGGCGGCATCAACTGCTTTGGCCGGTTCATGGCCGCGAGGGCGCAAAACCCACAGGCATGATTGCAGATGTTGGAAATCTCCATCATCAGGGCGCGCGGGAAAGACGGCGTCGTGGTGGCCACGAACTGGTCGCGCCGCTGCTGGATCTTGCGGACGATATGGCCCTCAGCCTCGGTCTCCGGGGCGATGTCCTCCGGGGTCAAAACCCTGGCCATCTAGACTAGATCCCCGTTCATGGGCTCATAAGGCGAGCCGTCACCGTAGAGACAGTCCTCACAGAGCAGGCCCTTGAGGTTGCCCCTGCCCTCCTTCTCGGCTATCAGCCGCCGGCGCAGTTCCCGGAAGCGCTCGCCGTGCCAGGCCTCGGCGACGGGCATCTCCCTGACATCGACTAGGGCGGTGGCATTGTCCCACTCGATGCAGCAGGCCCGGAAATAGCCCTCGCAGGAGAAATTGGCCTGGGAGAAAGGCATGTAGCACTTGGCTTTGCCGGCATCGACGACGGCGCCCATACCCTCGTCCAGGAAGATGCCTGGGCGGTCCTCGTAGCCCGGCGGGCGGATGGCGCGGGAACAAATAAACTCGTCCACATAAGATCCCAGCAACGCCTTCAAGGCCTCGAAGGCGCCCCGATTGGCCGTCGTCTCGACGCAGGCCACGGCTAGGAACAGGGGCCGGTCGAGGGTTTTGCGGTAGGCGTCGATAGCGCGGATGCTGTCGACCGCCTTCTCAAAATCATCGCGCCCGTGAACAGCCCGGTAGGTCTTAGCATCGGCGGCGTTGATGGAGACCTTGATGGAATGCAGCCCGGCGTCGATGACCTTTTTCCAGCGTTCAGGGCTGGCCAAAATGCCGTTGGTGGTGATGTAGATGTATTCGAAACCCAGCCCAGCACAGAAGGCGATGTATTTCTCCAGCTTCTTATTGGCCAGAGGCTCGGCACCACCAACCAGTGACACCTGGCGCGATCCCAGGTCATAGCACTGGCGAACCAAGGTCCTGAATAGTTCGGGATCAATATGGGCACTCGGCCGCTCGGCCTGGAGCAAACCGCAGAAGATACATTTGTGATTGCAGATGTTGGTCACCTCGATCTGCATGCTGTATGGGAACGGTGGTGTTTCCGTGATCCGGACACGCTTCTTGATCTCGGCGTACTTCTTGCCAAGAAAGCTCTTCGGGTTCTCCACCTGGGTGAAGGCATCCTCAAAATCGAAGCCCTTGGATTCAGTCACGGCAGGCTCCCAGGAAAGCATGAGGATGGTACGGAGCTTGTAGCGTTCATAACATGAACATACAATGCGCCGCCCATGGACGGAAGCGAAAGTTGCGGCATGTTCACTACAGCGCCGAAACTGATTCCGACTTCGGCGATCTCGTCGTCCTCGGTGGAGATCACGAGCCGATCAAATAGGTCCGTTTCAAGAGCCGCTTTGATGGCTTAGGCAATCATCGGCTTGCCGAAGAAATCGACAATGTTTTTACCTGGCTGGCGCTTCGAGCCGCCGCGTGCGGAGTTAACGGCAATTCTACGCAACGTTCTCAATGGTTCCGATTATGCCGGCCTGCAGAAGATCGTCGGCGAGCAAAAACAGGCTTTCAATAGGCTGGTTCAGCCGTTCGATGATTGAAAGAAGATCGTGTTGGCCGTCCGAGTAGGCAATAAGGTTCATCATCGCGTGAACCGTTCGTGCTGATTCAAGAGTGCTTAGAGTTGGATAGAGGCCACGTTTTCCGAGCTGCGGTTCGCAGAGACATAGCGACCTGTAGCTCCTATTCTTCTCGATGGCCATGATGCACTTCTTCAATGCCTCAAACGATCCCTCAAGGCCGTCTGGGGTGATCAGGGACAGGTCGTCCTGGGATGTATGGTACTCGGGATAACTTCCCGGTTTTGAGCGGGCAAACAAAACAACGGGCAGATCGACCCCTGGGCTGCAGTACTGCCTTTCGTCGCAGCCTCCTTGTTCCAGGAATCCGAACTTGCTGTAGCCCCCGGCGTGATGTTTGAGGACATGCTCAACCACCTTGTCGGTCAGCGTCCCCCCAAGGCGTGTTTCGACGAAACTGTAATCGCCCTCGTCACCAACGCAGGTTATGGCGAAACCGGCAACGGTTTCTTTCTTCATGCGATCCAGATTCCGGCTTAGATAAATAATCGAGCCGATGGTCT
>PBQI01000213.1 GCA_002725625.1 Rhodospirillaceae bacterium | reverse complement strand
TGGCAACGACCTCCGGCTTGGCGGCGGTGGTCTTGACGACGCGCAAATACCAGTCCTTGTCGCCGTATTCGATTTCGGTCAGGCCCGTCTCGTCCAAGAGGTTGGCTAGTTTGCGGACCAAGTCGGCGTCGATATCGGTCTTCGGAGGTTTAGCCATCGTCCTTGTCAATCCTGTTTCCTGGTTCCGAGCAAGTGCGCCGCCGCTTCCAAGGCCAATTCGTAACTCAGCCCACCGAAACCGCAAATCACCCCCCGAGCCGCTTTCGAAACGTATGATTCATGACGGAAACTCTCGCGTTGGAAGATATTGGAAAGATGCACTTCAATGACCGGCGTCCGGCAGGCCAAAAGGGCGTCAAGAAGGGCTACGGAGGTATGGGTATAGGCGCCGGCGTTGACGATCAAGGCGGCGTGGTTGCCTTCTGCTTGTTGTATCCAGTTAACCATTTCGCCTTCCGAGTTGCTCTGGCGGAATTCGACTGAAAGGTCAAGGGCGGCGGCTCGTTTGACGCAGGTGGCTTCGATATCAGTCAGGGTTTGGCCGCCGTAAACCTCCGGCTCGCGCGTGCCCAGCAAATTGAGGTTGGGTCCGTTGAGGACCAAAACGGAAAGGGCCATCGGTTTCGGAAACATCCCTGGATTGAAGGAAGCAGTTTATACCACGCGTCCAGCCTTGTGTAACATAGACTTTACTGGAATTGGAACCATCGCGGATAGCTCGGCCCCCTTTGGCAATTTCCGTCGTGACCGCTCCTTGGCCAAGAGGAGGTTCAAATCTCTTTCCAAATGTTTTATGTTGAAATCCTACTTGCAGACACGCTCCTGGGTGGATTCAATTATTTAGTCCCGTGGCGCCACTTTCCGGCGACAAAACAAACCAGACGGATTCCCAACCCTTTGGGGACGGATAATCGAGGCGAAGAAAGACCTTGAGGAGATAATAAATGAGCAATGGGCCGACCGGTAAAATCTATTTGGACGAAGACGAGGATTTTTCCGGAACACAAGCCTTTGGCCGCCGCGTTGTTACGTCTGTGCGCTATTCCACCGACCCCCGTGACATCGGATGGGTGAAAAAGAACGTCCCTTGCCAGACGGCATGTCCGGCTGACACCAACGTTCCCGCGTACATCAGCATGATCAGCGAGCAGCAGTTTGGCCGCTCCTACGAACTCAACCGTTTGGCTAACGTTCTTCCGGGCGTTCTCGGCCGGATCTGTTCGCGCCCTTGCGAGGACAAGTGCCGGCACGGTTGGCCGGGCAATGGTGATCCCGTCGGCATTTGCCATCTCAAGCGCGTCGCCGCCGACTTCAAACCGTTCGGCCACCGGATCAGTGAAACCCTGTTTACGCCATCGGGCAAGCACATCGCCATTGTTGGCGGCGGACCAACAGGCATCGCCGCCGCCCATGACCTGACGACGCTTGGTCACGATGTGACCATCTATGAGCGTGAAGATAAACCTGGTGGCATGCTTGCATATGGTATTCCGGAATTCCGCCTTCCCCGCGACATGCTGGAAGTGGAACTGCGCAATGCCATTCGCCTTGGCGTCGACCTCAAGACCGGGGTTTCCGTCGGACATGGCGATAACGACATCCCCCTTGCTTGGTTGCGCGACAACTATGATGCCGTTCTTCTCGCCACCGGCTGCATGGCGGCAACGCGTCTGCCCTTGGATGGAAGCAAGGAAGGACGGGATCTGGCCCGGGTCACGCCCGGCGTCGAATATGGGTTGGATTTCCTCATCGACCTGCACCGCGGCGTCAAGAAAACCGTTGGCAAAAAGGTATTTGTCGTCGGTGCCGGGTTTACCGCCCTCGATTGTGCCCGTGTCGCCCGCCGTTCGGGCAGCGAAGATGTGACTATCCATTTGCGCACTACAGAGGAATACATTCCCGTCACCAAGGAGGAAATCTTCCAGGCCAAGCGCGAGGGCGTCAATATTCTTGGCCTGCGCACGCCGGTGGGGCTGATAACCGGGGCGGGAGGGGAATCCCGCGGTGTCCGTTTCATTCAGAACCGCCTCGGCGGTTGGCGCAAAAACGGACGGCGCCAAGCCATCCCCATCGAAGGGTCCGAGTTCGAGGAATCCTGCGATACCCTGATCATCGCCATTGGCCAGAAAACCATCACCGACTATCTTGACCAGCCAGTCAAACTGGATAGCTGGAAAAGCGTCAAGATCGGCGAGGACGGCATGACTTCCATCAACGGCATGTTTGCCGCCGGAGACTTCGTCAACGGGCCGACCACCGCCATCGATGCCATTGGCCATGGGCGCGCCATTGCCCTCAAGATGGATGCTTGGCTGATGGGCCGGGTGCGCCGCAAGCAAGTGGTCAAGGTGGAAGCCGTGGATGGACCCTTGCACGAACGTTCGTTTGATTTCATTTCCCGCCAGGAGATGCCGACGACGCCTCTGAAGGGCCGCTTTCGAGGACCCTCCGCCGAAGTTGAAAAGGGCTTAGGGATTAAGCAGGCTTCAGAGGAGGCCAAGCGTTGCTATCTCTGCAACCACCGCTATGAAATTGATATCGACAATTGTATTTACTGCCGGGCCTGTATCGAAGTGGCGCCGCGCAATTGCATTAAGCTGGTTGAAGGGATCGAAATAAAAAAGGACGGTACTTACGGCGACCTCCGGGAGGCCAGGGAGTGGGACAAAGTGGGCGCTATCTGGATTGACAACAACGAATGCATTCGTTGCAGTGCTTGTTACAAGGTTTGTCCAACAAAATGCATCTCTATCACTAATTATGAAATATCTTGCCAGGACATTTCCGGCAAAAAAGGCAAGGGCAAATGAGCCATCCGCCGCATTACGTGATCATCGGCGCCGGCGCCGCCGGTTGCGAGGCGGCCTTGCACCTGCGCCAACGCGATCCCTGCAGCCGCATTACTTTGATCGCTGGCGGCAAGTTGCTGTTTATCAACCGCTACGAATTGCCCAAGGTTTTCCACGGCGTCAACGACTGGCGCGAACTACTCGTCCATCCGCCGGAATTCTACGATGAGCAGCGGATTACCTTGCGCCGGGACACCTGGGTCACCCGTGTCGATCCCAAGCGCCGGGTGGTCGGTCTTCGCCACATGGAGTGGGTGGCTTACAGCAAGCTTCTGGTGGCCAGCGGCGGTGGTGGTTACCTTACCGAGGACTTGCGTGAATTCCGTTCCCTGATGAACGGGTTCGCCACTTTTGAGGACGCTATCCGGGTACGCCAGGCATTGCCCAAGAAAGGCACGGTCATAATGCTCGGCGGCGACATGATGGGCCTCGATCTGGCGCGCACCCTGGTGGGGGCGGGGTTTAAAGTAACCTTAATCGCGGGCGAGCAGCTTTTTTGGCCCCATAACGTCAAGCCTAAGGACGCGCCCGGCTTCGTCGCCGCCTTGAAGCATATGGGATTGGAGGTCGTCCTCGGCCGCAAGGTAGCGGGGATCAAAGCGGGAACCAAGGAAAAACCTTCCCGGCGCGTCATCCTCGACGATAGCAGCGATCTATACGGTGACGCCGTCATGCCCTTTTGCGGCCTGATGCCGTCGCTGGAGTTTATGGTCGGCGCTGGCGTCGATATCGAGCGCGGTTTGCTGGTCAACCCGAGATTGCAGACCACTAACAGCAATATCTGGGCGGGGGGCGACGTTTGCCAGATCTGGTCGCCGGAGGAAAACCGCTACCGTTTCTACTATGGATGGAAGCATGTCAAGGAAATGGGAAGGGTTGCAGCCTTCAACATGACTGGCGGCGACGAGGCGGTCAGGACGTATCAGGAAGACGAGCTATTTCTGAACGATAAAGGTGAAATCGATTCGCCTTTATGGGAATTCGATTAGGAACGAACCATGACGGTCGCGCGCCAAACCGCAACCGATATCCAAATCGCTATTTGCGGCGCTGCTGGTGACGGCACCATCGCTGCCGGCGATATCCTGAAGCGGGCGATGGCGAAAGCCGGCTACAAGGTCATCGCATTTGATATCTATCCACCTGAAATCCGCGGTTTTGGCAAATGTATCGCGCGCGTCAGGTTTACCTCCGAGCAGGTCTACTCGTTGAAACCACAATCCGATGTGCTGATTTCACTCAATGATTCCCACGCTATTTCCCATGTCGGCGAGGTCGGTGATTTTGGCGCCATTATCTACGAGGCCACTCCCATCGCTACCGTTGCTGATGGTGCCCATATCTCTTCGCACCTGTTGCCTTCGCATCTCCCTTACGGAGTTGCCTTTCGCAACATTTCCGAACGCACGACCGGCAGTGTCAGGTCGCGCAATTTTGCCGCTGTCGGTTATCTGGCCGGGCTCTACAGTATGCCGCGGCCCGTTTTTCACCAGACCATCGCCGAAAAGTTCAAGACCAAGGCCGCCGCCGTAACCACCGACAATATCACCGCCTTCGACGCCGGTTTCGAAGCCGGCGCCGCCACCTTCAAGCTTGATTTCAATTCCATCACCGCGCCGCCGAAGAAAGGCAAAGGGGCTGATTTGGTTATGATGAGTGGCAATGGCGCCGTTGCCAAAGGGTGTTTGGAGGCCGGAATCGATGCCTTCTTCGGCTATCCCATCACCCCGGCAACCTCGATCATGGAACGCCTTGCCGTCGAGTTGCCGAAACGCGGCGCCAGGCTTTTGCAGACGGAGGATGAAATCTCCGCAATAGCCGCCACCATCGGCGCCGGTTATGCCGGTTCGCGGGCGGCGACGGCGACGTCCGGCCCCGGCTTTGCCCTGATGACGGAAATGATGGGGCTTGCCGCTATCGCCGAAGTGCCTGCGGTGATTTTTGTCTCCCAGCGGGGCGGGCCCAGCACCGGCATGCCGACCAAGACCGAGCAATCAGATCTCAACCTGGCGGTATTCGGCGCCGCTGGCGATGCTCAGCGTATCGTCTTGGCGCCGACCAACGTCGAGGGCTGTTGGAAATGCGCTGGCAGGGCCTTCGAAATGGCCGAGAAATACCAGACACCGGTGGTTGTGCTGTTGGACCTCTATCTTTCCAACCGTTACGAGGCAGTGACACTGCCCGTCACCAACCCGTTCACGGCCGATTGCCGCAAGACGGCCGGCAAACGGGACAAGGCCATGCCTTACCGCCGTTACCAGATCACAAGCGACGGCGTCAGCCCCTGCGCTGTGCCCGGCGACGAAGGCTTACAGCATACTATTACCGGTCTTGAGCATGACGAGTCAGGGCGTCCCAGCGACCATCCCGATGTTCACCAGAAAATGAGTCAAAAACGCCATGACAAGTTTAAATCCGCCGTCAAATATCCCGGCATTAAAATCACCAAGCGTTTTGGCGATAAAGGCAAGGTCGAGGTGGGGGTGCTTGGCTGGGGCTCGACCTTTGGCGAGATTTTGGAGGCGATGATCCATGCCAGGAAGAAAGGCATTCGCTGCGCTGCCATGAAGGTGGTGATGCTGTCGCCATTGCCGGTCGCTCCCATCGCCTCTTTTTTCGCCGCTTGCGACGAGATCCTGGTGCCGGAGCTCAATTACGAAGGGCAGTTTGCCAACTTGGTGTCAAGTGCCTTGGGACGACCCGTTAACAGGCTTAACCGGGTTCCGGGAACGCCCATGCATGTGGACGACATTATTGGCGAAATCAGGAGGTTGGCGGTAAAAGGCCACCACCGCCAGCCTGCCGCCGCCGAATAAGGAGCCGACATGATGGACATCAAACCACCGGTTTATATAGAGGAAAAGCTACAAGAAATCAGCCATAGTGGCCGCCTTGATTACCGCTCCAAGGCCCTGCCGACTTGGTGTCCTGGCTGTGGTTATTTCGCCATTGCCGAGGGGGTAACGTCGGCGTTGACCGGTCTTGCCATTGACCCCAGCCAGGCGGTGGTTGTGTCCGGCATCGGTTGTTCCTCGCGTTTCCCGTTCTTTATCAACACATATGGTTTTCATACCCTGCACGGGCGTTCCCTGCCGGTGGCAACCGGCATCAAAGTCGCCAATGAAAAGCTGACGGTGATTGCGGTTAGTGGCGATGGTGATACATTCGCCATCGGCGGCGCCCACATTTCCCATGCCGCTCGACGCAACGTCGACATGACATTCATCCTTTTCGACAACGGGATCTATGGGCTGACCAAAGGGCAAACATCGCCCACTTCGACGCTGGGCTTCAAGACCAGCAGCACCCCTTACGAGAACCGGGACATGCCGCTAAATCCGTTGATGATGCTGCTGTCCTACGGGGCCGGCTGGATCGGTCAAGCCTATGCCGGACGCCAACACCATTTGGCTGGGATGATCGAGCAGGCCATCGCCCATAGTGGGTTTTCCTATCTGCATGTGCTTTCACCCTGCGTCACTTTCGACAAGACATCGAAAACATATAAAGCGCTGGACACGATAGTGCGCGATCTGCCGGACGATCATGACAGCTCCGACCTACTCGCTGCCATGGCCCAAGCCAGGCAAACCGATCATCCGGCGCTGGGGCTATTTTTTCGCCAGCTTCGCCCGACACTGGGTGATGGGCTTGATGATATCGGCCGTTTAGCGCGGGCGCAGGCAAAAGGCGGTCAAGGCCGCCCAGGAAAGGCGGAGCGGGCCGGCACCGGCTAAATACGAAAAGCACAAGCGGGCATTTGTAAGAGGACGGATTTTCCCATGCGTGTGACCATCAATGGCGAGGAACGATGCTTCGATGTCTCGCTTACCGTAAAACAACTTCTTGGCCAAATCGGCATCGATTCCCGCAAAGTGGCGGTGGAACGCAATCTCGAGATTGTCCCCAGATCCCAATACGAAGAGGTTTCCCTAGGCGATGGCGACCGGTTGGAAATCGTTCACTTCATCGGCGGTGGCGCCTCGGACGAGGCGGGAGCCGGCCATGAGGATACCTTCGAGGTGGCGGGCCGGCGGTTCACCTCGCGGCTTCTCGTCGGCACCGGCAAATACAAGGATTTCGAAGAGACCAAGGCCGCTATCGAGGCGTCGGGTGCGGAAATCGTCACCGTCGCCGTCCGCCGGGTCAATATCACCGATTCCAATCAGCCGATGCTGATCGATTACCTGGATCCTAAAAAGTATACCTATCTGCCCAACACGGCGGGCTGTTATACAGCCGAAGAGGCCATGCGCACCTTGCGTCTGGCCCGCGAGGTCGGTGGCTGGGACTTGGTCAAGCTGGAAGTGCTGGGTGATCGGCAAACCCTCTATCCGCATATGCCCGAGACCCTGGAAGCGGCTGAAATTCTTATTAAGGAAGGCTTCAAGGTCATGGTCTACTGCACCGACGACCTGATCATGGCGAAGCGCCTGGAAGATATTGGCTGTGTTGCCATCATGCCTTTGGCGGCTCCAATCGGCTCTGGACTCGGTCTTCAGAATTCCATCAACATCCGCCTGATTGTCGAGCGGGCGTCGGTGCCGGTACTGGTCGACGCCGGTGTCGGCACCGCATCGGATGCCGCTATTGTCATGGAGTTGGGTTGCGAAGGGGTGTTGATGAACAGCGCCATCGCCGAGGCCAGGGAGCCGGTGAAAATGGCTATCGCCATGAGAAAGGCGGTGGAGTCCGGGCGCTTGGCCTATCTCGCCGGGCGAATGCCTAAGAAACGTTACGCCGATCCCTCATCACCGCTGGCCGGGTTGATTTGAGGAACGCCCCGGCGGCGTTTCGCGGGAGAGTCGACCGTGACCTCGAAAATAGAAAATTTCCTGGCTCGGCGCGCACCCGAAACACCCTGCCTTGTCGTCGATCTGGAGGCGGTGGCGGAAAATTACCGGCGTCTCGGCCGGGCTTTGCCGCTGGCCCGGATTCATTATGCTGTCAAGGCCAACCCGGCGCCGCAAATTCTTACAACCCTGGCTGGTCTGGGCTCATTTTTTGATGCCGCCAGCGCTTCCGAGATTGACGACTGCCTGGCCGCTTCGGCGCCACCCGAAAATATTTCCTTTGGCAACACCATCAAGAAGCAAACGGACATCGCCCATGCTTTTCGGAGGGGAGTCCGGCTGTTTTCTTTCGACAGTGACGAAGAACTGGGTAAATTGGCCGCCGCCGCGCCCGCCTCGCGGGTCTATTGCCGCATCCTGATGGCGGGAGAGGGGGCAGATTGGCCGCTATCGAGGAAATTCGGTTGCCAATTGGACATGGCCCGCAACCTGATGATTCGCGCCGCTGAACTTGGCCTCGATCCCCATGGCGTCTCGTTTCATGTCGGCTCCCAACAGACTGATTCCGATCAATGGCGGCTTGCGGTCGGCAGGGCGGCAAAAGTTTTTTCGGACTTGGCCAAGGCCGGGATCAAACTCGGAATGATCAACCTTGGCGGTGGGTTTCCCGTTCGTTACCGGCGGGATATTCCCGCTTTCGAGCATTATGCTGAGACCATCATGCAAGCGATGAACCGGAATTTTGGCAATAATCCGCCAGAGATGATCATCGAGCCGGGGCGCTGCATCGCCGCCCCTGCCGGGATTATCGAGACGGAAGTGGTGCTGGTCTCGCGCAAGTCCTACGATAAAAAGGAGCCGCGCTGGATGTATCTGGACGTGGGCCGGTTCGGCGGGCTTGCCGAAACCATGAACGAATCCATCGAGTATCCTATTCGCTCACCCTATAATGGAGGCAAGAAAGGGCCGGTGGTGCTGGCCGGGCCGACTTGCGACGGCGCCGACATTCTTTACGAAAAGGCCGCCTACAGCTTGCCTTTGGACTTGAAAGCCGGTGACCGCCTCCAGCTGCTTGCCGCCGGCGCCTATACCACCACGTACGCCTCCGCCGGTTTCAACGGTTTCGGCCTGCCCGGGGAATATTATATTTGAGTGCCTAGCGGTCTATTCTTTTACTTTTTTCACCTTGATGGGCTGCAGCATGAAGGCGGGAACATGGCCGCCCATGCCGACTTCCGGCTTGTCATGGTTACGGCTGGTTTGGTCATGCCGTTCTTTGCGGAGGCTGGGTGAATGGACCGGTTTG
>PBQI01000212.1 GCA_002725625.1 Rhodospirillaceae bacterium | reverse complement strand
CTTCGGCCACGAAAAAGGCGCTTTCACCGGTGCCGCCAACAGGACCACGGGGCGCTTCAACCAGGCTGAAGGCGGCACGCTGTTTCTTGATGAAATTGGCGATATGCCGCCAGAGGCACAGACCCGATTGCTACGGGTGTTGCAGGAAGGCGAGTACACCATGGTTGGTGGCAAAACGCCGCTACGGACGAATGTCAGGATTGTTGCCGCAACCCACCGGGATTTAACTCAACTGATCCGGCAGGGACTGTTTCGGGAAGATTTATTTTATCGTCTGAACGTAGTTCCACTCCGCATGCCGCCATTACGCGAACATCGCGATGATATTCCGGAACTGGTGCGCCATTTCCTTTCACAGGCCGTCGAGGAGGGTCTGCCTTGGAAGATTGTTGACGGCGAGGCCATGGAGCGTCTTCAGGCCTACCATTGGCCGGGCAACGTCCGCGAACTGGAAAATGTCGTTCGCCGCTTGGCAGCCCTTTACTCCCAGGAGACAATAAGCATAGAAGTGATAGAAGCCGAGTTGGCGGAAACGGGACCGGCTACAGAAAGTGGCAATTCGGGTAACGGGATCAGTGAGTCAGTGGAAAATCATCTGCGAGATTATTTTTTCGCCCATGGATCGACGTTGCCACCGGCGGGCCTTTATGAACGGGTATTAAAGGAAGTGGAACGGCCTTTGATTTCGCTATCCTTGGCAGCAACCAGAGGCAATCAGCTACGCGCTGCCGACCTGCTTGGTCTGAATAGAAATACATTGCGGAAAAAGATACGCGATTTGAATATATCAGTGACCAAATCACCGAAGTAAGGAAACTTTATAGTGTCCCATAAGGGTATTTGATGGACGAACAAGTAGCGGAACTTAAACGCAATCCCGAAGAGAGCGCTTGGTTTTGGAAAAACGGGAAGTTGCGGCTCACCCATATTATCGCCGGGGTGATCGGTCTTGCGCTGGTTATATCCGGGATGGCGACGATTTCCGTACTCGCCGAATATTCACCGCTGGAATCGGACCTGACGAACATTATCGCGCTTCTCAATCTTGATCTGATTTTAGCGCTTTTGCTGGGTGCAGTTCTAGCGCGGCGCATAGTGCTCAGCTGGATATCCCGTAAATACGGTTCAGCCGGTTCTCGTCTGCACACCCGTATAGTTGTCTCCTTTGGTATGGTGGCTATCGTCCCGGCCATTTTGGTGGCGGTGTTTTCCGGTTTGTTTTTGAACTTTGGTATTGAAACCTGGTTCTCCGAAAGGGTAAGAACAGCGGTAAACGCTTCTAGCGAGGTCGCCCGCTCCTATCTCCAGGAACACCAGTTGGGGATCCGGGGGGCTGCATTGGCGATGGCCAATGATTTGAACAGAGCAGCACCGGCGTTGCGTCAGAATCCAAAAATTTTATCTCAGATTGTCAGATCTCAGTCTTACGTTCGGAATTTGTCTGAGGCTGTGGTCGTCAATAGTAGCGGCCAAACCATTGCTCGCTCCGAGTTAAGTTTTTCTTTGGGCTTTAATTTTTCATCGGATGCATTGTTAAAGCGGGTTTTGAACGGCCGTCCAGGCGAGGTGTTCATTATCAATTCTTCGGGCGGCGACCGGGTGCGGGCAGCCATCAAACTGGAAGCATTTGTCGACGCTTATTTGTTGGTGGGCCGTATCGTCGCACCACAGGTTCTGGAACATGTATCCCAAACTGAAGGTGCGGCCGCACAATATGCTCAATTGGAAAAAAGCCGATCCAATCTTCAAATCAAGTTCCTCTTTGTATTCGTTTTGGTGGCGGTTCTTCTGCTGCTTGTCGCGATTTGGATCGGTTGGTCCATCGCGTCGCAGCTTTCAACGCCGATTGGCGAACTTATCGATGCCGCCGATAAAGTCCGTAAAGGTGATTTAACTGTGCGCGTCGAAACCTCCGCCTCCAGTGAACGTGATGAGATAGGCGTTCTCAGCCGGTCCTTCAACCGCATGACCGAACAGCTCGATACCCAACAAGAAGGCCTGATGGAAGCAAACCGTCAATTAGACGAACGGCGGCGTTTTACCGAAACCGTGCTCGCCGGCGTCTCGGCCGGCGTTATCGGATTGGATCGTGACAGCCGCATCAATCTTCCCAACCGGTCGGCATCGGACCTTCTTGCAACTAAGCTGAGTAACCATTTGGATGAGGATCTTTCGGTAGTCGTCCCCGAGATGAAGCATTTGCTGTCGGAGGTCACTGGTAAATCGGATAAAAGCGTACAGGGTGAAATTAGAATTCACCGCGAAGGTCGGCAACGAACGCTCATGGTATCCATGGTGGCAGAAAAAATAGCTGATGAAATTATCGGCTACGTGGTTACCTTCGATGACGTTACCGAATTATTTTCTGCCCAGCGGAAAGCCGCCTGGGCTGATGTTGCCCAGCGCATCGCCCATGAAATCAAGAATCCTTTGACACCCATTCAATTGTCGGCGGAACGTCTGCGCCGTAAATACCAAGATGAAATTGCATCTGATCCCAAAACATTCATGATCTGCACCGAAACGATAATTCGCCAGGTGGAAGATATTGGGCGCATGGTGGACGAGTTTTCGGCTTTTGCACGGATGCCGCAGCCGGAGCTCAAACGAATTGATCTGGTTGATCTTTGCCAGCAAAGCCTGTTCTTGGAGAAAAATCGGTTCCCGGAGATCAAGTATGAATCCGAAAAGCTGGATGATGCCGTGATGCACCGCTGCGACCGCTTGCAAGTTGGCAGGGCTTTAACCAACGTTCTTAAAAATGCCGCGGAATCAATTGATGCCAAGGAAAAAGAGGCAGCGGTGGCCATACCGTCCGGAGAAATCATCCTCAAATTGGAGCTCGGAGAAGACGTTGTATCTATCGATATTTATGACAACGGCAAAGGATTTCCCGAAGATCTTATGGACAGAATTACGGAACCCTATGTGACGACAAGGAACAAGGGTTCGGGATTGGGACTCGCAATTGCTGCCAAAATCATGGAAGATCACGGTGGTGAGTTGAAGCTCAAGAACAACCAGGAGAAGGGTGGGGGGGCCGTTGTGTCACTCTTGTTCCGCCGTAGCAGGGGTGAAGATACTGTTCCAGATGCCGCCCATCAAACAAAACACGACAAAATTAAAGCCGAGACCAGTTCGTAATGGCCCATGACATTCTGATCGTCGATGACGAAGCGGATATTCGCATGCTGACCGCCGGCATCTTAGAAGATGAAGGTTATCAGACACGAGAAGCAAGGAACAGTACCGAGGCTTTAGTGGCGATTGAAACCCGGCGTCCTAGTCTGGTGTTGTTGGATATCTGGCTCGAAGGCAGCGCACTCGACGGTATAGAAATTTTAGAGAATTTGAGCACGGAGTATCCGGGTTTGCCGGTGGTCATGATGAGCGGCCACGGTAATATAGAAACAGCTGTTTCAGCGATCAATCTCGGTGCCTTCGATTTCATCGAAAAACCGTTCAAGGGCGAGCGAATGATTTTGATCGTTGCCCGCGCCATCGAATCTGCCAGGCTAAAACGGGAAAACCAAGAACTCAAACTTCGGGTTGGAGGAGAAGACCAACTGATCGGTAGTTCTAACTCAATCAATCAAATTCGCCAATCAATCGAACGGGTCGCCGGCGCCAATAGCCGGGTACTAATTACCGGCCCCCCGGGATCCGGGAAGGATGTCGTTGCACGACTGATCCACAACCAATCAAGTCGCGCCAGTGGACCGTTTATATTGCTCAACTGTGCCACCATGAAGGCAGATGGCTTTGAAATTAGCCTTTTTGGGATTGAATCATCGGGTGACTTTAGCGGCCCGAAAGCCATGGGAACGTTCGAACAGGCCCATAACGGCACTTTGTTTTTGGACGAAGTCGCTGACATGCCGATGGAGACCCAGGGAAAAATAGTCAGGGTCCTGCAAGAGCAAACCTTCCAAAGAGTTGGTGGTGCCATACGTGTTGAAGTCGATGTTCGCGTTATCGCTACGTCAACCAAGAATTTACACCTGGAGATGAGTGAGGGCCGGTTCCGCGAGGATCTGTTTTATCGTTTGAGCGTTGTTCCCATCGAAGTACCGCCTCTGAAAGAATATCTGGAAGATATCCCCGCCTTGGCGGATTTCTTTGTGGCAAAAATGGCCCAAGCTTCAGGCAGTCAGAAACGGCGGTTTTCAGAGAGTGCGATCGCAACCTTGCAATCCTATGTCTGGCCAGGAAATGTACGGGAACTGCGCAATGTCATAGAAAGGATCATGATTATGGCGCCTGGCGGCGAGGATGAGCCTATTCGTTCGGATATGATTCCGGGGGAGATAGGTAACGGGCCCCCGGTATTGTCAAACGCTGGAATCGAGAATTCGGAAAAAATGGGTCTGCCGCTACGCGAAGCCAGGGAAATATTTGAGCGAGAATATCTAACGGCTCAGGTAACCCGCTTTGGCGGCAATATATCGCGTACAGCTTCATTTATCGGCATGGAGAGATCGGCGCTTCACCGCAAACTAAAGTCACTCGGGGTTCAATCTGAAGAGCGGTCTCAAGCCGCTGCCAACGACTAATTTCAAATCGTATCCAAAAAAGATCTATTGGGGCATCTCAGGAAAAATAAGAGCGAGCTATGAAAGTTATAATCTGCGGCGCCGGACAAGTCGGCCACAACATTGCACGGTACCTGGCGCAAGAGGATAACGACGTCACGGTGATCGACCAAAGACCGGAACTGTCCCGGAAAATCAGCGATACGTTGGATGTCAAAGCGATTACCGGTTTTGCCTCTCACCCCAATGTGTTGGCCCAGGCTGGGGCATCTGACGCTGATATGCTGATCGCCGTCACCCAGGCTGATGAAGTGAATATGCTGGCCTGTCAGGTCGCACATTCCCTGTTCGACGTCACCACTAAAATCGCCCGTATTCGGCAGCAAGGGTATATGGATCCCAAATGGGCAAATCTGTACTCCCGCGACCAATTACCCATCGATGTCGTTATTTCCCCAGAATTGGAGGTAGCCCGGGCTGTGGCCCGCCGGCTGCGCGTTCCCGGTACTTTCGATATGATTTCGTTGGTTGACGACAAGGTCAAAGCTGTCGGCGTCCGTTGCGGTGAAAACTGCCCGCTGGTGAATACACCGTTGCGGCAATTGACGCAGCTTTTTCCCGACCTGAATGTAGTGATCGTCGGCCTCGTCCGCGACAACAAAGCCATCATTCCGAATGCCGATGATCAGATGTTAACCGGTGATGAAGTCTATTTCGTAGCCGATAGCGAACACGTTACACGCGCAATGTCTGCTTTTGGGTACGAGGACACTGAGGCGCGCCGCATGGTTGTTTTTGGCGGCGGTAATATCGGCCAGTTCCTGGCCCAGGAAATCGAAACCAATCATCCGTCGGTAAATTTAAAAGTCGTAGAATCGGATAAATCCAGATCTGAAATTGTCGCACGCACCATGAAACGGTCGGTGGTTCTGCATGGGAGCGTGCTGGACACTGAAATTCTCGAAGAGGCGAATGTGTCGTCATCTGAAGCCGTTGTATCGGTCACCAACGATGACGAGACCAATATTCTGTCATCGCTTTTGGCCAAGAGCATGGGCGCTCAGCGTGCTATTACGCTGATCAACAGTGCGACCTATATCCCCCTGACGCCGTCTCTGGGTATTGATGTCGCCGTCATACCACGTAACATCACTGTTTCCACAATCCTGCAGCATGTCAGAAGGGGTAAAATTCACTCGGTGCATACGATCAGAGATGGATTCGGCGAAGTCATTGAGGCCGAGGCCATGGAAACTTCAAGCCTCGTCAATGTGCCCCTGAGTGAAGCAGAACTGCCGAATGGGGTTTTAGTCGGATCCATCGTCCGTGATGGTGAAGTTATTTCCCCGCGGTCGGACACAGTCGTTCAGGTAAAGGACCGGGTTGTCTTGTTTGCATCCGCGGAAGCAGTCAAGCAGGTTGAAAAAATGTTCGCCGTCCAGCTGGAATATTTCTGAGGACGCCCTGAGATGCCGAAAGTTACCTATGTTAACGGTCGTTACCTGCCGCACGGGCAAGCGGTTGTTCATGTCGAGGACCGGGGGTTTCAATTCGCCGATGGTGTGTACGAAGTAATCGCCGTAGCCAATGGCACCATTGTCGATGAAGAAGCCCATTTGGACCGATTTGACAGATCATTGTCAGAATTGCGCCTGGATTGGCCGGTCTATCGCCGCGCTCTAGGATTTATTATGCGGGAAATCATCCGCCGTAATACAGTACGTCATGGCAGTATCTACCTGCAGGCGACACGCGGATCGGCGCCTCGAAATCACCCCTTTCCCGACTTTTCTTTACCGTCTCTCATTGTGACGGCCAAGTCGGCCAAAAAGCTAAGCTATGAAGCCGCTCTTGAGAAAAATTCTGTTATTTCCCAGCCCGACATCAGATGGCGGCGCTGCGATATAAAATCCGTTTCCTTGCTACCCAACGTGCTTTTGAAACAGGCGGCCGTTGAAGCCGATGCCGCTGAATCCTGGTTGATTGATGACCGAGGTATAGTGACAGAAGGAACGGCTTCCAATGCCTGGATCGTCACCGATCAGGACGAATTGATCACCCGTCATCTGGATTCATCAATCCTTGCCGGTATAACCCGACAAGCTATTTTGAAGCTCATTTCTCAAGAGGGTATATCTTTCCTCGAACGGGAATTTACGCTGGAGGAAGCCAAGCAGGCGAAGGAGGCCTTTTTCACCAGCACCACGGCTCTGGTAAAACCGGCGGTAAAGATTGATGAAGTAATTATCGGTGATGGCCAACCTGGCCCGCTCACCCGGAAAATTTTAACTTATTATATGGATTACATGGACAATATTGGTGGGCAATAATCTTAAACGTCCGCCAGCGGTTCTTTTCGACTGGGACGATACTTTGATCGACAATTGGGAATCGATCCACAGTGCACTCAATAAAACACTGACCGCCATGGGGCATGAGACCTGGCCGATCGAGCGAACCCGGAAACAGGTACGCCAGTCGATGCGCAATAGTTTCCCGCAATTGTTCGGCGACAAATGGGAAACGGCTGCGGATATATTTTATGATCACATCAAGGCGGACCATCTGCAGACGTTGAAAAGATTGCCCCATGCCCGGGAGATATTGGTTACTCTCAATGATTTCGGCCTGCCTGTTGGTATTGTCAGTAATAAAACAGGCTATCTGCTGCGCGCGGAGGTGGCATATCTCGGCTGGGACAATTTTTTCACCGCTATTGTCGGTGCCGGTGATGCGGCACAGGATAAACCCGAACCAGATCCGATTTATCTTTGCCTCAACGGGAGTGGAATAGATTCAAATGAAAGCGGCTGGCCTCACGTCTGGTTCGTCGGTGACGCACCATCGGATTTAGAATGCGCCAACAAAGCCGGCGTAACCTCGGTTTTGTTGTGTAAAAAACCTTATCCAGTGGAAGAGTTCGGTGATTTAGAACCGAAAATCCATGTCGAAAACCTGAAATCCTTGGAAAGTTTGTTCATGAATCTGAAACAAACTCTTTTAAACTAATATCACAGGTGTAAAATGGTGCTTGGAAGGGCGATAAAACGAGCCTCCACTATAACGATAAACAAACAGACACCAAAAGGGGGACACCCAAATGTCTGAAAAATCACAAAATGTGCAGGACGTGTTTTTAAATCATGTTCGGAAAAATAAGAATTCGGTTACGGTTTTTTTGGTGAACGGCGTTAAACTCCAGGGAATAATCACTTGGTTTGACAATTTTTCGGTGCTGTTGCGCCGAGATGGACACACTCAGCTAGTTTACAAGCACGCAATCTCTACGGTCATGCCGTCCGGCCCGGTTCAGTTGTTTGAGCCGGACAAGGAAGAAGAAGGAAGCACGGAATAATTTGACCTGGAATTCAGCGGATGAGACCCGACTGACAATCGGTCGGTGTTTGGTCGTGCATCCCAGCATTAAGCCCCATTTCGAAAACATCCCCGATGTTAAATCAGGGCGGAATGAAGATTCTCGTTTAGAAGAAGCGACCCGACTGGCCGAAGCCATCGATCTAGAAATCGTCGATACCGAAATCGTAAAATTGGCAAAACCGCGTTCGGCAAGCTTAATGGGCAGCGGAACGGTCGAAAGATTTGCCGGCTACATTGCTGCCCATGATATTGAGGTGGTCGTCATTGACGGCGCGTTGACGCCGATTCAACAGCGCAATCTGGAACGCAGTTGGAAATGTAAAGTTATTGACCGGACAGGCCTGATCCTTGAAATATTCGGTGCCCGGGCGCGAACCAAGGAAGGTACGCTGCAGGTCGAGTTGGCAGCCTTAAGCTATCAGCGCAGCCGCTTAGTGCGATCCTGGACCCACCTGGAAAGGCAGCGGGGCGGTTTTGGTTTCATGGGAGGCCCCGGTGAACGTCAAATCGAGGCCGATCGGCGTATGATTGACGAGAGAATTACACGGCTGAAACGAGAACTTAAAACAGTGCGCCGGACCAGGGCTTTGCACCGCCGGGCGCGTCAGCGCGTTCCTTATTCCGTGATTGCACTGGTGGGTTACACGAATTCTGGGAAATCCACCCTTTTCAATGCCTTGAGCGATGCCTGTGTCATGTCAAAGGATCAATTGTTTGCCACCCTGGACCCCACCATGCGGCGGATGAAATTGCCGTCGGGCAGGGAAACAATATTATCCGATACGGTGGGTTTCGTCTCGGACCTCCCCCACGAACTGGTGGAGGCTTTTCGCGCCACGTTGGAAGAGGTCGTTGAAGCTGACATCCTCCTCCATGTGCGGGATATATCTCACCGGGATACTTGGGAACAAAAAGTCGATGTTGAAAACGTCTTAAAAAATTTGGTTGAGGACGGCAACCGTAGGGCAATCGCCGATACACTATATATAGAAGTCTTGAATAAAATCGACCTGCTTGAAAATGAAGAAGAAAATTACCAAACTAACCGGGTTTCCCGTAGTAACGGGGAGATGGTGATGGTATCTGCCAAGACCCAGGAAGGGTTCGGCGATTTACTCAGTACCATCGATGCCCACCTGACAGCTAGACGGCAGGAAGTGACGCTCCAGGTAGGCTGGAATGACGGCGCTCTATTAAACTGGCTGTATGATCGCGGCGAAATTATCGAACGGCGCGACAAAGAAAAATGGGTTGAGTTGAAGGTACGCCTGGAACCCGAAGATATCGCCCGTTATGAACAAAAAAATTTACCAACTGACGAGAGAAGATCTATATTTCCAGACTCCTAGAAGACGACCACATAAATAGTTGTGGCGTGTTCGCCAATTCGATGGCATTTCTCTAAGATGCAACCCAACTCAATATTTAAACGACATAGAACTTTGGTCTGATGGCATTAAACGGCATCGGTATTAATTGGCGGATCGGCAGTTTTTACGGTTGGGGAATTTTTGGCCTCAACCTGGCTATTGAATTGGTTCGCAAAGGCGATATTCCTGTGGCCCTTCTCCAGGAACCGGATTCTCTGGATATCGATACGGCCAGCCGGTTATTGCTTTCCTCAAGAATCCAGGATGCCAGAAACCTGGAACGCCAACTAAAAAAGAACGCAGGGGCCCAGGCAAAGATTGATGCGGCCATAATTCACCCAGCTACCTTCGATTTCGATCTTTTCGGCTCCCCAAGCGTAAAGGGGAGTTCAGATGTTTGTTTCATTTTTTTCGAAAACACTGAATTCTCGACCGCCGGCATCAAGCGCGCCAATAGTTTCGCCTGTGTTTTAGCCGGGTCCCAATGGAATAAAGATGTGCTGCAAGACAAAGGCGTCAAAGACGTACGCCTTGCTCATCAAGGGGTCGATCTTTCTATTTTTCATCCGGCGCCACGGCGCAACCTGTTTTCCGACCGTTTCGTCATCTATAGCGGCGGTAAACTGGAGTACCGCAAAGGTCAGGACATCGTTGTCGAGGCCTTTAGGATTTTCCATCAGCGACACAGCGATTCGGTGCTTTTCGTTAATTGGCAGAATATGTTTTCGGATATCGGTGTTGAAATATCGCATGGCGGAATTGTTGACGTGGAGCCGAGAAAACTCGGCAAGGGTAAAGGCCTCGACATCGAAAAGTGGCTGGCAGATTGCGGATTGGTGCCAGAATCTTATGTCGATTGCGGGCTCGTCGCCAATAAGGACCTGCCCAGTTTGATTCGGGAAAGTGACGTTGCCCTCTTTACCAGCCGGTGCGAAGGTGGGACCAATCTATCGGCAATGGAGAGTCTGGCTTGCGGTACACCCACTATACTGTCAGCTAATACCGGACATTTGGACCTTATTGCCGACGGCAATTGCTATGTTTTACCCGAACAAAGCGGATGTGCACCGACCGATAAATTCCCCTGTACTGAAGGATGGGGGCAGTCGTCGGTTGAGGAATTGGTGGAAACGCTCGAAAAAGCTTATCGAGATAGGGATAAAGCTCGCGCAATAGGGAAAAAAGGCGCCGAATCCATGATAAGCTGGTCCTGGTCAAATCAAGTCGACAATCTAGTATTGAAGCTCGGTTAGGTGGAAGAAGCGCGGCAAAAATGACCGCATATCCTGCTGCGGTTTTGGCAGGGCGATGAAAGATTGTGGAAAGCCTATTGGCTGATGGGGATTCTTGGTGGTTGGGTCGTGGCTACCATTGTCAGTAATTTGGTAGTTTTTTCAATATTTCCACCGATTGCCGGCGTCCTGGTGATGGTTCTTTACGCTATTTACGTTGCTGTTGCCGTATGGCGCTGCGCTTTTCGCGTCAACTGGCGGCCTAGAGGCTATGCAGCGCGCACAATTACTGTCCTTAGTACTGCGACGATAGCCTTTGAATTTGCCGAGGAATTTCACGCATTTTAATTTTGCAGTGCAAAATGCTCTGGAACCTAACGAAATCTTGGTTACAATCAAGCCAGTGATGTTAATATAATGAAAAGAGAGAGTTATGAATTCAGATCCGATTGTAATCGTTGGTGCCGCCCGGACCCCGATGGGCGGTATGAGCGGCGTGTTAAGCGATATGGCCGCGCCGGAAATTGGTGCCGCTGCGATAACCGAGGCGATTAGCAGAGCTGGCCTCAAGCCCGAAGATATTGATGATGTGATTATGGGTTTGTGTCTACCGGCTGGTTTAGGCCAGGCACCGGCCCGTCAGGCAGCCATCGGCGCCGGTATCCCAAAGGAAAAGGGCGCCACGACGATCAACAAAATGTGTGGGTCGGGTATGAAAGCGGTGATGTTCGCCCACGATAACATCCTGGCCGGTTCTCACGATGTCATGATCGCCGGCGGTATGGAAAGCATGACCAATGCGCCCTATCTGCTGCCTAACGCCCGGAACGGTATGCGGCTCGGCCATGGCAAAGTCATGGATCATATGTTCCTTGATGGACTTGAAGACGCCTATGATAAGGGACGTTTGATGGGCTCGTTCGCCGAAAATACGGCGCAAAAGTATCAGTTTACCCGCGAAGCCCAAGATCAATTTGCGATCACTTCCCTGGAACGGGCCAATAAGGCCATTAAAGACGGTACGTTTGCCAAGGAAGTTGTTCCTGTGACGGTTAAGCATAGAAAAGGCGAAACAGTCGTTGATACAGATGAACAGCCTTTGAACGCCCGGCCGGACAAAATTCCACAGTTAAAACCGGCGTTTGCGGCAGATGGTTCCGTGACGGCGGCCAATTCCAGTTCTATTTCAGACGGTGCCGCAGCCTTGGTGTTGATGCGGCGCTCTGAGGCCGAAAAGCGCGGTTTGACGGCGTTAGCAGAAATCAAAGCGCATGCCACCAACGCCCATGAGCCTGAATGGTTCACGACGGCACCGGTCGGCGCCATTGAAAAGGTCTTGGATAAAGCGGGCTGGGATAAAGATGATGTCGATCTGTTCGAAGTCAATGAAGCCTTTGCCGTGGTTACCATGGCAGCGATGCACGATTTGGGACTCGCTCATGACAAAGTCAATGTGCATGGCGGCGCTTGCGCCCTTGGCCATCCCATCGGTGCTTCCGGAGCACGCATCATTGTCACGTTGATGAACGCCTTGGAAAAATACGACCTGAGAAAAGGCGTCGCCAGCTTGTGCATCGGTGGAGGAGAGGGTACCGCCGTCGCTATCGGGCGGTTGTATTAAGGCGGTATCACAGCATGCCGACCATCTTGCTTACAGGCGCCAATCGCGGCCTGGGACTTCAATTCGCTGGTCAATATGCGGCGGATGGATGGCGGGTGATCGCCACCTGCCGTGATCCCGCCAACGCCGCCGATCTAAAGGCCGTAGCCGGGCAAGTTGAGGTCCATGTCCTCGACGTCACTGATTTTAAAGCGATTGAGGCTTTAGCGGTGGAACTGATCGGAACACCCATAGATATTCTGCTCAATAACGCCGGGATTATTGGTCCCGACAATCACAATTTTGGCGATATCGACTATGATGGTTGGGCGGACACCTTTCGCGTAAACGCCATGGCGCCAATGAAGATGGTGGAGTGTTTCATCGATCATGTTGCGGCATCTGAACGCAAGATGATCGTCTCAATCTCAAGCAAGCTGGGCAGCATGGTTGAAAACACTGACGGGGGGCATTATATCTACCGATCGAGCAAAGCGGCTTTAAACGCTGTGCATATGTCCTTGGCTAACGATTTAGCTGACCGCGGTATCGCTTCCGTCGTGTTTCATCCGGGATGGGCGCGTACTAGTATGGGTGGACCGAGGGCCCCCGTTGATCCTGGCGAAAGTGTTACGGCCATTCGATCTATTGTCGATAACCTTGGGATCGAAGACAGTGGCCGTTTCGTCAACTATGATGGACAGCCTATTGATTGGTAGTTTTGACGTCCCGTGAGGAAGATGAATTGTCCGAACCGATTGAGTTCTTTTTCGATTTTTCATCGCCTTATGGCTATTTGGCTTCCCATCGTATTAATGATCTTGCCGCCAAACATGGCCGTCTCGTCATTTGGCGGCCATTTTTGTTGGGGGCTGTGTTTCAGGTGAATGGCCAATCGGCTTTGATGTCTCAACAGTTCAAAGCCGACTATTCCCTGCTTGACATGACCAGATCGGCGCGGCGGTTTGATATTCCCTTGCAAATGCCTGATCCGTTTCCCGTGGCCACCCAGGCGGCGGGGCGTATCTACTATTGGATTGAGGATCAGGATAAAGCGCTGGCGCGTCAATTTGCTAAAGCAGTATACGGTGCGTATTTCGGCGATAACATCAATATTATGCCAAAGGAAACAGTTGCGGAAATTGCCGAGAAAATTGGTTTTGATTATGAAGACTGTATTTGCGCCATCAATGATGAAACCTACAAGCAGCGACTTAAAGATGTGACAATCGAGGCTATGAATCGTAATGTCTGCGGCTCGCCATTTATGTTCGTTGACGGCGAGCCATTTTGGGGCAACGACCGGTTGGAAATGGTCGATCAATGGCTCGAAAGTGGTGGTTGGTAGGGATTATTTTTATTTAACTAATTGGATTAAAAAAATGACAAAAAATGTTGTTTTAAAAGAAAAAAATAATAATGGAATCCTGACTCTATCCTTCAATCGGCCCGATAAGCTGAACAGCTACAACGAATACCTCATGACATCCTTCCGCAATGGCTTATCGGAAGCTGAGGCCGATCCAGCGGTCCGATTGATTGTTGTGCGCGGGGCGGGAAAACATTTCTCTGCCGGTGCCGATATCAGTTGGTTTAAAGAACTCTCAGCAGCGCCCCACGCGGAACAAGTCCGGGCGGCGCGCCTGGGTGCTGATACCATGCGAAAACTCAATACTCTTAACAAGCCATCTATCGCTTTGGTTCACAATGCCTGCTTTGGCGGAGCTACGGGATTCGTTGCTGCGTGCGACGTGGCTATCGCCTCCGAGGACTCTCGTTTCGCCGTGACCGAGGTTCGACTGGGTATAACACCGGCGCCCATCCTGTCGCTGATCGTCGATGCCATGGGTGCGCGCCAGGCCCGGCGATACGCCCTAACCGGTGAAACATTTGGTGCGGAAGAAGCCTTGAGGATCGGGTTCGTTCACAAGATTTGTTCTGTCGGCGGACTGGATGAAGCGGTCGAACCAATCTTTGAGGGAATGCTGAAAGGTGCCCCGGGGGCAATCGCCGATACGAAACATCTAATTTCGACGGTAGCCCACAAAGAGTACGACGTCAATCTTGCGGAGAAAA
Organism: Rhodospirillaceae bacterium; assembly: GCA_002725625.1. GTDB lineage: Bacteria > Pseudomonadota > Alphaproteobacteria > Rhodospirillales > UBA2165. The sequence continues at coordinate 236 of PBQI01000212.1, read as the reverse complement.
TGGCAGTTAAAAGCGCTGACGGGAGAACAACGGAAGAGGGGATTGAAGGGTTCACTGCCTTTTTGGAAAAACGCAAACCAGCCTGGGCTCCAGATTAATCCGGTTCAAATTGTTACTCCAACAACCACGGTACCCGACTTAACGGGATAAGCACCTGAAGTGGTCCATATTTTGAGGTTCTCTGTTGGAGGAAAGTCTCTGAATATGTATCAATCACTGACCAAGTCTTTATCCCT
>PBQI01000211.1 GCA_002725625.1 Rhodospirillaceae bacterium | reverse complement strand
GCGATTATCAACAGCTTCGTTCATTGGGGCGATATCGATATTTTCTATAAAGGCACCCAGACAGTATCCCGCGGTCACGGCTTTGCCGGCATGCAGCGGCTCCGGCTTTTGCAAATTCTGGAAGAGCGCGCCCGTGAAGTCGGCGTCGTCGTTCGGCACGACATTCGGGTGACCGATAATGAACAATTCCCAGACGCCGATCTGATAATTGCCGGCGACGGTGTCGCATCTGCAATTCGGGACAAATATGAAGATGAATTTGTCGCCGATGTCGTTTTCCGGCCTAACAAGTTCGTCTGGTTGGGTTCTAACAAGGCCTTTGACACCTTCACGTTTTATTTTAATGAGAACGAACACGGCTTGTGGCGGGCGCATTGCTACCAGTATATGCCCGGCAATTCGACCTTTATCATTGAGACCACCGAAGACACCTGGCGCCGCGCCGGTCTGGAAGCCGTTACCGAAGAGCAAACGGTTGAATACTGCGCCAAAGTATTCGAAAAGGAACTCGGCAATGATGTGCTGATTACTAATAATTCCCTCTGGCGGACCTTTCCCCGGGTTAAGAACGCCAAGTACTTCCACAAAAATATTGTTCTATTGGGTGATGCGCTGCATACGGCACATTTTTCTATCGGCTCCGGCACCAAGCTGGCCATGGAAGATGCAGTAGCCTTGAACGACGTTCTCAACAATGCTTTGGCCGACGGCAAAGATTTGCAAGGCGCCCTGCAGGCTTTCCAGGAAGAGCGTGAACCAGTTGTCGATAGTCTCCAGCGCGCCGCCCAGGTGAGCATGGAATGGTTCGAGAATGTGGAGCGGTATCACGGCGTTATGGAGCCGGCCCAGTTTGCCTTCAGCCTGCTGACCCGGTCTCTGCGTATCACCCATGATAACCTTAATCTGCGGGACGCCGATCTGGTTGATGAAATCAACGAATGGGTCGCTGATACGGCGGAAAAACAAAGTGGTGAACCGAGGGTGAACCCGACACCGCCGCCGATTTTTACACCCTTCCGTTTGCGCGAACTGTTATTGGAAAACCGCATCGCCGTTTCGCCCATGTGCATGTATTCCGCCGATGACGGCTTGATCGGTGATTGGCATCTGGTGCATCTGGGCAGCCGCGCGATAGGGGGCGCCGGTTTGCTGATGACCGAGGCAACAGCCATCAGCCCGCAGGGCCGCATTACGCCGGGCTGTGCAGGGCTCTATAAGGATGAACATATCGCCGCTTGGAAAAAAGTGGTTGATTTTATCCACGCCAATACCAGTACCAAGATAGGCACCCAGCTTTGCCATGCCGGCCGGAAGGCATCGACCAAATTTCCCTTGCAGGGTGGTGAGCAGGTATCTTTGGGCGATGGCGATTGGGAAATTTTTGCACCGTCGCCCATCGCTTACACCGATGATACCCAAACGCCCCAGGAAATGACCCGGGAAGATATGAATCAGGTACGAGACGATTTTGTCGTCGCCACCGAACGCGCGGCGGCTTGTGGATTCGATATTCTGGAGTTGCACTGCGCCCACGGCTATTTGCTATCTAGTTTCATGTCGCCCCAGACCAATCAGCGGGAGGACGAATTCGGCGGTTCCCTCGAAAACCGTCTGCGCTTTCCGCTGACAGTGTTCTCTGCCATCCGCGACGTCTGGCCCGGAGAGAAACCCATGTCCGTTCGCATATCTGCGACCGACTGGTCCGAGGGCGGATTCTCAGCGGAAGACGCCGTTGTGGCGGCCAAGATGTTCAAAGCGGCAGGGTGCGATATTCTCGATGTTTCGGCCGGTCAGGTGGTAGCCGAGCAGAAACCGGTTTATGGCCGCCTGTTCCAGACGCCGTTCTCCGACAAGGTGCGCCTGGAAGCCGATATCCCGACCATGACGGTCGGCAATATCCAGTCTTACGCCGATGCCAATTCCATCATTGCCGGTGGCCGGGCGGATATTTGCGTGATCGCGCGTATGCATCTGTTTGATCCCTACTGGACCCGCCATGCCGCCAACGATTTGGGCTACGATCTGGACATGCCGGACCAGTACAAATCAGTCCAGGACTACACACCCCGTTGGAACTAAGCGCGAACCAAGCTTAATTCCCGCACTACTGGATACTGTTCCGTACCTGCCGCCAGTAGCGATAGCCCAGCAGCAAAGCCACTAGGGTTCCGTAGATGATCGGGCGAGTAAAATCGGCGCGGATCATCATGGTGAAATGAAAGACCCCCAGGATAGCGATGACGTAGATTAAACGGTGAAGCTTTCGCCAGTTCCTGCCGCCCAGCCGCTTGATCATCTTCTTGGAGGAGGTGACGGCCAACGGCGTTAACAAGATGAAGGTAATGATGCCCACGGTAATGTAGTTGCGTTTGACAACGTCCTTGATGAAGGCAGCCACTTCAAACTGAAGATTGATTCCCAGGTAGCTGGAAACATGCAACAGAGCATAAAAAAAGGCGAACAGCCCGATCATGCGGCGGTAGTCGATCATGTCCCGGGAGCTGCTTAATTCAGAGACCGGCCGGATGGCCAGCGTTGTAATAATCAGGATCAACGCCCAATTGCCCAGTTCGCGGTCAAGCTTCTGGACCGGATCGACGGTCATATAATGGGTGCCGAAATTGGTATCAGAATAGAGCGCGAATACGAGCCAGCCCAGGGGAACCAGACAAAGAATGAAAACTATGAGCTTAAAAATGCGCCGCGATGTTTTTATAGCCATATACTTAAAATAATTTTTTTAGATCCATTCCAGCATACATACCGGCTACTTCGTCGGCATAGCCGTTATACATCAAGGTTTCTATTTTGGGTGTAAATAAAGCACTGAGCCCTCCTTCGCCGGTGATGCGCCGTTCTTTGGCTTGACTCCAGCGCGGATGGTCAACGGTCGGGTTGACGTTGGAATAAAAACCGTATTCGTTGGGTGCCTGGATGTTCCATGTGGCAGGCGGTTCTTTTTCGACAAAATTGATTTTGACAATGGATTTGATGTTCTTGAAACCGTATTTCCAGGGCACCACGAGGCGTAACGGAGCGCCGTTCTGTTTTGGCATTTCCTCGCCGTAAACGCCCACCGCCATCAGGGTCAGCGGATTCATGGCTTCATCCATGCGCAGCCCTTCCACATAGGGCCACGGCAGGATCTGCTGATTCTGCGCCGGCATTTGCTCCTTGTCGACCAGGGTTTCGAAGGCGACATATTTGGCTTTCGAAGTGGGCTCAAGGCGCTTGATAATATCGGCGAGTGAAACGCCGATCCAGGGGATGACCATGGACCAGGCTTCAACGCAGCGCATCCGGTAAATACGTTCTTCCAGCCGATGAGGTTTGATCAAATCCTCATAGTTAAAAACGCCGCTCTTTTCTGCGTGGCCCGCAACCTCGATAGTCCAGGGATGGGGTTTCAGCGTATCAGCATTCTGGGCTGGATCCGTCTTTCCCGTGCCGAATTCGTAAAAATTGTTGTAGGTGGTGATGGCTTTGAAGGTTGTCAGTTTTTCCGCTTCGCCATACTTTGTTTTGTGCAGATTGCGAAACTTCTTACCGGTTGCTGAAAACGATTCATTTACGAACGTGGGCAAGAGCGCGGTGCCGCTAACGGCGGCGGCAGATTGGATAAATTTTCGACGATTGAGGAACACCTCTTTTTTCGTAATCTCCGAAGACTTTACATCCAACGCCTTTTTCAATTTGATCAACATTCGGAATAGGTCCTTGTATCAGCCGTGTTTGGTTGGATTATTCCAGATTATTACCGTTTGTCAGATAATAATAATGTCGTGATCATAAATTTATTCCCTGGCCAGTTGCGCATTTGCCGATTTTTTGAAGCGATAAATCAGGTTACTTTGGCCAATCTTTCTTCCGCAGCAGCGGCAGCGGTTTTCGATTCCGCTTCTTCCACCGTTTCCCGCACGACATTTGACGCCGGAATTTCCTGCGCTGCTTCGGGATCACTGTATTGAATCTGAATCATCATCGAGACGGAATTGTTTTCCGCCATCAGTACCTTTCGGGCATCGCGCGCCGGAGGAATTTTCTAATTTTATGCTGAACGCTTTAATGCGCTTCTTCCCAGTTTTTCCCGAAACCGGTATCAACCACCAAAGGTACATCAAGATCGGCGACTGATTCCATTATTTTTTTAGCCACATTAGTTGTTTTATCCAATTCTTTTTCCGGTACATCCAGCACCAGTTCGTCATGCACCTGCAACAGCATCTTGGCATTCAGGCCTGCATCCTGCAACGCGCCGGGCAATCTGATCATGGCGCGCTTAATGATATCGGCGGCACCTCCCTGGATTGGGGCGTTGATGGCGGCGCGTTCGGCAAAGTTCCGGCGGGCGGCATTTTTGTCCTGAATACCCGGGACATAGCATTTGCGGCCATAGAGCGTTGTGACAAAGCCGCTTTCCCTTGCCCGTCCCTTGGTGTCTTCCATATAGGTGCGAATGCCGGGATAGCGGTCGAAATAGGCATCGATATACCGGGCAGCCTCACCACGTGGAATATCCAGTTGACGGGCCAGACCAAAAGCCGAAATGCCGTAAACAATACCAAAGTTTATGGCCTTGGCCTGGCGGCGGACCATGGGGTCCATACCGTCAACCGGTACGCCGAAAACCTGTGACGCCGTCAGAGCATGAATATCCTGGCCTTCGCGGAATGCCTCTTTGAGGACATCAATCCCGGCCACATGGGCGAGCAGGCGTAACTCAATCTGAGAGTAGTCGGCCGACAACAGCGCACAGCCTTTGGCTGGTACGAAAGCACGGCGGATTTTACGCCCTTCTTCGGTGCGGATGGGAATGTTCTGGAGATTGGGGTCGGTAGAACTCAACCGTCCGGTCGAAGCGATAGCCTGTCCGTATGACGTATGAATCCGCCCCGATTCCGGATTGATCTGCTCGATCAGTGCGTCCGTGTAAGTAGTTTTCAACTTGGCCAATTGACGGAAATCGAGCACCTGCGCCGGCAGCTCATGCCCTGCCGCCGCTAATCCTTCGAGAATATCGGCACCTGTGCCGTAGGCGCCGGTCTTACCTTTTTTGCCGCCTTCAATGCCCATTTCATCAAACAGAATTTCGCCCAACTGTTTGGGGGAGTTGATGTTGAATTCGTGGCCCGCCAGGGCATGAATTTCGGTCTCCAGATCGCCCAGCCGCTTGGCAAAATCGGTGCTCAGGTCCTTCAGTACTTTGGCGTCGACGGCGATGCCGGTCCGCTCCATTTCAGTCAGGACGGCGATCAACGGCCGTTCCATATTCTCGTAGATGCTAACCATGTGATCCATCGCCAGACGCGGTTTCAAGGTTCGATGCAGCCGGAGCGTGATGTCGGCATCCTCGGCGGCGTAATCGAGCGCTTTTGCCAACGCCACTTTGTCGAAGGTCACTTGGGATTTTCCGGTGCCGGCAACTTCCTTGTATTTGATGTTGGTGTGGCCGAAATGCAGTTCCGCCAGATCGTCCATGCCGTGGCCGTGGAGACCGCCTTCGAGCACGTAAGAGATCAACATGGTATCGTCCACCGGCGCGATTTCGACCCCGTAGCGGCCCAGGACCTCTGCATCATATTTCACATTGTGGCCGATTTTGAGTACTGCCGGGTCTTCTAATAGGGGTTTTAGGAGTTTGACCGCCCGGTCGCGCTCAACCTGTTTAATGTCCGACGGTTCGCTTGTTTCTTCCAACCCCAGATCCAGGCTCGACTGCACTTCGGGCACCTTGTGGGCGACGGGGATATAGCAGGCTTTTCCCGGCTCTAACGACATGGATACGCCGATGAGTTCAGCTTCCATGGAATTGAGCGAGGTGGTTTCCGTATCGATGGCGACAATGCCTTTGTCGGTAGCGTCGATAATCCAGCGTTTCAATGCCGCTTGATCCTGGACCAGTTCATAGGCTGTTTCTACCGGACCGATACTTGCCGGTGTCGCGGTGCGGCCATCGGTCTCGGGCAGATCCGCTGCCGCTTTATTTGCCGATGCGGGTTCCGGCGTTTTAACACCCGTTTGGCTTTCCACCCGTTTGATCAGGGATTTGAAATCCTGTTCCTGGAGAAATGCCAAAAACTTTTCCGGATCGGCTTCTTTAACGGCGAAATCCTCGAGAGGCACTTCGATGGGCACGTTGTCCTTCAGGGTTACCAGGTCACGGGAAACTCTTGCTAGGTCAGCCTGTTCGATCAACGCCTCCCGCCGTTTCGGCTGCTTGATTTCTTCGGCATGTTCAAGTACCCCGTCGAGATCACCATATTCGTTGATCAGCAAAGCTGCCGTTTTGATTCCAATGCCGGCGACGCCGGGTACATTATCCGAAGAATCACCAGCCAGAGCCTGCACGTCGATGACCCGGTCAGGGCCAACACCGAATTTCTCAACCACCTCGTCCGGTCCGATTTCTTTATTCTTCATCGCGTCGAACAATTTGACCTTGGGGCCTACTGTCTGCATCAAATCCTTGTCGGTCGATACGATGGTGACCTCGGCGCCTTTTTCAATGGCTTGCCTGGCGTAGGTGGCAATCAGATCGTCGGCTTCAAAGCCGTCCATATCCACAGCCGGAACATTGAAAGCCCGCGTTGCTTGTCGGACCAGGTCAAATTGAGGGATCAGGTCATCCGGCGGTGGCGGTCGGTGGGCTTTATATTCTGGATAAATTTCGCTGCGGAAGGTTTTTCGGGCGCGGTCAAATATGACGGCAATATGATCTGCATCCGTATCCGATACCATTTTCATCAACATCTGTGTGAAGCCATAGACGGCATTTGTCGGCATACCATCCGGCCGGGTCATTTTTGCTTTCACGCCGAAATAGGCGCGGAATAGAAAACCCGATCCGTCGATCAGGAATACATGCTCCATTTTTTTTGCTGCGTCGTTCAGTGCTCTGACGCTCCGGTGGGTTCTCCACTCCAGACAAAGGTGCGGCTGCAATAGGGGCAGACCGCTTGTCCCTGGTCACCCATATTCAAGTAGACTTTCGGATGTCCGTCAGCGCCGCCATCGCCGTCGCAATCGACTTGTTTGCTGTCAGAGATAAAAGCCTGTTCGATTTTGGTGCTGTCCATTCTGTGCCTCAGGTTTCTTTTGCATTTGATATTCCCGCGCCCGGTAATTTAGCTATTGAAACTAGCCAAGGAAATTAGATTGACCGCAGCATAAGCGAATGATACCGAAAGACGCCCCACAATCAACACTCAGTTAATAAAGATTAAAAGCGAAATGAAGAACAATCAGCCATCGGAAGCGCCCGACTTTGCTGTTGAGATAACGGGCTTGAGCAAGACTTATGCGGGCAATTCCATGCAGCCGCTGAAAAAGGCGCTCATCAACGTCAATTTGGAAATCCCCCGGGGATCGTTTTTCGGCCTGTTGGGGCCGAATGGCGCCGGCAAATCGACGATCATTAACATCATGGCGGGACTGGTGCTGAAGACGTCCGGTGATGTCAAAGTCTGGGGCTATGATATCGATTCCGAAATGCGCCAAGCGCGTTCCGCCATCGGTGTGGTGCCCCAGGAACTAAATATCGATCCTTTTTTTACACCGCGGGAAATTCTGGAAGTGCAGGCGGGATTATACGGCGTGCCTAAGGCCCAGCGCCGCACCGAGGAAATCCTGGCGGCGGTTCGCCTGACGGACAAGGCGGATTCCTACGCCCGCACCCTTTCCGGCGGTATGCGGCGGCGTATGCTGGTGGCCAAGGCGATGGTTCATTCGCCGCCCATCCTGGTGCTGGACGAACCGACCGCCGGTGTCGATGTGGAACTCCGCCAGCAGCTTTGGTCTTATATCCGTTCGCTCCGGGATTTGGGGGCAACCATTCTGCTCACCACCCATTATCTGGAGGAAGCGGAGGAATTGTGCGACCAGATCGCCATCATCAATAACGGTCAAGTGGTTACCAGCCAGCAGACTGACGATCTGCTGCGCACTCTCGATTCCAAGGAATTGATCATCACGGTCGATAAGAATTTGACGGCAGCGCCGGAAGGCCTCAACCGGTTCAATGTCGAATTGAAAAACAGCCGCAAACTTGTTTTTCGCGTGCCGCCCAGCAAAGTACCGGTTGAAGAGGTCCTAGAGGCGGTCCGCGCCGAAGGTCTGGGGATCGCTGATCTGACTACCAAGGAATCAGATCTGGAAGGCATCTTCCTGATGATGACCCGGGAAAACAATGGTCAACAGGATGAGGATGGCGGCGGCATAATGTGATGACAGCGGTGCGGGGGCTATCACTTTTTTTCGTCTTCCTTCTGGCGGCCTGCGCCCCGCAACTGAAACCGCCAGGCTCTCCCATTACCGAGGCCAAGTTAACGGATCAGGCGATTGTAATGCGTGATGGTGCTGTCTTGCCGCTGCATGTCTGGTGGCCCCCAGGCACGCCCAAGGCGATTATTCTGGCCCTGCACGGATTCAATGACTACGGCGCCTTCATTAAAAAGGCCGCCTCTTTTTTTAGTAAAAACGGCGTTCAGGTTTATTCCTACGACCAACGGGGTTTCGGCCGGTCGTCCCATTTCGGCTTCTGGCCGGGACATCAGGTCTTTGCCCAAGATGCCACCGTGGCGATTGATCTCTTGCGGCGGAAACATCTTGGCCTGCCGGTTTATTTGCTGGGGATGAGCATGGGGGGCGCCGTGGTGATAACAGCCATGACCAACGAAAACCGCCCTGACGTTGACGGTGTGGTGCTGGTGGCACCGGCGGTATGGGGGCGGGAATCCATGCCCTTTTACCAGCGCTGGGCGCTGTGGTTGGCGGTCCGCACGGTACCGTGGATGAAGCTGTCGGCTAAAGGTTTGAAGATCCGGGCCTCGGACAATGACGAAATGCTGCGCGAACTCCGCCGGAATCCGCTGTTTATCAAGGAGACCCGCGTTGACACCATATGGGGGCTGGTTAACCTGATGGATTTGGCGCTCAAGCGGTCAGCCGAATTCCGCGCCAATACGCTTTTGCTCTATGGGGACAATGATGAAATCATCCCGAAAAAACCTACTGAATTGATGTTTTCCCGGCTGCCCCAAGACGCCGCCTCCCAGCGCCGCCTGATCCGCTACGAAAACGGTTACCATATGCTGCTCCGGGACCTTCAGGCCGAGACCGTGTGGCGGGATATCCTGAAATGGGTCGCTAGGCCACACTAGCTAAATAAGAAATCTCACAGGCTTTACCAACAATGCGGCTTACAGTATGGTACGCCTCCGTCAGCGGCCATTTATCGCATGGCTCAAATAAGCGCCCGTAGCTCAGCTGGATAGAGTGTCGGCCTCCGAAGCCGAAGGTCACAGGTTCGAATCCTGTCGGGCGCGCCAATCTTTTCAATTAGTTAAGCCATGTACCCCGTCAGCGCCAATTGGACAAAATGAGTTGATTGCGTAAGTAGAGTGTTTCCGGTTCATCGTAGCCTATCAAAAGGAGCGAAGATGAGACGGAAATACCCAAGTAAGACCGGGACAGTCGAACAGGCAGTCCGCGCTTGTCCTTCGCCCCCCCCCTCTAACTGGTCCAGTTTGGTTATAAAAACGAATCTAGTTGGGAGGTGTTTATGACCAGGAAGCGATTTTCAGAAGAAGATATATTAGGGATATTGCGCCAGATTGAGCTGGAGCTGGCATCTGGTGTTACTGTTGAGACAGCCATACGAACTACCCACAAACATTATCGAGTCGATTCATTCAATGTTTGGAAAAGCGCAGTGCTGCATCCTAAAAAATGTTGATGAGGTTTCGTGTGCCACAGCCAGTTAATGTGACAAAGCCCAATGCGGGTATCAATAATTGTTCCTTGACCTAAATTTTTCATCTTTTAGAGAGAGTTTTTAAAAGTTGAAATTACATCGGCCACAAAAGGATGACATTCTACCTAATCATCAACCGGTAATTCGAACTCAATGACTGCGGCGCCGCTGCCGTAGGCCGGGCCGTAGGCGTGGACACGGGCGCCCATCCAGTTGTTGCCCATGCCGCCTAAAAGCCAAGCGAAATGCTTGAAGCCCATATCGGCCTTGGCCTTGGCCGCATACTGGCCGACGACTTTTTCCAGAGCGATATGGTCGCCGTGGGCGATCAATTCGAGAATCTGCTGGTTCCAGCGGTCGTCGGACGCCCCGACGATGCGGTCATCCACGATGTTGATCTCCTCCCGGAAAATGGATCCCGACAAACCACCCACACCCACCAGGGCAACCCGCCGTCCGTCGGCGATGGCTTCCTTCACCGCCAAGGCACCGAGACGCCGCGTCGTGTCGAAATCGTGGTACAGATTGTTGGCCGCGATTACTAGAGGAATTCGACCGTCGGGGTTCAACAGATTGTTGGCGACGATTGTGCCGCTGTCAATGGGGAACTGATCGTAGTCCACCGACTTCGAGGAAACCCCGGCTTCTTTACTTGCATCCTTCATGCGCTCGGCCAAGGGACTATCGACGGAAATATCGAATGGCAGATCGCCGTATTCATACCAGTTGGCGTCCACATGGACGCCGTTCAAGTGGGGACGGGACTGCCACAACTGATCCAGCACCGCAGCCCACTGAGTGGAATACACTAACATGACATCGGGCTGGGAACTGGCGAGGGCCTGCCGGGCCGCCTTGTAGCCCTCCATCAATGGCACCCACGGGGGGTTGTCTGGACGTAGATAGGGTAACGGATTGCCTGGCACCAAAAAGGCCGAAACCAGTCCCGGCGGCAGGGAGGACTTTGGCGCTTGGAACGATTTCCAGTCTTTAACCGACTTAGCGATCGCCCCTCCTGCTCCAGTTGCACCGCCAATAGGCGGGCCGAATCCAGAAGGTCCCCGCCGTACCCGTTTCGCTTTCTTGGCTTCTTTCAGGCGGAAATCGTTGACAAGCCCCATCACGCCCCGGGGCAATAGCAGGATGATCAGGACGGAGAACACTCCTAGTGCCAGCTCGCCGGAGCCGATATAGCCCGACAGCAGTCGATCAACGAAAACAAAGATGACGGCGCCCACGATGGGCCCCGCTAGACTGCCCATGCCGCCGGCGACCACGACAAAGACAACGACTGCGGACCACCGGATGCTGAAGGCATCGGCTGGCGTGATGGTGACATTGTCGATGTAAAACAGCCCAGCCGCCAGACCCACCATAGGCGCAGACACCAGAAACACCAGGGTTTTGACCCGGCGGATATCGATGCCGATGGTGCTGGCGGCTTCTTCGTCGTCACGCACAGCCGTCAGGGCCTGTCCATAGCGGCTGCGCAATAAATACCAGACAGCTAAAGTGGAGAGCGCAACAATGATCAAGCCTGCATAGTAGCGGGCGATGATTGAGGTGTCCGACACGATACTTAAACCTCCGCCGGCGCCAGTTATCTTCCATTCGCTGAAGACCGACGACACCGCAGCGGCGATCAGCCAGGTGGCGATGGCGAAATAGGCGCCCTGCAGCTTTAACAAGGGCAGTGCACCTAGGAATATCAGCAGCAGGATCGATACCCGCCTCGTGTAGTGCCCCCGGAACACGTCGAAGCTCGGCTCATAGGCGATGATGATTTCATAGATGATCCACAAAATGACGGCGATTACCATGGGGCCAATGACGCGCTTACCGGTAAAGCGCTCGCTCACCGGGATGGCCAGCAACCAAGCAAAGACAATCGTCGCTATGGCCGCGAACGGCATCGCCAGCCAGACATTAACGCCACCGTAGAAATTCAACAAACCAATGGTAAAACCGCCCAGCCCTACATAGACCTGAAGGCCAAAGGACAGCAGACCGGAATAACCCGCCAACAGGTTCCAGGCATGTCCCAGTGTGGCGAAGATAAACACGGTCATAAGAAGCACGGTGTAGAACTGACCGCTTTCGCCTGCCATCAAGGGAAAGGCGATTAGGACAATCAGCAAAATCACCAGCAGCAAACGCCCGCTCCAACCAGTGAACATGTCATCAATCATCGTGAGAACAGCCCCTGCGGTTTAAAAGCGAGAACGAACAAGATCAGCATATAACCGCCAACCAGCTGTGCCGACGGTCCGAAGTAGGTGCCGGCCAGCACCTGGGTAATCCCCAGCAGAATGCCGCCCACTAGGCTGCCGACAATCGACCCTAATCCGCCGATAATGACGCAGCCGAAGGCAATGAGCAGGAATTGCGGGCCGTCGAAGGGTTGGAAGGTTCTAATCATGCCGATCATCACGCCGGTGGCACCGGCGATGGCCATGGAGATACCCAAGGCAATGCCATAAACATGGGCCGTATTGATTCCCATCAGGGGGGCAATTTCGGCGTCGTCCGACGCAGCCCGAATCGCCTTGCCGGCGTGAGTGCGGTTGAGATAGAGGTGGAGCACGATTAGGATAATGATGCCGAAAATAAAAAATATAAACCGCAATAGGGAAAGATTCAGGTCCTCGCTCAAGCGGATGGCTGAAAAGGCCAGGGAATTTTTGAGTTGGCGGGCGTCGGATTCGAATATGCCCAGCAGCAGGTGGGAGATGAAAATTCCCAACCCGAAGGTTACTAAAATGGGCGCCATCAAGCCGTAATTGCTGCTGAGGCCTTTGCGTTCCATAGCCTGAACGGAAACGTGATTGAGCAGCACCCGCTGCAGGACATAGCCTAGGCAGAACATGATGGGGATGACGATGATCAGCGTGAAGAAAGGCGAGATCGGCACAAAGTTGAGCAGCACGACGGCAATATAGGCACCGACAATGATGAAATCGCCATGCGCTAAATTCACCAGCCGCATGACGCCGAAGGTCATCGCCAGGCCAATGCTGATCATGGCGTAATAGCCGCCGATGATCGAGCCGGTCAGGAGCCCGTTGACGATATCGATGAGCGACCAATATAGCTCTTCGTTGAATTCATCAGCGCTCATGCGCTTGCTCCACCGATATCTGATCCGAAGTACGCGGCCATGACCTGCTCCCCATCGAGTTCCTTGGGATCCCCTTCCAGAACGACTGCGCCTTCCAGCAGAACCAGAACATGATTCGAAACCCTGAGCGCCCGTTTCATGTCCTGCTCGATAACGATGCAGGTCACACCGGATTCGTTGATCTGGTTTACTTTCTCGTAAATGTCATCGACGATCGCCGGCGCCAGTCCCAGGGACAGTTCATCGAACAGCACCACCTGGGGATCGGACATCAGCGCCCGGGCAATAGCGACCATTTGCTGTTCGCCGCCCGACATCTGGTTCACCACTTGGTTGTGCCGTTCGGCTAGGCGCGGGAACATGTCGTACATTTCCGAAATTTTTTCCTCGCTATTGTTCCGGCAACGCGCTAAGTGAGCACCGGTGATCAAATTCTCCTCCACCGTCAAGCGGGGGAATAAGCGACGGCCTTCTGGCACCATGGTGACACCGGCATTGACGATTTTTTCCGTGGTCAGACGCTCCAGACGTCGACCGCGCATGTCTATAGTGCCGGTGATGTGCGCCGTCTTGCCCCGGTTCATCATGCCGACCATGGATTTCAAAAGGGTCGATTTTCCGGCCCCGTTAGCGCCGATGATGGCTAGCACTTCTCCGGGCATCACTTCGAAGTCGATATCGAACAAGGCGCGCAGCTCGCCGTAGTAGGCCGACAAATCGGACACCGTCAGCAGGGGCCGCTTACCGCCCCTGCCCTGCTCGGCGAAAAAGCCCCGTTTATGCTCCGAGATAGACACGTCGCACCTCGTCAGTAGTAATAACTTCTTGCGGCTTACCCATCGCAATCACCCTGCCCCCGGCTAACGCCATAAGCCGGTCGGTTGCCGTCAGCATCGTTTTCATCACATGTTCGATCCAAATGACTGTTATACCTGAAAGTTGAATTTCCTTGATCAGATTTATGAACTCGTCGACCTCCAGGTCGGTCAGTCCGGCGGCCACTTCATCCACCAACAGGATGGATGGCCGCGTCGCCAATGCCCGCGCTAGCTCATGCCGTTTCCGGAGCAGCAGCGGCAGGCGGCCCGCCAGAATATTGCGGGCTGCTGTCATGCCGGTGAGGTCCATGACCTGGCCGATCCAGCCTTCGGTTTCCACCTCTTCCAAACCGCCGCCGAACAGAGCAGCGACTTTCAAATTGTCGAAGACCGACATATGAGAGAACGGCTTGGGTACCTGGTAGGTCCTGGACATGCCTAGACGCGCCCTCTCAAACGCCGGCGCTACGGATATATTCTGCCCCTGAAAAACGATTTGCCCGGAATCCATGGGAAGATTGCCGGCAAGCAAGGCAAAAATGGTTGTTTTTCCCGCGCCGTTGGGGCCGATGATGCCGAGGATCTCGCCCTCTTTGACCGAAAAGGAAATATCTTCGGCGACCCTGAGCGCGCCGAAGGATTTGCTGAGCCCGTCTACCGAAAGAATAGTATCGGCCATCACCTACTCCCCCGGCTTTTGTATTTGTAACGGCCCTGTTTTCTGGTCATGGAATATGAAAGGCTTCGCCGGGGCGTGTGGTCCATCAATTTGAATATCGCCCGGCAAAGTGAACTCTGGACGCCGCCAAATCCCATGATCGCGGTGAAATGATTTTTCCCCGGTTGATCAAGGGTGCGGGACTTGTTACCGCAATCTGCCCAGACTTTGAGGAAGTCCTCCGACTGGCGGCAAAACTCGGATGTCTCGTCGCCGCCATAGGTAATCAGCAGGGGCGCTGGTACGTGGCGGGCAAAATACTGCGGACTGTTACGTTCTATGATTCCCGCATCCAG
>PBQI01000210.1 GCA_002725625.1 Rhodospirillaceae bacterium | reverse complement strand
TCGTCTCAGTCGGCATGATTAGAGTTGTTTTATGCAGCAACACCCCACACCCCCTGACAGCGAGAAGCGGGTCGGAAACTACGGTACTGGACTATAGGACGCGTGAAACTATCTCCGTTAACGGGGTTAAGCGGTCAAAAATGATGGGTTAAGATTCCGGCAGTTATTGACCCCAAGCGGACTACAACTACCAGAAGTTTTACGTCCTTTTTGAAGAGATGGAGTGAACAAATCAATCGAACATGGCAATGCAGTCGATTTCAACGTTGACCCCTTTGCGGTGCGGCGTTCCTCCGATGCAGGTGCGGGTTACTTTTTCGTCCTGCATGAACTCACGGAATACCTCGTTGAATTTGGGGAAATCGGTAACGTCACGCAAACAGACACGCATGTTGACCACATTCTCCAACGAGGCGTCAGCCGCTGCCAGAACACCGATTAGGTTGGATAGCGTCTGTCGTGTTTGAACTTCGATATCGTCTGAAACCACTTCCTTGGTTTCGGGATCAAGCGGGCCTTGGCCAGATACAAAAAGTGCATTGCCCCAACGAATCCCCTGGGCAAGCGGAGACGGAGTAGAGTGATCGGTAAATCCGGTCGTCGGCGCCGTGGATGACGTTATAATTTGTTTTGGCATGGGCTGAATTATCCTATGTCTGAAGTTGTCCTCATGGACTTGGCATCACGTTTCCGCATTCATTGCAGGTACGGAAATCTTCCGAATCGAAAAAACTTTGGTAGGCCTTGGATACGGGGTCCAGGCGATAGTCGCTGACAACGAAGGTTTCTTCGTGCAAAAAAGCTTCGCAGTTCGGACAAAACCAGTGGAACCGATCAATTTCGCCAACCCGCCGCTTGCGTTCTAAAACCAAGAGAAATGCGTCCGGCGGGAACCTGGGAGAATGAGGAATACCAGCAGCGGTAAAGATTGCTGATCCTTCTTTCAAGACGGAAATATCCTCGGTTCCGTCAGGTGACCGATAATGCAGATTCATCTGCCCTTTGATCATGTACATAACTTCGTCGGAAGGATCGATATGAAATTCGCTTCTATATTCACGCCCGCGTGCAATAAACGCCAACGATCCTTCTTCCTGCCAGAGCACACGGACTCTTTCACCACTTTCGGCGAGTTGCTTCGATATCTCTTTAAGATCGGCGATTGGCATCGG
Organism: Rhodospirillaceae bacterium; assembly: GCA_002725625.1. Lineage (GTDB taxonomy): Bacteria > Pseudomonadota > Alphaproteobacteria > Rhodospirillales > UBA2165. The sequence continues at coordinate 7,164 of PBQI01000210.1, read as the reverse complement.
CAACATTTTGCATCTCCGCACCCCTACCTCGTATAGCCTATGTCAGAACATCCGAATTAAGCAAGAATATTTCTGGCGCGGATGAATCCAATCTTTGATTCCAATGCAGCGGATTATTTCATAACCGCGAATACAAAACTACTGCCAACTCCGCCCCCCACCGGGCAACCTCTGGCAATTGACGTCACAATTCCTTGAATTTGACGCTAATTTGTTTGGCGCCGCCAATTTTACGAACCGGAATAATTGCAATATTGAATATGACGGAGATTGGCTAAACTCAATCATTCAGCCATAGTATTATTGAGTCAGTTCTGTCCCTGTAAGCAGACGAAACCGCCAGACATGCTGAATGACCGGAGGTGACCCAAAGCGGATATTGGCAAATGAACTCGCGAAAACAAAAATTTATACCCGATGGGACGAAGTTCTCGAAATTTATCAACAATATCTGTTGTATTTAATTTTTGTCGACATTCTTACGAGTTCCCTATTAAATGACAATTGTTAACAAATAGGGAGGAAACTCAATGAAAAAAGTAAAACTCAATGGACCTTTAATTGCCGGCGTTGTAGCTGTCGCATTGGCAATATCGATTTCAGCGGTATCAGCTGAAACTATCAAAATTGGTGCCTCTGCACCGAAGACTGGCCCATTGGCCGGTGGTTCAACCGTCAGCTATTGGCCGAATGTCAAATTGTGGGTCGAGCAAGTTAATGCCCGCGGTGGTATAAAGTTAAAAAGTGGCAAAGCCAAAATCGAACTGATCGAATATGATGACCGAACCAATCCTGGTGAAGCGATCAAGAATATTCAGCGTCTGGCCACCCAAGATAAGGTTGATTTTATCCTAGCGCCTTATGGCACTGGATTTAATCTGGCAACAGCACCGATATTTGCGAAGTTCAACTACCCATTGATCACCCATACAGCGATTACCGATAAGACCGATGCCCTAACAAAACGCTACCCCAACATTTTCTTTACGCTGGGATCAACGACAGCTTTCTCTGTATCAGTGGTTAATATTTTAAAGAAAATGCGCGCTGATGGTAAAATCGGCAGTCGTGTTGCCATGGTCAATGTGGCTGACGCTTTTGGCATCGAGATGGCCAATGCGGCGCGCCCGGTGTTCAAGAAAGAAGGATTTAAAATTGTTTATGACAAATCCTATCCACTTGGCTCACCTGATCTATCGCCGGTCATACGAGGCGCCAAAGCTTCCAAGCCTGATGCTTTTGTTGCCTGGTCTTATCCTCCGGACACCTTTGGTCTAACGGCTCAGGCGAAAGTTCAGGGTTTGAATGTCAAAGCCTATTACACTGCAGTGGCAACCGCTTTCCCAGCCTTTGGCGGGAAATTTGGTAAAGCTGCTGAAGGTATCTTAGGGGCTGGCGGCATCAATCCTGATGAAGCAGCGATGAAAGAATACTTCGCCGCACATCGGAAAGTAACGGGTAAGACCCCTGATTACTGGGCTAGTGGTATGGTCTATGCGTCTTTCCAGATTCTTCAGAAAGCGATCGAAGGTGTTGGAACAAAAGACCGGAAAGCGGTGATCAATTATATCAAAAATAACGCGTTTAAGACCGTTATGGGACCAATTAAATTTAAAAATCAAAACAATGAAAAATATTGGACCGTGGGCCAATGGCAAGGTGGTAAATTCTACGGCGTAAGTTCCACCGGCCGCCCTGGCGCAAGGTCAGTTAACGCCAAGCCTAAGTGGTAGAATTATCATTAATATCTCCCGGTGTGGCTAGTTAGACCACGCCGGGAGCTTTATTTGCGGCTGCCATATTCAAATGGACATTATCATAATCGGAATGCTACTGGGCGGAGCCTACGCGCTGATGGCGATGGGCCTGCAATTACAGTATGGCGTTGCCCGTATTATGAATCTTGCCAATGGTGAAATGTTGGTCGCCGGATCATTCGCCGCGTTTTGGATTTTTACCGGTTATCAATACAGCCCAATCTTATCGATTGTTATTGTCGCGCCTCTGGCCTTTGTGGTCAATTGGTTGATCTACAAAATTTTTATGCGCCCGTTGGTTAAGCGAGCTAAATCAGAAGGCCAGCTGGAAGTCGACAGCATTCTCTCGACCTTTGGCCAAAGTTTTATTTTGGTAGGTTTGATGCTGGCCTTATTTGGCGGCGAATATTTTAGTTATTCCTATCTTGAAGAACCTTTTGAAATTATGGGCCAAGCGTACGAGCTCAATCGTATTATCGCTTTTCTGTTTTCCGGGGTGCTATGTGCCAGCCTCTATTTTTGGCTCAATCGAACACGGCTAGGACTAACCTTTCGTGCGGTTTCGGTTAACGCCGAAGCTGCCGGTCTGGTCGGCATCAATGTACCCCGTGCTGCAGCCTTGGCGTTTGGTCTTGGCGGCGCGGTAACGGCTTCAGGCGGCGCATTGCTGAGTATGTTCCTAACCTTCGATGCATCGGTCGGCGTAATATTCACGATGAAGGCGTTGGTCATTGTTATTATGGGTGGCGTTAGAGACATTCGTGGAACGATCCTGATCGCCTTTGTATTGGGTCTCACTGAGACTACCGTGGCGAGCTTGATTGATCCCGGCCTTACACTTGCAGCCGCATACTTTCTTTTTATCCTAATTTTATTGTGCCGACCGGAAGGTTTGTTCGGCCGGAGGTCGGTATGAGGCGGCGTTACTATGGCGGCAGAAGGCGCTGGGAATTTGTCGGCATGACGCGCCGCGAGCTTTATGGCTTGCTAACAGGAATAATAATTTTTGCCGTTGCATCCCTACTGCCGCTGGTTAACACCGGATACGGCTTATCGCTTGGTGTTACTATCGCCATGTATACGGTTCTGTCAACATCCTGGGCACTGTTTTCCGGACCAACCCATTACATATCGCTCGCAACAGCTGCTTTCTTTGGCTTGGGCATGTATGTCGTCGGCGGTGGTCTTGAAATGTATCCGTTTCCTATATTAGTCCTGATTGCTGCCGGAGTAGGAGCCGTCCTTGCCGGTTTTATTGGCCTTGCCACGCTCAGGTTATCGGGTGTCTATTTCGTCATCTTTACTCTCGGTCTTGCTGAACTTATCCGCCAGCTTATGACCTGGGGGCAGACAACACTCGGTACCAGTAGTGGACTTTACGTGCTGACGAATATTGATGAGAAAATGATTTACTGGCAACTCTTAGTTTTGGCAGCTTTTGTCTATCTGATCGGCTGGGGGATTAATCGCTCAAGACTCGGCTTTGCTCTCCGCATTATCGGTAATGATGAAAAAGTCGCTGCCCATAGCGGCATTAACACCGCCCTGGTTAAAATACTTTTGTTTATGGTCTCTGGCTCTATCGCCGCTATCACCGGCGCCTTGTTGGCGCCTCGTTGGACTTATATTGAGCCGACGATCGCGTTTAGCCCGATGTTATCTTTCCTCGTTGTCATAATGGCACTGATTGGCGGAGCCCATAGATTATGGGGGCCCATTCTTGGTGTAGTGCCCTTTGCTTTAGCGTGGGATTTCATTACGGCCCAATTTCCCAATCAAACGGCGCTGATGCTGGGCATCGCCTTTTTGCTTATCGTCTATGCTATACCAAACGGATTTGTCGGGCAGGGTGAAAAGTACTGGGCTAAATATAAAGTGTTTAGGGACAGAGCATGAGCGATGTTACAGCGCTCTCCATTCAAAGCGTGTCAAAAAATTTCGGCGGACTTGTTGCTGTCGATCAGATAACTTTCGACGTAAAGGAGCATGAAGTTGTAGGTCTGATTGGTCCGAACGGTTCCGGCAAGACGACGATGCTGAACCTGATCTCTGGATTTTTAAAACTCAATTCCGGGCAAGTTGCTGTCTTCGGCAAAAGCATCACTGGGCGTTCGGCAAATTGCATTTCCCGGCGGGGTGTTGCCCGCACTTTCCAATTGGTAAGAATGCTGCCGAGTATGACCGTCAGGGAAAACGTTGCAGCTGGCGGTGTTTTTGGATACCAGCGATACTGGGAAGCCGAATTAGACCGGCGCACCAATTTTGTCATCGAGCAGGTTGGCCTCGGCGGTAAGGACGCTATGCCCGTCGTCGCGCTTACTTATATCGATCAAAAGCGAGTGGAACTGGCACGGGCCTTAATATCCGATCCTAAAATCATATTGCTTGATGAATGGCTGGCGGGTTTAAATCCGACCGAAATGGATATTGGCATTAAGCTGATTAATGAGCTCCGATTTGAAGGCCGGACTCTCATTATTGTTGAACACTATATGGACGCGATACGTAGCCTGTGCGACCGCTGCATTGTCATGAACAGCGGGGCTAAAATAGCCGAAGGATCGCCGCACGATGTTCTCAGCGATCCGGAAGTGGTACGGGCCTATCTGGGAGATGATGATGCTTGAGTGCCGCGACCTTTCAGTTTCCTACGGTCCTCACCGCGCACTCGACGGTGTGTCGATGAATATCAAGGCAGGAGAAATTGTTACCATATTGGGTGCAAATGGCGCCGGAAAAAGCACACTCTTGCGATCAATTGCAGGAATGATTGATTACGATGATTTTGATGACGATGACGATGATTTTTTCCGGGAAAAAAGCAAAATTTTGATGGATGGAAAATCGATCTATGACTGGGACCCACACCAGGTCGTCGAAATAGGCCTTTCCATGGTGCCGGAAAGCCGTGCGCTCTTTGGCGAACTAACCGTCCTTGAGAACCTCTTACTTGGTGCCTATCCTCAGCGAGCACGCGCTGAGCAGTCGATTAACTTGGATCGCGTCATGGCGATATTTCCAAAACTCGCTGAACGCCGGTCACAAATTGCCCGCACCATGAGCGGCGGGGAGCAGCAGATGGTTGCCGTGGGCCGGGCGATGATGTCGACACCTACAATTTTGATGCTGGATGAACCCTCTCTGGGATTATCGCCAGTCCTTTGTTCTGAACTATTCAAGACATTGGTCGAAATTCGCGAAACTGGTGTCGGAATCCTTTTGGTTGAGCAGAACGCCAAGCAAAGCCTAGCCATTTCTGATCGAGGTTATTTGTTGGAAACTGGCCGTATTACAGGCGAAGACACGGCTCAGGAGTTGGCCAATGATCAGGCAGTTCTACGTGCTTACCTCGGTGGGGCGACACACATTGTCACCGGCCCACAAAAACGCCATCAAACGAATGAAATACTTAAAGATGATATCCGCACGTTAATTGATCGTGCCAGCAAATGCCAAACGGATCACATCAAAGACCTAAGGGCAGATAAAAAATAACCGGTCGAAGTCATAGGAGAGACAGTTATGAACAAGATATTTAAAGATATGTATGTTGGAGGCCGTTGGTGGCCGGCTGATCGAACCTTTCGCGACTACAACCCTTCGGATGATACAGTTTGGGCAGAAGTGCCTGATGTTGGCGTGCCAGAAGTTCACAATGCGATCGATTCAGCCAATCATGCCTTCGAGAAATGGTCTGATCTGCCCTATAATCAGCGCGCCCACTACATGATTAAGATTGCCGAAGTTTTCGAAAAGCGGAAAATGGATGTTGTTAAAGCTCTCCAGGGTGAAGCTGGTGGTTGGTTCGGCAAAGGCATGTTCGAGGCCATGTATATCCCGGAAGTGTTCTATGCTGCGGCGGCGATGAACTATCAGGCGATTGGCGAGGTTATACCATCGGATTCAGGTAAATTGTCATTGGCCATACGTCGCCCGGTCGGCGTGATATCAGTCATCAGCCCATGGAATTTCCCGACCATACTGACAGCGCGCGGCATCGCCTTTGCGCTTGCGGCGGGCAATACAATTGTTCTCAAACCGTCCGAAGAAACGCCCTATACTGGTGGGCTATTGTTTGCCGAAATTTTTGAAGAAGCCGGTGTCCCAGGTGGTGTGCTCAATGTCGTAACGTGTTCCAGAGACAACGTCTCCAAAGTTGGCCAGGAACTGGTTGAGAATCCCTTGGTAAAAGGTATTTCCTTTACCGGCTCAACAGCTGTCGGCAGGGAGATTGCCGCACGAGCCGGAGCTCATTTAAAAAAATGTTGCGTCGAGCTTGGAGGTAAAGATGCGCTGATCGTTTGCGATGACGCGGATATGGACCGGGCCACCGGGGCAGCTAATTTCGGAAGCTTTATGCATCAGGGGCAAATTTGCATGTCGGTCGAAAAAATCCTGGTTCATGAAAGTATCATGCCGGAATTTCTAAATCGCTTTAAAGAACGCGCCTCCAAGCTAAAAGTGGGTGATACCACCAAGGACAACTCTCATATCATCGGTCCTCTGATTAATGACCGACAGGTGGCTCGCGTCAAAGAGCAAATCGATGATGCGCTGAAAAAAGGCGCTAAGATTGTCCTCGGGGGTAAAATTGAAGGACGATTTGTCGAGCCAACTATATTGGTTGATGTCGCGCCTGACATGAAATTATACCAGGACGAAACTTTTGGTCCGGTTGTCCCCGTTATCCCTTTCTCGAGCGATGAAGAAGCCATTTCTATCGCAAATGATACCGAATACGGTCTATCTTCTGGCGTGATCACAAAAGATGAATACCGTGGCCTAGAAATTGCTAAAAAGCTGGAAACTGGCATGTGCCATATTAATTGTTCTTCGGTTAACGATGAGCCACATGCACCGTTTGGTGGATCAAAGTCATCCGGCGTTGGCCGTCATGGCGGTAGATGGGCGACTGATGCGTTTACAGAAACCCGCTGGATTACACTCGAACGCGGAGGACGGGGCTTCCCACCCGGTTTTTAATTATGCTGGCAACGCCTGAAATATTTGTATTGGTTTGATTGGCGTGCCTACTAGTGTGAATGTCCGGTTTTGGCTATTAACTGCCGGAATCAGCACTCTCAAATAGAGTCCGTTATCGGGGGCAAAGCCGCCGAAATCGCATACACGATCCAAAAATCATAGACACCAAACAAAAGCCTCGCGCGCGAAGGAGAGAAATTAAGTCCCCCCTTTTACGACCCCACCACCCCTGAGAGTTGGGTGGGGGTTGGCGGTGACGGTACTGGACTAATGCGGGCGTGGGTGCTGTCAGACAAATGCGAACCAATCTCTGTGTTGCATGAATACGGTGGTTTTATGCAACACAAAGTTGCTGCCACTCAGCCAAAGCAGCTTCACGTTGAACCTTATATGTATCTCTAGAATTTAGATGGCGTTCTATGTT
>PBQI01000209.1 GCA_002725625.1 Rhodospirillaceae bacterium | reverse complement strand
TTCCCGTAGCGATACCGCCGGGTCGAGCCATTGGCCGGCACGGCGCGGACTGATGGTAACGTCACGGTCGGCGCGGACGCGGGTGGACAGTGCCCAATGAACTGAGTCGTAATCCCAGATATCGATATCCTTGTCGACGACGATGCAGTGTTTGTAGCGGGCATAAGTGCCGCCCCAAACAGCATCCATCACCTGTTGCGGATGGCCCGGGAACATCTTGTCGATTTTGATAATGGCTTCGTAGGTGACATCGCACCGCATATCGAGCACACCGGGCACTAGGCTTTTGACCGTTTTGAAAGCTTCGGCCTGAGATGATTTACCGACACAGCGGGAGCTGTCGGATGGATCCCACTGTTCGCGGGCGCCAAGGTAAATTGGTTTCTCGCGGTGGGTAATGCGTTTCACTTCGAAGACTGGATTGGACCGGGCCTCACCGAAGTAACCGGTATATTCACCGAAGCCGCCTTCAATTTCCCGATGGTGGGGTTTGATCACGCCTTCAAAGACAAATTCGGATGTGGCCGGGACGGGAATACCGTCTGCGCCGCTTTCCGCCATTTGCAGGGGCTTGCCTTGAAGTGCCCCGGCGATGTGGAATTCGTCGATGCCCGGTCCGGTGCGGGTCGATGAGACGACCATTACCGTTGGATCGTAACCCGTCGCCACTGCCATGGGCATTTCTTCATCGGCACGTTCATACATCATGTAATGCTGGCGGCCATGGGTATATTCCGGAGCGCCCCAACCAAGCGTGTTTTTGGACAGGGTGTGCATGCGGTAGATGCCGGTATTGAGAACGCCAGTGTCCCGGTCGCGGGTGATGGAGATTGATAGCGTACCGGGAAACTCACCGCCATCATGTTCGTGCCAGACGGTATTGCAGATCTTATGCAGGTCGATGTCGTCACCTTCGATGACTTCTTCCTGGCAGGGTGCGTTCTGGGCAATTTCCCAAGGGATCAGTTTTTCTGTACGGTCGAGCCAATGCTGGTTGAACTGGCTATAACTATCAAGACCAAAAATTTTTAGAAAGCGGAAATCACTTCCTAAAAGGTTGGCCACCATTGGATAGTCGGCGCCTTTAATATTCTCGAACAGGAGAGCGGGACCGCGGTCCTGCAGGCTGATGCGCGTCAAGCCGTTAATCTCCCAAGCGGGATCGACTTCTTCCGTGATGCGCATGAGCTCGCCGTTCTCTTCGCAGAAGTCCAAGAACTCCCGCATATCATACCAATCCATTTTACCCATCGCTGAGCTACCTCCTATTTGATCTTTGGCTGCTTGTACATTGGGGGCGGAAAACGCCGCCGGTTCACTTTCATTTACTTTGCTGTTTGTAATACGCTGACAAAAAGTATCGGCGAATTCCTCACCGATACTCTTCGCTTTTTTCTTCATCACGCCTAACCCAAACTTGCCGAGTCGTCCGGTAATGGATACTTCCGAACTATAATAGACTTTGGTGCCGCCTTCTGACGGCGCCAATCGCAAAATGTTATGGGCCGTGACTTTACTGCTCTTAGAGCCTTCTTCGCCACGGGTGACAGATAGAATTTGTGACGGCGGTGTTTCTTCCGTGACCTCGACTTCAAAATTGAAAGATGCCTTTATCGGTCCCACGGCGACCTTCACCTTGGCCTTGTAGCGGTCCGGGCCGACAATTTCGATATCACTTAATCCCGGCACACACGGGCCGACCTCTTCCGGGTCGGTAATGAACTGCCAGACGGTTTCCGGCGTTGCCGGAACATGGAATGTTTCTTCGATCTTCATTTTGATTTAGTTGATAACCGGTCGTCGTTCCGGTTACTTCAAGCGCGCCTCATAATATTTTTTATTTCGTTGTTGAGTTTACGTTGACAGAGAAGTCAAAAACTGTCAATAGAGAATGCTATTCTTTATTAAATTTAGTGAAATCGAGGTTGGATAAAGACTTAATTAATGAGTTAATAGGTATCGGAAATTTTCCGGGCTGAAATAGTAAATAGCAAAACGGTGTGCGGTTAATCGCCATCAAGCCCCAGAAGAAATGGGGGAGGCAAATAATATGTCAGAGACACGGTATTCAGAACCGGTTTCAGTTGACGAAGTAGTTACTCTGCTTTCTGAGGACGAGGACGCTAAATGCGTTGCCGGTGGCGCGAGTCTTGTCGCCATGATGAATGCGCGATTGTTAGAACCTACTGGTTTGATCAGCTTGCGGCGGGTCGACGAAATTAGAACCATAGAGAAATCTGCTGACGGATCGGTCCAAATTGGTGCCGGTATGCTGCATCGTGAGGTCGCGTCCTCTGATGAACTGGAAGGCGGGCATTCTGTTGTTAGACGTGCCGCTGCGCAGATAGCTAATCCGGTCGTCCGCAATATGGGTACTTTAGGAGGATCGGTCAGTCATGCCGATCCGGCAGCCGACTATCCTTCAGCTTTGGCTGCCGTCGGCGCCGATATAGAAATTGCCGGTTCCCATGGTAGGCGCACCGTCCCGGCAACAGAATTCTTTACCGACTGGTACGAAACGGCTTTGCAAAGCGGTGAACTGGTAACGGCCGCTATATTGCCGCCTGTGCCGCCCGGATCAGCGGGGGTTTACGAAAAACTGGCCAAGGTTAAAGGCGACTTGGGGATTGCCATGGTGGCGATGGTTCTGGCCATGGACGGTGACACTTGCAGCCATTTGTCTATTGCTGTCGGCGGCTGTGGTCCGGCGCCCGTCAGGTTGCCCGATGCGGAGAAGTCTCTGCTGGGCGGCGCTCTTTCTGAGGCCGGTATCCGGGAACTGGGGCAAGCGTTGAGCGAGGCGACAGATCCCGTGGATGATGTTCGTGCTTCGGCCGATTTTCGCCGCTTACTGATACCGCGCATGGTGGCGCGAGCTTTCTCTACGGCCCAAGAAGAATTGGGAGCTTAGTTATGACCGGGGGAACGATGATAACTTTGACGATAAATGGCGCCGAACATTCGGTAGACGCCGATCCCGGTACTACTTTGTTGGATGTATTACGCGAAAAGCTCAGCATGACCGGGGCAAAAAAGGGCTGCAACCAAGGCGTCTGCGGAGCTTGTACTGTTTTGCTGGACGGCAAGACGGCGCGCGCATGCCTGTCGCTGGCGCTAAATTGTACCGGACGTGAAATCACGACCATTGAAGGTATATCGGATAACGGTGAAGCCTCTGTCTTGCAGCAATCTTTTGTCGACAACGGTGCAGTGCAATGCGGCTTTTGTACATCAGGTATGATCGTCACTTCTCATGCTTTGCTGAAATGCAATCCCAATCCCAGTGTTGAGGAAGTCCAGGAGGGGCTATCCGGTAATCTCTGCCGGTGTTCCGGTTACCGCAAAATTATCGACGCTGTCCGCAGCGCGGCGGAGGGTTGAGTCTTGACAGATTCATATACAACAGTCGGAACAACAATCCCCAAACTTGATGCCTTGGAAAAGGCATTGGGAAGGGCACAATATATCGCAGATCTTTCTCGGCCGAATATGTTGCATGGTGCCATGGTTCAAAGCCCTTATGCCCATGCTCGGATCATCTCCTATGACATTTCCGAAGCCGAAAAGCTGCCGGGAGTTCGTTGTGTGCTGACCGGTGATGATTTTGGCGATGGTAAAATGGGTCCTTTTATTAAGGATGAGGGCCCGATCGCTAAAGGCAAAGTTCTCTATATGGGTGAGCCCGTAGCTTGTGTAGCCGCCGAGGACGAAGCGACCGCGCGCGCCGCGGCTCTGCTGGTCGAAGTTGAATATGAGGAACTGACGCCGGTGCTATCTCCCGAACAGGCCCTGGAGCCCGATGCGCCCATTTTGCATGAAAATCTGGCCGATTATTTCAAGGTATTCGAAGCCATATGCGAAGGCAATATGATGTCATATTCGGAGATATCCGAAGGCGATGTAGATGCAGCGTGGGACGAATGCGACGTCATTGTCGAAAATAATTACGAAACCCAGGCGCAGAATCATTTATCGATCGAGCCCTGCGGCGCGCTGGCTGAGATCGAGCCGGATGGTCATATCAATTTGTGGTCGGCCAATCAGTCGGTGTTTCGGGTTCAGGCTAATGTTTGCGAGTCGTTGGGTCTGCCGATGTCAAAACTGCGTTCTATGACGCCAAAGGTCGGCGCTGGTTTCGGCAATAAAATGGAAGCTCATATACAGCCTCTCTGCGTCGCCATGGCAATCAAAACGCGACGACCCGTCAAAATGATTATGTCGCGTGAAGAGGATTTCGAAACTGTACGCGCCCGCCATCCTTTTAAAATTCGCTGCAAGACCGGCGCCAAGAAAGACGGCACCTTGGTCGCTCGTGAGATCGAAGCGCTATTGGATGGCGGCGCCTATGCCGACGACAGCCCGGGTGTATTATGCGCCGGTCTATTAATGGGGATCGGACCTTATCGATTCTCCAGCACCAAGATATCGGGTAAAGTGGCCTACACCAACCATTTGCGCTTTGCCGCTTTTCGGGGGTTTGGCAATCCTCAAGTGACTTTGGCGGGGGAAACCCAATTGGACGAGATTGCCGATATAATCGGCATGGATCCCATTGAATTGAGGATCAAAAACGCCAAGCGCGACGGTGATAGATGGTTCGGCGGACAAACGGTCGGCTCGAATGGGCTGGTGGAATGTTTGGAGCGTGTTCGGGCCAATTCGAATTGGGATAAACGCCGTAGCCAGGGTAACGGCAGAGGCGTTGGGGTCTCTGTTTCCGGACATATATCCGGACTGCTTTCCACCGGCGCAATTGTGCGAATGCTCGAAGACGGCACCTTCGTATTGAACACTGGGGCAACGGATATAGGTCAGGGATCGGATACGGTGCTGACCCAAATATGCGCTGAATGCCTTAAAATTCCGATAAACAGAATTAGGACGGCGACGCCTGATACTGATGGATCTCCATACAATTGGGGCACCACGGCCAGCCGGGTTACCTATACGACGGGTCGAGCGGTTGTCGGCGCTGCCCAGGATGTAGAGGCTCAAATAAAAAAATACGCCGCCATTGTTCTGGAAAGCGAAACCGATAAACTCGAACTCCGTGAAGGCGGTATCGTGGGAGTAAAAGGGGCGAATAAGGAAGTTTCCTTTTTCGAAATTGCCGCTATGACCCATTGGGGGATGGGTGGTCCTATCGTCGGTTCGCACACGCTAATATTTGATCAACCGACGATCGATCCCAGCCGCGCTTCCGCCAGAGGCATTCCCTTCACCAATATTGGGGTTTTTACCTTTGCCGCCATGGTGGCGGAAATAGAGGTGGACCACACCACTGGCAAACCCAAGGCTACCGAAGCCTGGTACAGTGTGGATTTGGGGCGGGCGATCAATCCGGGATTGGTCGAGGGGCAAATCCAAGGTGGTTTCGCCCAGGGGCTCGGCTATACCCTTTATGAGGAAATGGTCTGGGATGATGGTCGTCTCGTCAATCCAACCTTGTTGGATTACAAGGCCCCCGGATCGTCTGAAATACCTTATAAAATCCATACCGATATGGTGGAAATTCCCGAACCGGACGGCCCTTTTGGAGCCAAGGGTATCGGTGAAATCACCTTGGTGTCGGTGCCGGCGGCGATTGCCAATGCCCTGACCAATGCAGCCGGCATCCGTTTACGCAAACTACCCTTCTCGCCTGAACAAGTGCTCAACGGTATTCTTGAAAAGGAGGCTGCGGACGGTGAATAACCGATGCCTACAATGAATGACTGATACTAGGCTAGAATTCCGAGACGTTACCCGGAACTTCCAAATTAAAGGGGGAAGTAATGGCGGTGTGCTAACGGCCGTGCAAAATGTCAGCTTGTCGATTCAGGATTGCGAAGTCGTTTCCCTCATCGGGCCTTCCGGGTGCGGAAAAAGTACGCTGTTGAATATGGGCTCAGGGCTCTATCAGCCAAGCTTTGGTGAAGTCTTAGTTGACGGTGAAATTGTTGACAAGCCCAACGCCCATGTCGGATTTATGCTGCAAAAGGATTTGTTGTTGCCGTGGCGCACGATCTGCAAAAATGTGGAGATCGGGTTGGAAATATTGGGTGTCCCCCCCAAAGTCCGGCGGGAAAGAGCGCTCGATCTTTTAAATAGCTGTCGGTTGAGCGGGTTTGAGGAAAACTATCCTCATCAACTTTCCGGCGGTATGCGCCAACGGGCCTCCTTGGCGCGCACTCTGGCCGTTGATCCTAAAGTGCTGCTGTTGGACGAGCCCTTTTCGGCATTGGATGCCCAGACCAAAATGATTTTGCAGCAGGATTTGGCTGAGACGTTGGCCAAGAAAAAGAAGACGGCCCTTTTTATCACCCACGATCTATCTGAATCGGCTACACTATCCGACAGAATACTAGTGATGAGCCCGAGGCCGGGTACAATTATCGAGGAAATCAACGTCGACCTGCCTGAACGTTCCAATCCCATGGCGCGCCGCCAGGATTTTGCCAATAAGGTCAGCGAGCATGTAACGCAATTGATGGAATTACTCCATGTGGATGAAATGGCACATGAAATTAAAATTTAAACCAATAAAAAAATCAAAGTACCTTGTGATGATAAATTGACAACAACGGAGGCTATAATGTTTAAACACAAATTTTTGACCAAAGTATTTATTGTTTCTACTATCGCAGTCGGCATATTACTGGCAGCTGGTAATGTTCAGAAGGCCCAGGCTGAAGACGTTACCTATCTGTTGCCGGCACCGCCGTTCCTGCCTGCATTCGCGCCTTGGATGCTTGCCAAAGCACGCGGCTACTACAAAGACGAAGGTCTTAATGTTAAATTCCAAACCGCGCGTGGCGGAGTTGACGTCGCCAAACAAGTAGGCGCTGGCAATGCCGTAATTGGTGGTGGGCTTGGTGATACGCCGGTTATTGTGCGGCCCAATGGCATTCCCGTGAAGGCAGTTGCCGTTTTGGGTGGTGGTTCTTTGATGCAACTGGTCGCTCGTGCCGACCGTGGTATCAACGGTCCTGGTGATCTCAAAGGAAAAACCGTTACCTCGCTGTCCCTCCAGGATACGACCTTCTATGCGCTTCTTGGCATGCTTGCCAGTCAAGGCCTGAAGCGCAGCGATATCAATGCCCAGGGCGCTGGTCCGGTCGGTGTTTGGAAATTGTTTCTGGCCGGTAAGGCCGATGCCATGGCGGGGGTGCCCGACTGGATTGCTATTGCACAAGGCGCTGGTGTTAAAGTCAAAATTTTCCCGGCTGACCGATACTTCAAGAGCATGGCGCAGGCCATTCTGGCTTCGGACAAAGTTATCAAGGAAAATCCGGCTCTGATCCAAAAACTGGTGCGGGCGACTCTCAAGGGTATGGCCGATATCATGACCAATCCCGATAGTGCTACCAAGGATTACACAGCCTTTGTCAAAAAACAAAAAGGTAAGGACAAATATGTCCGCAACGTATTCTCACTTTATAACAAATACGTTTATCCGGGACAGCAGCGGGCCGGCGCCATGGATCCCGGCAGACTAGCAGAGCTGCAAAACTTCTATGTCGGGCAAGGCATCGTGAAAAAAGCGCTGCCCGTAAGCGATCTGTATACCAATCAGTTCGTCAAATAGCAGCTAAGTGAATTCCGAAGGGGCGGCTTAAAATGAACAAAGACGGCTCGATGCGACTTGATATTTCTGCAAGTATTGCCGTGCTGATCGTCTTTCTTATTTTATGGGAATGGGGGCCGGGTTTGCTCGGCATCCCGCCCTATATTATCCCAGCCGCTTCTTCGGTTTTGAAAGAATTCGTCCGCGCTTACCAGGAACAGGAGCTCCTTTATCATACCGGAATTACCGCCCTGGAAACGTTTGCCGGATTTACCATTGGGTCGTTGCTTGGGATGATAGTCGGTTACATATTCGGCATATCGGCGCGCCTCGAATTTATCTTTTCGCCTTACATTTTGATTTTGCAAATTGCGCCGAAAGTTGTTTTCGCACCTCTATTCATTTTGTGGATGGGGTTTACCGTTTATCCAAAAATACTGGTGGCGGTGTTGATCGTTTTCTTTCCGATCATGGTCAATGTTCTTACTGCCATCCGCAAAGTCGATCCGGATCTTATTAATCTGGCGCGCACCTTTAACGCCAGCCGATGGCAGATTTTTCGACTGATTGAGTTTCATGATGCCCTGCCGCCGTTGTTTGCGGGGTTACGTATTTCAGCTACGCTGGCTGTTATTGGCGTGGCCGTCGGTGAAATGGTTGGGGCCAGTGTCGGGCTGGCGTCACAACTCATTTTTGCCGAAGGTGCGGCTGAAACTGCGATGGTATTTGTCTATATCATCATGCTGACAATCGTTGGTATAGTCGCATATGGCGCTGTTGTACTCTTAGAACGGCGAGTGCTCCACTATTTACCGAAGAGCGTTTATTCATCTGTTTAAAATAGAAACAAAAAACCAGGAGGTAGTAACATGTCTAAGAAAATAAAAATTATGGTAGCAGCATTCGCTCTTATCATGTTCGGTTTTACCGCTCAGGCGGCTGATCCTGTCCGCATCGGGTATTCAATCGCCAAAACGGGATTGTTTTCCAAAGCGGCGCCGTCGCAGATTTCGGCCTACGAGCTTTGGGCCGAATTGGTCAACAAGGCTGGCGGTTTAAACATTGCCGGAATCAAGCGGCCTATCAAGTTGATCTGGTATGACGATGAATCCAATCCGACTAAATCAGCGCAGATATACGAAAAGCTGATCACCCAGGACAAGGTTGATCTGTTGATTGCACCCTGGGGTACACCGCACCATTTGAACGTTGCCGGTGTCGTACAAAAGTATAAATTCCCGATGGTAGGCAACACGGCGGCCTCGGTTGCGGTTCGTCAAATCAAGCCGGGCAACATCTGGTTCCCGACACCTATGTTTCCCGACAAAGTGGCTGCAGAACTGGTAAAACTTCTCCAGGCTAACGGCGTCAAATCAGCTGCCGTTATCTCCAATGTCCTGCCATTCTCCTCAGAAAATCGACAGTATCTTCTGCCGGCACTGAAGAAAGCTGGGATCGCGGTCAAAGTAAACGAGCAGTACCCGCCGGACGTCAAAGACATGACGACGATGCTGACAGCAATAAAGCAGGCAAACGTGGATGCAGTAATCGGTCTTGCTTACCCAGCGGATTCGTTCCTTTACATGGGGCAAGCCAAAGGCATCGGCATCTCGGCGCCATTCCAGTTCCTGCTGGTTGGTCCGACCATTGACGCCTTCGGCAAAGCTTTCGGTAAATTTGCTGACGGTATAGTCACCATGGGTCATTGGAGCCCGGCCCAGAAAGCCTGGCCGCGGGCCAAGCCTTTCTTCAAGGCCTACAAGGCAAAGTACAAAGGTATGAATCCCGACTATCTGGATACGGCCATTGCCTACATGTCCCTGGAAATTCTCGAACAGGCGGTTGCCAAGGCGGGCCTCGATAAAAACAAACTGCGTCAGGTAATTTCCAGTGACACGTTTGACACCATTAACGGTCCGGTCAAATTTAAAGGTATCGAAAACGCCATTACCCCGGTTGCATTTTTGCAGCAACAAGCCGGTCAAATGGAGCTTATCTGGCCGAAAAAAATCGCCACCAGCAAATTCATGAAACGCTGAGTTGGCTTTCTACCTGAAAAATTAAAAAGGGGACGTTCATCTTTGTTATAAAATAGATGTGTGTCCCCTTTTTACGTTTCCTATTTTTGCGTGTGATTTTATATGGACGTCTTGTTTTCAGGGCAATTGCCTTTTGCAGCTTTGGTGCTGGGATCGGCCTACGCGCTGATCGCTTTGGGGCTGAACTTGGTTTACGGTACCATGCGGCTACTAAATATCGCTCATGGCGATATTATCATGATCGGCGCCTATGTCGCCTTTTGGCTGTTTACCTTGGCTGACGTATCACCCCTGATTTCCATGTTCATTGCAGCTGGACTGACGGCGGCCATTGGCGCCGGCGTCTATTACGGACTGTTTCAGCGCCAATTGGGTTCGGACCTGATGATCGAGCGTATCGAAGCCAACTCGCTGCTAATCTTCTTCGGTGTCTCGGTGATCATTCAGAATGTCGCCTCGTTCGCCTTCACGGCTTCACCGCGGGCCTATCAGTATATGGATTCTGTCTATGAATTCGGGGGAGCTTCGATGACTGTTAATCGGCTGGTTACGTTGTTCGTTACTTTGATCATCTGCTTTCTGGTTATTTTATTCCTCAGAACGAATATCTATGGTCTCGCGATCAAGGCTTTAATCCAAAATCAGACCGCCGCGGCAATGGTCGGAGTTAAAGTCAAGCAAGTGCAGTTGGTAAGTTTCTGCTTCGGCTTCGGATTGACAGGACTGGCCGGCGTTCTTCTCAGCATGACCGAACAGATTTCACCCTTCATGGGTTTTCCGTTCACCATTGCCGCCTTTGTCGTCATTATCCTGGGTGGGCTCGGTAACTTAACGGGAGGCATTGTCGCCGGATACTTTTTGGGATTTCTACAAATTTACGGCGTTGCGTTGACGTCACCCACTTATGGATCAGTTTTACTCTATGGCGTATTCGTCCTGATCCTGTTGGTGCGGCCTCAGGGTTTCCTGGGTGGCGGGAAGATCGTTAGATGAACGGTCGGGTTACGGGATTAACGTTCGGTGCGCTAGTTTTGATGGCCATTATTTTGCCTGGGTTTGTCGACGCCTATTCACTGACCGTCGCTTTGACCCTTTGCATGTGGATTGCTCTGACCCAAAGCTGGGCAATCCTTTCCGGCATGACGGGGTATATCTCACTTGGCCATGTCGTTTTTTATGGGCTCGGCGCTTACACGGTGGTCGTTACCTGGCAAACGATCCCCCTGTTCATCGCCATTCCGTTGGCCGGCCTGTTTGCCGGCCTGTTCGCCTTTACTATTGGTACGCCGGTTTTACGGGTGCGGGGCCCTTATTTCGTTATCTTGACGTTTGGTATTGCTGAACTGGTAAAGTTTGTCGTCGTCAACGTGGAAGTAGGAATGGGGAAGGCCAGCCGGCTATTGTTCGGGGCGCCCGGAACCGAGGAAATTTATTACGCCATGCTATTTCTGGCCGTCGTGGCGACGGTGCTGACCTGGGCGCTCAAGCGTTCCCGCTTCGGCCAAGGGTTAGTTGCTATCCGCGAAGATGAGGCAGCGGCTGAAACTATCGGTATTCCCGTGGCGCGTTATAAAGCAATCGCATTTACGATATCGGCAGTTATTCCGGGAATGGTCGGCGGGCTGATGGCCTTGCGGTCTACTTATTTCGAAACCTTGCAGGTCTTTAACCCGTTAGTCTCTTTCACCATCGTCACCATGGCAATTATCGGCGGCAGTGACGATGCCAGGGGGCCGATACTCGGTGCGGGGATGTTGGTCATTCTGTCGGAACTTCTCTGGGCGAATGCCCCGCAGCTTTATATGATTATATTGGGTGTCCTGCTTATTGCGTTCGTTCTCACCATGCCATACGGCATCGTCGGCTATATTTCCGAGAAATCGAGGCGGGCATCATGAGTTTGCTGGATATCCAGGATATCAGTAAGTCTTTCGGTGGGCTGCAAGCTCTCCAGGGTATAAATTTTTCTGTCAAAAGTGGCGAAATTGTCGGCATTATGGGTGCCAACGGTGCAGGTAAAACGACTCTGTTCAGTCTCATCGCCGGCCATTCTCGGCCCAACAAAGGTAAAATGATTTTGTCGGGTCAAAGCCTGAGCGGCTTAAAGCCGAACAGCGTTTGCCGCCTCGGGATCGCCAGAACATTTCAGATTGTTCGTCCATTCCGGAATTTAACCGTGTTTGAAAATGTTTTGACGGCTGTAAGGTTTGGCCGCGATCATCGAAAATCAAAATCAGAAGCGGAAACGCGCACCCGCCAGGTACTGGGGGAAATCGGATTGGACGACCGCGCTGATCAGACGGCAGGTACATTGACTCTTTCGGGTCAAAAAAGACTGGAAGTCGCCAAAGCCTTGGCATCCAATCCAAACCTTCTGATGCTGGATGAAGTCATGGCAGGACTGACCCCATCGGAGGTCAAGGACATGTTAGCCGTGATCAGGCGTCTCAAAGACAGCTACGATCTGACGATATTGATTATCGAACATGTCATGCAGGCATTAATGGATCTATCAGACCGGATCATCGTTCTTCATCATGGGGAGTTGATTGCCGAAGGTACCCCGAGTGAAGTAGCCAAGGACCCCCAAGTACTGGAAGCCTACATCGGAGGACACGCGTGATGTCGGCGAGCTTGCAGCTAACGGGTGTGGTGGGCGGTTATGGTGCCGTGCGCATTCTTCACGGGGTCGACTTAACCGCTGAAGCAGGCGGTGTAACAGCACTGATTGGCAGCAACGGGGCCGGAAAAAGTACCACCCTTAGAACCGTTGCCGGCCTGTTACCGGTAGCGGAGGGCAGCATTACCTTCGATGGCGATCCAATCGAAACCTTGCCGACGGACCAAAGGGTGGATTTAGGTGTTGTTATGGTGCCGGAAGGACGGCTCATTTTTGCTGAAATGTCGGTTGAGGAAAATTTGAGATTGGGTGCCTTTACCAGTCGGGCACGAGACAATACCGCGGATAATCTGGCTAAGATTAATGATCTTTTTCCGCGGCTGCACAACCGCAGAAATCAGGCGGGTGGGACGCTTTCCGGCGGCGAACAGCAAATGTTGGCCCTGGGACGGGGCCTGATGGCAGAGCCACGTGTTCTGTTGCTCGATGAACCATCGCTTGGCTTGGCGCCGGTAATGGCGCAACATATTTTCGAGATAATAGAGGAACTTCGCCGCACCGGCTTGACCATCCTTTTGGCCGAACAGGATGTGCACCGGACCTTAGAGGTTTCGGATCATGCCTATGTCCTCGAAAGTGGCGAAATTGCACTCAATGGTCCCAGCGCGCAAATGATCAACGATCCGGGCATCCAGGAAGCCTATTTGGGATTATAATTTCATTCTTCGATTTATTGACGGTTACTACGATTCATTCCATTTCTGAACAACTTGATCCAAGCCGTCCAACAATGAATTACCGATATTCCCGCCGTCACCTTTAGGTGCCTGCGAATGCACGACGTGGAGGGAATTGATGTGTAAATCGATTACCCCGATATCGAGTGGGGCAAGGGGTGGTTAAATTTTCTCAATCAAGCGGCAGATTTGATTGAAAATGATTGTTAGCAGGTCATAGTCGAAGGTACCGCCTTTACATTTTAAGTTATGGGAAACGTGGAATAACTGTTCCAAACATTTGGCTATATCAGTTTTCATATGTTCAACAAAGTCATCAGCCAAATCAGTGATAGATGCCCGTGCTTTTTCCGGCACGTCGTCTGTAACCGCGTTGGGGCCCAATATTTTACTTTGGATCTCAGT
>PBQI01000208.1 GCA_002725625.1 Rhodospirillaceae bacterium | reverse complement strand
TTCGATAGCGCCGGAAACCTTGCCTATCAGTCTAAGCTGACCAAAGGCAACGGTATGCCGCTCGGCTGAAAAGTCTATTGATCCTCGCGCGTGCCGCGAGTTTAATAATTACGCCCTTTAATCGGTGCTGTCAGATGAATGCGGGCTCATCTGACAGCACCAATTGTTGAGGATTCACAACCCGAAAGGCGCGCCTGTTGGGAGGCCTGAAATTGAGGAGAAATCGCCATGCCCCAGATAAGGACTGAACGAATTCTAGATAATCCCACAATCTGCATTGATCATGCCGGCGAAGGTGAGATGTTAGTTCTTATGCACGGTATCGGCGGCAATCGGACCAATTGGACAGAACAGGTTGAGGCATTTTCAGATTATTTTCATACCGTTGCCTGGGACGCACGGGGTTACGGTGATAGTGACGATTATAACGGCCCCCTCGATTTCAGCGATTTCGCCCGTGACCTTCTACGCTTACTGGATCATTTTGGCGTGGAAAAAGCCCACATTGGAGGACTCTCTATGGGGGGGCGGATTGCACAGGATTTTTACGTCTTGTTTCCCGAACGGGTGAAGACCTTGCTGTTGGTTTCGACATTTGCCGGCTTCAAACATTTCTCTCAGGAGGAAAAACAACGTTTCGTCAATTTGCGCCGTAAACCGTTGACCGAAGAGGGCAAGGAGCCCAAGGACATTGCGCCCATCGTCGCTAAAACGCTGATCGGACCGGAAGCCACGGTAGAACAATATCAACGTCTCGTGGACAGTATGGCAGCGCTGCATAAAGAAAGCTATATTAAGACCGTAGAAGCGACGACCATGTATGACCGCTCGGCGGAACTCGAAGATATCGCCGTGCCGACCCAAATGATCTACGGCGAAAATGACAGCCTGACTAAGCCCGAACTGGGCGAGCAAATGGCAGCGCAGATCAAGGATTGCGAGTTCACCATCATTCCCAAGGCAGGGCATTTAGTTAATTTAGAGCAGAGCGACCTGTTTATCGAAACCATGCTGCCGTTTTTGCTGAAGCATTGGGGGTAAGTTTAAGTCTTGCTCGTATTGGGCTAGCAGGCGATCAGTTCGGTGACTTCCTTATGGTTCATCACATCGTCAAACTGCTGAATAAAACCTCAAGCGATGGTATTCATCTAACAAAGCGGCGGTGCAGTCGGATACCATGACGGTGTTGAAGTCGAGCATCATGGCTACACGGCACCATGAATGTGGCCTGTATGTCAATTACCACGAGTGCAGACTCGGCAGCTTTGAAATGATCGAAGATATGAAGTCGCCCGCGCCTTGGCGAAAAAGCTGAGGCTGGGTGGTATCATACGAAAGACCCTCCTAAATCCCGCTACAAATGGTCCCGGCACCATTCGGCGCAAGCACCGCCCACTAAAGTCAGGTGATCAGGATTATCGTACAGGGACATATGCGAAGCACCGCCGCCAATTTGAACCAATTTTTTCGTTGGCGTTGGCACCGTATTGAAAGCCGGCACTTCGAATTCGGTCATGGTTATGTCATCGTATGCAGACGTCACCATAAGGGTCGGCGTATGAATAATCCGCTTCATGTAGGGTGTCACGTCGTAGCGCAATACGTACTCCACGCTCTGGATGGTTGACCAATGTTCATGATTAGGCGCCACGGTCTCCTTGAATTTTTTAAACACGGGCCAAGTTTCAGGCGCTGGAAAAGCCGAGGCTTTTTCATGTGGGTGGGCGGAGTGGGCGATAGTGCCATGGGCACCGGTTTTAAATCGATTGATGCGATCACTGGCGATAATCTCAAGGAGTTCCCGATAGCCGACATTGGAATTGGCTCGGATGGAGTTGTAATAGCCGTCCAACATGGGCACCACGGACATCAAGCAACGCACGCGACCATCAAGTGCGGCAACGGGAAAAACATGCGCTCCAGCGTATGATATGCCCCACAGGCCGATCCTCTTCTCATCGACATCACCCCGAAGCGAAGCATAGGAAATGGCGTTAATCAGATCGTCGATTTGTTCCCAGGGATTAATATGCTGGCGCGGTTCGCCCTCGCTGTCACCAAAATTCCTGTAATCGAAGGTCACCGCAGCAAAACCGGCATCGGTAAAAAACTTCGCATAGTCGGGTTGAATCAATTCCTTCACATAGCACCAGCCGCCTCCCATGACGACACACGGATACGGACCCTCTGCTCCATCTGGAGTATAAAAATGCCCTTTGAGAAGGATTCCGTCACTGGTGAATTCGATATTTTCCTCTGCCATTTTTGCCTCTTTTATTACTTCATAAGAGCGACCATTGTGGACAATCTATCAGGAATTGAGAATAGACCATTTGTTCTATGAATTGCCATTGCATATTGACGAGAAGGGATTAGAATTCCGCCATGTCCAGTATGTTAATCACCGGCGCGAATCGGGGAATCGGTCTGGAATTCACGCGACAGTATCTAGCCGGCGGTTGGCAGATTTACGCCTGCTGCAGAGAACCCGAAAAAGCCGAATCACTTCATGAGCTGGCTGAGCATTTCGCCGACTTGTTATCCATTCACCGCATGGATGTCAGGAAAAGCGAAGAGATCACCGACGTCGCCAAGGCCCTGAATGGCGCTCCCTTGGATATGCTCATCAACAATGCCGGTATCGTCGACAGTTACGGCAGGGGCGTCTTCGAGGGCAAGGATGACCCTGATCTGAAGAATTATGACTTTGATCTGTGGCTCGACATCTTCGAGACCAATGTCGTTGCGCAAGGACGGGTTTCGGGTGAATTCGCCGACAACGTTGCCGCCAGCGAGCGCAAGATGGTAGTCATGATATCGTCCGGCCTAGCGTCCATCGCCAATACTTGGCAAGCCGGGCGTTACGCCTATCGTACCAGCAAAGCGGCTATGAATATGCTGACCCGTAGCATTGGTGCTTGGCTGGAACCCCGTGGCGTTACGGTGATCACCATTGCCCCCGGCTGGACCCGCACGGAATTGGGTGGCCCCAATGCCCATAACTCTGTCGAGGAATCCATAACCGGTATGCGCAAGGTCCTGGATAGCCTGACCCTGGAAGACACGGGCACTTATTGGAACTTCGATGGCGAACAGTTGCCGTGGTAGGCGACCTACTCGATCGTTTTTACCCCATACCCGATCGTTTTTGTCCAATTGATTTGATGACGAAAATTCCTCTACGTAGGCTTTACCGATGGCTCCCGCAGTCATCGTATCATTGTGACCATGTTTAACTAGCAAAGCTCTAGCCGTCACAAAGTCTTTCACATTTCTCACTTCTAATTACGCCGCCACTCCCACGGCATCGTAAGCCGCCCCGTCTCATTTTCATCTCTTACATAGTCCATAGAATTTCGCCTGTAGGCAACTGCCCTACCGCTCCCGACTACCCAGATATTCAGGCAAAAAATATAGACCAGCGGAACCATCATGCTACCATACACGCTGAGGGGAAAATTTCCGTGCGTTTGTCGCTTCTCGCCATTCTGCTAATCGTTCCAATATCCGGCTGTCAGACTGTTGCCACCAATTTGGCCACTAACATGGCAATCGATCTGGCCCTGAGACCTGTTGTGCATGTGGCTGTTGAGGGTGGTATTGAGCTGAAGCCACGGCCAGGTGCGACCATGGAAGTCATTCTGATTGATTCGAAAAATCCGTCAGCCGCAATCATCCTTATGGAAGGTGGCAGCGGCAGTTCCAGGATCATCAACAGCGCCCGCGGATTTCTATCCATGACCCGTGAAGATTTCGCTGACAAAGGTTTTTTTGTTGCCATGCCTATAGCGCCTTCAGACCAAACCGAATTCCGCGGCGGTATGCACCCCGACTACCGCATTTCAAATTCGCATCTCAAGGACATAGGATCGTTGGTTACTTGGATTAAGAAAAAAACGAATCTGCCGGTATGGATAGTAGGTGTCAGCTTCGGCGCTGTCTCCGCGGCTTATTATGCGGTCAACGGTAAGCCGAAAGTGGACGGCGTAGTTCTCAACTCCAGTATCACCTTGAAAAATCGCTTTATCGGAGATGATGTCCCCGTGACTAACTATGCATTGGACAAGATCACAGTTCCGCTCTTGGCAGTTGGCCATGAAGATGACGAATGTCCCGATACGCCTGCGTCCGGTGCAAAGGAAATTGTTGCCGCTTCCATATCGTCGCCGAATGCTAAGGTGTTGATCGTAAGTGGCGGCAGTGACATGGGGCGGCATCCCTGTCATCCAGGCACACCTCACACTTTTAACGGGGTAGAAGATGAAGTGGTTTCAGCAATTACCAGGTTTATAAAATCAAATCTGAAATAGATTATTTTGTAAACCGGCAGGACATATTCACTTGGAGACTGCTTTCCTACCGCAACTGATACATCAACTCCAGGCGCTGTGAACTGATTTCGGTTGCGATGCCGTGAAAGCGAATTAGAGTATTGCCACTACGGATCATATCGCCGTTGGTGATCTTAGGCATATCGGGTTCTTTCAGCCGCCTTCTGCCTCAGAAATTCAGGCAAAAAATATAGACCAACCGGTTCATCATGCTACCATATACGCTGAGGGAGAATTTTCCGTGCGTTTAGTTTTCGTAGCGCTGTTTGATATCGTCCAGCATATTGTGGATGCGCTCGATGTGGCTATCCTTGTCGTAGGTACGCGTCCACAGGCTCTGGGTCCGGTTCGGATCGCCTAGATAATATTGCTCATAGAGGCGCTGGCGACCTGCAAAACTGGACAGTGAGGAATCGAAAGCTAGGCGCAAGAGCCGCGTGCGCGTTTCGGAATCCGCATTGGCTGCCTGGAAATAGGTTTCAACGATTTCCTTCATTTCACCGGCCAGTTCGTCGACCGAAGGCGCCGCAACCATGCCGCCCGCTGCCAGCGTGTTCAATATTTCGCATTGCCGGTTGTACATTTTCCAGAACATGGCCATCCAGGTCTGGAGATGGCTGACACCGGGCGAGTAAATGCCGTGTTCGGTTTCGAAGGCGTCGGCTTCGGCAGCAATGCGGCAGGTATTAGTGAATTCGGCGATGGCGATGGTTTCCGCTAGCACTACCTGGACCGCTGGATGCTGGTCGATCTTGGTCATGCGTGCAATGGCGAACGTCAAGGCCATCATGAATTCCGCCTTGGCGGTCGAACGGACCACCGACTGCATCACCATATGAGGAAAAATTTGGCCCTTTTCGGTGACCTCGCCATCAAACTCATTGTCGCGGTGGATAAACAACCGTTCCCAAGGAATCAATACATTATCGAAAATTGCCAAGCCATCGGATTCGTCATAGCGCAGGGTAAATGGATAATCCGCCACCTGATCTGAGTTGATATTGGAGAAAGATGGCCGGCAGATGAATTTCAGTCCAGGCGTCGATACCGGAATAGCGGCGCCGAAAGAGAATTCGTCCTTATCCACCTTGACGTCAGCTGGCCAGCGGGACGCCGCCGGCATCACGACAATTTCATCGGCCATGGCGCAGAGCGTGGCCACCATACGGGCACCCTTGACGACGACGCCCTCGTCCGTTTCCTTGACGATCCTGGTGACCACATCCGATTCCTGAAGGTGGGCTGGTACCGAGCGGTCGATTTGGGGGTTGACCAGCACGTGGGTCATCAGGGAGTCATTTTCGCGTACATATTCATGGTAATTGCGAACGTTTTGAGCACCCTTGAATACGTCGCGGTCGAAAATATCCGCCGCCGCCGCATAGGCCGCCCACATGACGTTCTTGTAGTCCGGGCTGCGCCCCAGCATGCCACAGGTGGCGTCCATCCAGATCTTGATGGCGTCGTTGCGGGCAATGATGTCCTCCTTGGACCTACACTGCAGGTGAGTAATGCCCACTTTGTCGCCGGAGACCGGCGAAGTATAGGTCAACTTGTTAGAAAATTTAGGATCGTGTTGCATATCAAGGAGTTCAGCCATAGTCTCAGCCGCCATACAGGTTCTCTTATCCTTAGTGACATCCTTGATCCGTTCCCCATCGATATAGATTGCTCGGTCATCACTTCTGAGCGATTCCAGATATTCCTGTCCTGTTCTGATGGGCATAACGAATGTTCCCTTCCTGTCATTGGCCAAGGTTTTGTTGTTTGCAGGTGATCCTATTGAAAAATCAATTTGCCCAGCAATATGTTTTGCGATAGCGTTTCACATTGTGAACCATTAGGTGATTAGAAATGCCGGTAAAGGAAATCAAATCCCTCCACAAAGCCATCGACCTTTTGGAGGTGCTGGCAGAGCGGGATGGTTTTTCATTGGCTCAGTTGAACAAAGCAACCGGTATCCCTAAGGCCACTCTTTTGCGTATATTGAGAACTCTTGAAAAACGCCAGCTTGCCCGGCGCAGTCTGGCCGATGACATGTATCGAACGAATCTTGATATTCCCCGCATGCAAGTCAGCCGGACTCGTCGGAGAAAGAATTCCACTGAATTGAGTCTCATCGCCCAAGCGGCCGCTGCCGAATTTGGGTTTCTCGCAGAACGTTTACCTTGGCCCTCAGATCTTTTTGTTCGCAATGGCTTGAACATGGAACTACTTGAATCCAGCCGCCGGTACAGTCCGTTAGTAGTGAACAGAAATCAAATTGGTGATCAAGTGGATATTATTTTATCCGCGGTTGGCCGGGCATATTTAGCATTTTGTCCTAAAAACGAACAAAATGAAGTTCTCGGTAGTCTCTACACTGGAGGGCGGTTTTCCTCCCCGTTGAGCATTAAGCGCGCTCAACTCCTGAATGACCTGAAAACGGTCCGGTTGCGCGGCTACGGTTGTCGCGAACAGCGTTTCGTCGGTGCCACAATGAGGAACAAAATTTTATCAGATCAGCTTCAAGCGATTGCCGTTCCGGTTCGTGTCGAAACCAAAGTAGTTGGCTGCATCAATATGCTGTGGCCAAAAAGAACCGAATCCATAGACCGATTTGCGGATAAACATCTTGCCGATCTACAGGGCGCGGCAGAGCATATCGCCAATTGCCTTGGTGCTGTCAGACGAATGTGAACTCGTCTCAGTTTAGCAAGAATATTCTAATTTTATGCAGCACAGAGTTGCTGCCACTCCGCAAGAGCAGCTTCACGTTGAACCCTAAATGTATCTCTTGAATTTAAACGCCGTTCCTTGTTGAAGTGGTTGAAAACTGAAAAGTGGATTGAGGCAAACTTTTGTAAACCATGCATTCGCCGAAACCTTAACATAGCGTATTCTCGTCGACGAAAAAGAAAATGAGAGTTTTCATATCTGTTGTTTTTCTAACGTCGGGGCTCCTGTTTTCCGGCATTCTTGATTATGCTCATTGCTGAACAATATGATTTTAGTTTATCGGGTACGATAAC
Organism: Rhodospirillaceae bacterium; assembly: GCA_002725625.1. GTDB lineage: Bacteria > Pseudomonadota > Alphaproteobacteria > Rhodospirillales > UBA2165. The sequence continues at coordinate 8,465 of PBQI01000208.1, read as the reverse complement.
CTGTGGTTTTCCATAACGTTTCATGATTTTATTCTGATAGTGCCCTGTCACGCCATCATAATCGATGTTTCAATCAATGGTCAGCGGGGGAGCATTTTTGTCACACAGATTGTCATACGGTTCGCCTGATCAGCGGGCAGTCCAGCCACCGTCAATGGGGATCGCCGCACCGGTGATGGAGGCCGCATGATCGCTACAAAGAAACGCGGCCAAGGCTGCGATTTCCTCGATCTGCACAAATTTTTTGGTCGGCTGGGGTGTCAGCATGATTTCCGCGATAACGCGGTCCCTGCTTATTTTGTGCACTTTCGCTTGGTCGTCGATCTGCTGATCGACCAGAGGCGTCAACACGTATCCCGGACAAATCATATTACAGGTGATACCATGTTCCGCGCCTTCAAGAGCCGTCACCTTACCGAGCCCTATCATGCCGTGTTTGGCCGTGACATAGGCGGCTTTGAACGCTGAGGCAACCAAGCCATGGGCGGAGGCAATGTGAATAATCCGTCCCCAACCCCGCTTGAGCATGCCGGGAAAAGCGGCTTTAGTGGTGTGAAAAGCGCTGTTGAGATTGATATCCTGAACGTTTTCCCAATCCTCGTTTTTGAAATCCTGGATCGGGCTGACCACTTGAACACCGGCGTTGTTGACCAAAATATCGAGCTGTTGGTGATGGGAGATAATACCCTCTAATAATTTACCGATAGCGTCGGGATTGCTCATGTCGGCCTGCCGGTACTCAATCTCACCATCATATTTTTCCGCTAATTCGCTTAGAACACCGGTCACCTCTTCCGCGGGCAGATGGGCGTTCATGATCGTTGTACATCCTTCCTCCGCAAGCCGTTCGGCAATTCCCAGACCGATACCGCTGGTCGAGCCAGTTACCAACGCGACCTTGCCCGTCAGGTTGAGTTCCATGTTCTTCTCTCCAGTGTTGGTATGCCAAATTTACAACATCTAATATCTCATATCCCCAAAGCAATAAATACGGCGGAAATCGTGAAAACCGCACCTGCAGTCGAACAGACAATCATGGCCGAGGCTTCTTTTGTGTAGGAACCATACTGTTCGGCGATGACAAAGAGGGATGCGCCCGTTGGTAAGGCCGCTAGTATGATCGCCGCTTCAAAGTAGGGGCTCGGCAATGGTATCAGGTAGACAATTATGGCCAAGGTGACGAGCGGTTGCAGCAGTAACTTAATGACCGTCAACCAGGCTATCTCTCCCCATTTGACTTTCACCGACTGAATGGTCATGGAAAGACCCAAGGAAAATAATGCCGAAGGTGCCGCGGCACTTCCCAGTAAATCTAAATAGTTGGTTATGGGTGCGGGAAATTTTAGTTTTAGAATAGCGACAACCAGGCCCAGCAAAGGTGCCATGATCAAGGGATTCAAAATGAGTGATTTTGATACCCTTAGCGCCGCCGGTCCTTGAGAAAATGCACCTTCCCGAAAACCTTCGAGCAACGTCAGACCGATACCGATAACGAGGATATTTGCTGTAATCGTTGCCACAATCGCGGGCAATACGCCACCGGGGCCAAAGGCGATAAGAAAAATGGCCACCCCCATGTAGCCGGTGTTGCCGTAACTTGACACCATGGCGTGAATGGTGAGCGGCCGCGCCGTCAGCCCGAATATGGCTCGCCCGCCGAAGGCGGCGATAAGGGCGACGATGACGGTCCCCAGAACGAAAACCAAAATAAAGGAGAAATTGGCGATTTCCGCGAAGTCCGCTTTGGTGGTCAAAAGAAACAACAGCGCGGGCAACGAAAAATAGTAAACGAAGGCGTTAATCGCCTTGGCCGAATGTTCACTGAGTAGACCAAATTTTCCGGCCAAATACCCGGTTAAAATAATACCAAAAACCGGAATGGTGACGGTAACCAGTGTTTCCATTTAGAATATTGAACCCGTTTCAAAAGAGGCTTGACTGTATGTAAACGAAATACATTTCTGAGGGAAAGTAAAGAAAGCCGTGCTGAATTACTGACTGAATTTTACTCCGGCGCAACCAGACTATCTGGCCGCTTCAGTGAGGGATTATTACTCCGGCGTTCTCAAACGAAGTTTCGACTTTTGGTTTAGAGACAGTAAGTTGATCAACCAAGTCTAGGTTTCTCCTAACTCTCCCCCCCCCACCAACATTTCTGTGGTATGCTCACTGAATGAAACGACTAACACCTATTTTACTGGTCCTCACTGTTTTTCTGTTTAACGTGAAAGATGGGTGGAGTCTGCCACCCTGTCCCGGAAACTACAGTATGGACACTTGGACGAATTGTGCAGGGACTTATACTTTTATCAGTGGAGCTATATATGTCGGCGAATGGAATAATGGTGAATGGCATGGCAAAGGCACCTATACTTGGGCAAATGGCAATAAATATGTAGGTGAATGGAGGTATGATAAAAAGCACGGCCAAGGAACCTACACCTGGGCTAATGGATCCAAATACATAGGTAAATACAAGAATGATAAAAAAAATGGGCAAGGTACTTATATCCATGTAAATGGGGATAAATTCGAAGGAAAATACGAGGATGGAAAAAGAAATGGGCAGGGCACCTATACTTGGGCAAATGGGGAAAAATACGTTGGTGAATGGAGGGATGGCACGAAGATAGAGGAGAAAGAAGAAAAGAAAGAGGAAAAGAAAGAGGAAAAGAAAGAACAATAAACAGCACCTACAACACAGGCGTTACGTCAGTAGGCAGATAGACAGAGATCAACAGGCGCTGACCCACCAACTCTAATGGTTGCACGTCCTTATGTCTTGGCGGTTCGATACAGTTCCAAACGTAGGGACAGTGACACCAGCTGGTGGAACAAAATGCGCGTTTCCTACCAGGGGTGGGCCACCGGTATTGGAAGCCGGTTTGCCGGTTTACTAAACGGTTAGGCTGTAAACCGGCTGGTCGTCGTGAGCCTTTATTGGGATGACGCTCTGGCAGAGCTGAGATGGCCCGTATCGGCACTGACTCCGAAAGAGGTTGTCGTTTTTATCGACTGCGACAGAAAACTATTCCCGGGATCGACGTTGAACGGTTTGCCGAAAGCAAAGATTTTTTACCTCGGAGAACTATTCCAGAACCGATTCAGTTATAGGGGGGGGGAAGGACAGGTTTCCGATTTTACCGGTTTTTCCCCAAGCATAAATCCTTTTGTAGCCTTGCCGGTGACGCCCGGGCCTTTGGTGAACATGACCGATAACCGCTCGTTGCCGGTGTCGATGCCATGGGTTGTTCCGGCAGGCACAAAAACCACGCTGCCCTGCTTGACCGGAATATCGTCACGATCTTCAAAGGTTATGACGCCGGTTCCGTCAAGAACGCAAAAAATTTCATCCTGCATCGGGTGCTTATGAAATACCGTGTTCTGGCCCGGTTCATAGCAAACAAGCTCACAAATCACTCCCTTCGACTGCAGCATTTTCTTGCGAATTCGCTTCTCGACTGAATATTCGATCAGGTCTTCTGTTTCGTGAACTTCAACGTTTTCGGATAATGCCATTGCTGACCCTCGTGTATTTTGCTGGTGTGGAAATAATAACTTACCATTATGTTATTTCGCCGTCTTTTGAAAGTTACCTGCTCCCGGTTAACCCACATAATCGGATTGAAATATCTTCTGCCACGCTTTTTGAATATCGATACCCGAAGTAACATACCCTAACAGGGCGCGAACGTTTTTTAGTGTCGCCTCATGGAGCGAAGGTGAATGAGAGGCGGCGCTTGGATCGTATCAAAAGAAGTGAAGCAGGTTAAAGAAATGGCACCAATGGTCGGGCGGATCCGGGGGGATTCTTCAACCCTTAATCCGGCTCACTGAACGCCGAAGAAAATCCTTTCAAAATAGGATGGGTCAGGTAAGTGATAACTCTCTTTTTTCCAACCTTCATATCAGCACTGGCAGTCATTCCCGGTGTTAAACGGAAATCACTTGGGAGTTTTGAGATTTCTGATGGTGAAATATCGACGCGTCCACGGTAGAAAGACCCCTTTTCCCCATCTAACGAATCGTCATAGGTGTCTCCTGACAGGTATGTTAACTTTCCATCGATATCTCCAAATTCCTGGAAAGGCAAAGCATCGAGCTTCACAGAGACTTCTGCTCCTAGCCTAACATTACTAATGTCTTTTGGCGTTACATCCACCTCCAGTGTTAGAGGTTGATTTTTCCTCACCAAAGTTAATAAAACATCTCCCTCACGAACTATGGAACCAGATGTTACTTTTGGGAGATCAAGAACAATGCCATCGACTGGTGCACGCACCTCAACATTCGTCATATCCCGCTTCAATTTTACAGCCTCTTGAGATAGCTGTATGCGGGCATCTTCATCTTTTGACCGGCTCTCGCCCAGAGATGATGACCAGGATGCTGTAAATTCTTCTCGGTCAGCTGACAAAGTCGACAAATCCGTTTTTTTCGCCGCCAACGCAGCCATTTTACTAGCGAGCAAATTTCTGGCATCAAAACGAGCACGCTTAGCCGCCAGAGTTGCATCACGAGCCTGAAGGTAACTCAATAACGACCCGTTCTTTCTGTCGTAAAGGTGTTTGCGCGCTTCCTCAATTTTACGTTTAAGGGACTCTTGTTCCTTGGTTATTGCTAAAGTTTCATTTGCCGAATTGATCTCTTCATTTGCTGTGGCAATCTCTTGTTCCAGTTTAACTATGCGAGATGAGAAAGATTTAATTTTCGCACGGTATTGTTCCACTCGTTTTTTCAGAATGTCTTTTAAAAGGGTGCTGAGTTTTGATTCCTTAGGAATAGCTCCTCCCGATGCTATCAACTCTTGTTCGTATTTAATTCTGAGCAAACGCCTTTCTACAGCAGCTAATTGCTCAATGTTACTGGTCAAGTTTGATTTAGCATCTGTTTCATCTAAAATTGCGACGAGTTGACCTTTTTTAAGAAATTGCCCCCTCTCAACAACTATTCTTTTTATGATTGCACTGGATGTGGCTTGAACGTCGACATTGGGGACCTTTGTAGTAAATTTTCCGCGAGTGGATACTGTAGTGTCTACGCTTGTACTCGAAGTAAAAACAAATCCGGCTACGAAGAGCGCTAGAACTATGGTAGCTGCATACATGAGTGGCTTTGATGGCGGAGTATCATAAATTGCATCCGTATCATCTATGTCTAATTGGCTTTGTTTAATATCGATAATGAAATCCTTGCTTCTATCACTATCATCAATTTGAACGTTGCTGTTTAAGTCTGAGACCGTTCTGTTGGCCTCACGTAACTCATTGGAGAGCTTGAGCATAATGTTATGCGCAGCTTGAGGGTTTTGAGACACATAATTTAGAAAAGCCGTCTTATCCACCTGCGTTAAGAGGGTATCCGTTCTTGCCTTTGCACCGGCACTTCTTGGGGCACCATCAATCAGCGCCATTTCCCCAAAGATTGTGTTTTTTTCCGTAATCTCGGCAAGTGTCGTCTCACCATCGACACTTGTCTTAACAATCTCAACTACACCTTCCTGGAGGATATATGCATATTGTGCATTTTCTCCCTCTCTAAAAACATATTCACCTTTTGGAAGATTAAGTTCGTTGCTCATATCATTTGCTCGGACAATATGTGGGGATTGTGGTCAAAACTATTTTTCTCAAAATTATACATCGCTAGAGAGTTCCCTCTCTAACTCAAAAAGCTGAACATACAATGGGCATTTTTCCAAGAGTTCTTCATGCTGCCCTTGGCCAACGATTTTGCCGTTTTCCAGGACTAATATCCAATCAAAACTAGAAATAAATCGCAGATCATTAGTAGCTACTATTAATGTTCGTCCCTCTGCAATATTACTGAGGTTATTTTTGAATTGTACCTGAGCCATCTTATCCAAACTGTTTACCGTCTCATCTAACATTAACAAGTTGGGAGAACTGGCTAGCGCCCTGGCCAGAGCAACTGTCAGCTTGTGAGCCTGCGAGAGACTGCTTCCCGTGACATCGAGCGGTGTTGCCAATCCATCAGAAAAATCGTTTGTGATGGTTCCTAAACCGGAAATATCCAAAATATTTTCGAATTCACGGCTGCTTATATTAGGACGAACGCGGCGAATATTTTCTTCAATTGATCCCATGAAGAAAGTCGGAAAATTATCTACCAGCGCCACTTGATGTCTATAATGATCAAGATCAATACTAGCTAAATTATGCTCATCTATCTCTACGGTTCCTGAACTAGGTCGCAATAAGCCCTGAAGAAGCCTAAGTAAAGTCGATTTACCGGCCGCAGATGGACCAACAACTGCTATTTTTTTTCTTCCTGGAATCTTGCCACTTATATCGGCAAGGGCGAAGTCTTCACCGAATTTAACGGCAAGGTTCTTAAAAACATAGTTGCCGCTAATAACATGCTGGGGGCCGACACCAACCCGTTCAGGATTAGCATTCCAAATTGACCCCATTTTCTCCATTGCATCCTTGACCGAGTTAGTATCGGCAAAAAATGTAATCAGTCCTTTCACCGGAGCAACCACCTTAGCACCCAACATATTACAGGAAATGATGGCTCCTGCGGAAAGGGCTCCAGCAAACACTAAATTTATTCCAGTAAAAATTATCGCTACCGTCATAAGGTTCATGAGAGTGCTGTTAATACTTGCCGATAAATTTCCAATCTTAGCTGAATTGACATTCAATCTAATCGCTTTCGCACTTGCATCCCGCCACTGTTTTCTCTGAATGGTTTCCTGCGATAAAGCCTTTACAGTATCTATACCGCTTATGGTTTCTCGAAGAACTGCCGTCCTTGCTGCACCTGCTGAGCCAGAAAATTGCCCCATTCTCTGACTTTGTTTCTTGGAAATTAAATCAATTATTCCTTGTATTACTGAGAAGAAAATGACGACTAAAGCCAAGATTGGGCTGTAGCCAATCAAAACGGGAACAAAAACCAATATGCCCGCTGCATCGAAGAGATTTGTCAAGATTTGTCTTGAGATAAAAAGTCTAATAGCGTTAACCGACTGCACATTGCCTTCAATCTCAGAAGCAGAAGTCGTTTGAAACATCTGTGCGGGCAACTTAAGCATTTTGTCAAAAGCGTCGCCCGTTAATCGGGCCTCGATGACTGTTGCAATGTGATTTATTATGAAATCACGCGCAAATGCTAAAATCCCTGAAAAAACCAACGCAATAATAATGCCAGCGGTGAGTACATACAAAGTCGATGTTGCCTCGTATCCAAGGACTTTATCGAGTGAAATTTGAATGTAAATAATGGGGGCGACACCAAGCGCGTGAACAATTAATGACATTATAAAAGTCAGAAAAAGCGTACTCTTAAATCTACCGAATTCAGGAAGAAACCACCACCAATCAAAAATTCTATTTTGTGATATATTTTCTGTCAAATGGGATACGAGAATGAGTTTTTTCGACCAATTGGCATCAAAATCTTGAGTTTCGATCTTGGATGGTTTAGCGGTCGGATCGGTTGGATCAATCGTTATTATATGCTGAACATCGTCATCCGGTTGGTTGTCAGCCCCAATCAAAATGAGAGCTTGACCATTTTTCATTATACCAACACATGGAAACATGTAGCTTTTATCAAGAAGATCTTTAGTTTTGCTATTCCTCGGTTTTGCTAAAACTCTTTGCTTGGCAAAGAACGCAGCGAGTTCTTTTGAATTCGATAAAGTGCCCTGCTGTATAGCATTCTCAACGAAATCCGCATTGATACGGACACCAAACTGCCGCGCTATAAAGGTGATAGCAAGAGCGGAAGACCTAATTGTTCTTGTCGACATATTTACACCAAAACAAAAATACTATTATGTAACTTTGCCTGCATTTATTAAACAAACAGTCATAAAATAACAATGACTTAATATAAATGGGTCTAACTCATGGTCACGTAAAGTTATCCTCGGGGCTTAACATGTTGTTGGATGACTTTATGACCATAGCCAGCTCCACTCAAAAAAATTACCCCCGCAACTATTCAAGCTACGGGGGTAATTACTACTCAAAAATTGAAGGTCAAACTATTTCAGTTGTAAAACTGAATTTTAACCCATACCAGCGGCTGGATCTGCAGCTGGATCCACAGTTTCTTCTTGTTCAGCAGTTCCATCTGCGGCCGCATCAGAAGCTGCTTCCCCGGCATCAGCTCCAGGAGCACCGCCTTGCTCGGTTGCAGAATCCATCGCAGCTCCGATAGCAGCATCCGCTGCATCAGGTTCCATGGGTGCAGCTGGACCAGAGTCAGCCGGAGGCCCTCCTAAAGCATCGCCAAGGGCACCCATTCCACCATCGCCGGCCATATCGCCCGGAGGAGGACCGTCCTGCGGTCCTTGATGGTCAGGGTGTTCACCCATTGGGAATCCTTCGGGGCCCACGCCACCTTCACCCGGAGGCGGAGGAGCAACATCACCGACAGGCGGGGCACCAGCATCTTCAGCCATTGGACCTGGTTGTCCATCCATATCGCCA
>PBQI01000207.1 GCA_002725625.1 Rhodospirillaceae bacterium | reverse complement strand
CGCATTTGTGGATATACGCTAATGCTCGATTCCCAACTCCCGGTTGTCATTACAATGGGAGATCCGGCGGGGATCGGAGGTGAGATCACCCTAAAATCGTGGCTTAATCATCGCCAAAACTTACCGCCTTTCTTTGTAATCGATTCACCTGAGCGCTTGGAAAATTTGGCTGTCTCGATTGGCCTGGATGTATCAGTCGAAACAATCTCTTCCCCCGAACGAGCCGCAAGCTTATGGGATCGATCGCTACCGGTCCTACCTATTATTTTGCCTAAAAAAAGCGCCCCCGGGATGTTGCTCCCGGAAAATGGGGCTGCCGTTCAAGAGGCCATTGAAAGGGCGTTCTCCTATGTCTTAAAGGGACAGGCGAGTGCCATGGTTACAAACCCGATTCATAAATCCAGTTTATATGAAACAGGGTTTGATTTCCCAGGCCATACGGAGTTCCTGACCGCCTTGGCAGGCATTGAAACTGAACCCATCATGATGTTGGCTACCGACAATTTTAGGGTCGTTCCGATTACGAAGCATGTCGGCCTTCGAGAGGCAATGGAGATACTGACGCCGGACCTGATTATTGAAACGGTATCCTTAACGGCAAATTCGCTAGCCATGGATTTCGGCATTGAGAATCCTCGACTTGCCATTGCCGCGCTGAATCCCCATGCCGGTGAAAACGGCGAAATGGGTGGCGAAGAAGTTGTCCTGATAAAGCCAGCCATCGAAAAATTGCAAAAATACGGGTTAAATGTGAGCGGACCCTTTCCACCGGATACCTTATTTCATCCTGCCGCGCGCAAAAAATACGACGTTGTATTCGGCATGTATCACGACCAGGTACTAATACCGATCAAGACAATAGCTTTCGAGAAAGCCGTCAATATCACACTTGGTTTACCATTCATCAGAACGTCGCCGGACCATGGAACCGCATTGGATATCGCCGGAACCGGCCAGGCCAATGAGCAAAGCCTGATCGCTGCCATCAAAATGGCGGCACAGCTGGCAGAACATCGCCAGCAAGCAAAGTTGGAATCTTTGGCGCCATGAATTCCCGGTCAGACGCTAACCAGTCCGGTCAGCTTCCTCCTCTCCGCTACGTCATTGCCCGCCACGATCTTGGCACCAAAAAATCTCTCGGTCAGCATTTTCTACTGGATGGAAATCTTACCGACCGCATTGTTCGCGCTGCGGGTGATCTAAATGGCGTTTCGGTGATCGAGGTCGGCTCAGGTCCTGGCGGATTGACGCGGTCGTTGCTGGCCGGAAATTCTGCCCAGGTTATCGCGATCGAAAGAGATCGACGGTGCCTCAACGCGCTGGCGGAATTGAAGGATACATATTCCGATCGCCTTACGATTATTGCATCTGACGCCATGGAGACTGACGTCTTATCGCTTTCGCCGTCACCGCGGAAGATTATCGCCAATTTACCTTACAACATCTCGACCGCATTGCTATTGAAATGGTTGCCCTTGGCTTCCGAGATTTCCGGCATGACACTGATGTTTCAAAAGGAGGTTGCCGAACGACTGATAGCAGGCCCATCGACGAAAGCCTATGGCCGACTGAGCATCATGACTCAGTGGCTTTGGGATGCCCAGCTGTCATTCAACGTCGATAAGAAAGCCTTTACACCGCCGCCGAAAGTCACCTCCAGTGTTGTAACATTTTCGCCCCGGCCGGAGCCATTAGCTGCAGCCGACTGGCGGAATCTTGAGACTGTTACAGCGGCGGCGTTCGGCCAGCGCCGAAAAATGCTGAGATCGTCATTAAAATCTCTCGCCATCGACATCCCGGCGACGGGCATCGATCCCACTGTTCGGGCTGAGGATTTAACGGTTGCCGATTTTTGCCGGTTGGCTGTCGCCTACGCTTCCCAGCAGAAATAATCTTTTGGCCGACTAAACCCTGCCACCTATTTCTGAAGAATCCGGCGTATAACGGAAAGCGCGGAAAATCCAATTGGCTGTTTCACCAAAAAAGGTATCGGCAAATTCCGGATTGATAAACTCCCAAACAATTTCTTTTTCTGGAGTCACTTCAAACAATCGCCCAAAAGATCCCTCACAAATGAGCGTATTGCCTGAGGGAAGCCGTTCGGCACCGCTAATGTGATGAGAATAGAAATAGGTGCTCGGGTCATCGCGGTATTCCCATATGGTCTCATTCGTATCGGGATCGAATTCCGTAATAAATGAGCAGGGGTGCGGCGCTAATGTGTTCATACCATTGGCAAATAGCATTATATTGCCGTTCGGTAACATTTGGCAGTCATGCTGATGCCCCCAATTGTCGTCGTGCCTTTCCCATTTAAATTTCTTGGTCTCCCGATCGATAATTGCCACGAGATTAATCTGGCGCAGGCTGATCAAGACATCACCATTATCCAACGGAAACGTCGTATTGCACCAGGCGAACACCCGGCGTGGACACAATGGATGCATTTCATATTTTTCAACATCCATATCGGAATGGGCGTGCCACTCCCAAACGACTTGCCCCTGCGGCGTCACCTCTTTGACAAAATCACTGACAATTCCTTCAGGCAGTTCCGTCCCGGGTACACCGCCCTTAACTTTACCAGCTGTTTCTTCCGGCATCATTTCCCACCCGGCATAAAGTATATTGTCGTTGGGAAGTTTTCGGACATCGTGATGTTGCCAGTCGTCCCGGTATTCCATTACGACATTATTGTTCCAATCCACTTCCCTAATGAGACCGCCTTTGGCGCCGCCTTTGAATGGCGGTCCGTCGTCGGTAGAGGCTGCATAAAATAAATTGCCATTGGGAAGTAATCTCGCGTAGCCCCCAGGATAGCCAGGCAGTTCCCACTGATGGACGATCTCACCGTTCATATTCATGAGATTTGCTTGTTGTCCCCAAAGAGGTGAATACAGCGTGAACCCTTCAGTGGCTTTTTGCTGATCATGCACGCGAACGCCAAAATTTCTCGGCCGCATTTCTCATAATCCTCCCATTAAATAAGTTTGGGGCAAAATTGGGCTTCTGATAACGTCAAAAAAAGACTGTTTGTGATGATGCACTGACTTTAATCGGTTAACCCCCGTAAATCCTGCACAAAATCATGTAACCCAATCTGGCGGTCGATGCGATGACGCTCCGCGGCCAATATCGATTGCACTTCAGCTACGCTATTTTCGATGTCAGTATTGACGATTATATAATTATATTCCCGGTAATGACTCATTTCATCGGCCGCTTTGGACATCCGTTCGCGCACCACCTCTTCTGGATCACGCGCCCTTCTTCGAAGTCTTTTTTCCAATTCAACTGTATCCGGCGGCAAAATAAAAACACTGACCAGATCATCTCGCGTGCTGTCATTGTCGTAGAGGTGCTGGGTGCCCTGCCAATCAATGTCAAAAAGAACATCTTTGCCTTCCGTCAAGGCGTCTTCGACTGGTTTTTTAGGTGTGCCGTAAAAATTGCCAAACACGCGCGCATATTCCAGCAGATCACCCTTCTCCACCATTTCGGTGAATTCAGGTTCACCCAGAAAATAGTAATCTTTGCCCTCCACCTCTCCCGAACGTCTTGGGCGGGTCGTAGCAGAAACGGACATTGTCAGATTTTCATCCTGATCCAATAGCTTTCGCGAGATCGTCGTTTTGCCAGCTCCCGAGGGAGAAGACAACACGAGCATCAGACCTCTGCGTGAAAAGGATTTAGTTCCCCCGCTGTCACTCAATGTTTTGCACCTGTTCTCTGAATTGTTCGATCACCGCCTTTAAGTCCAGACCGATACGCGACAAATCTACGTCTGCCGCTTTGGAGCAAATGGTATTGGTCTCTCGGTTAAATTCCTGGCACAAAAAATCGAGTTTGCGGCCAATCACCCCGCCTTCTTTCATCAATTGCCTGGCAGCGTCCAAATGTGCCTTGAGCCGATCTAGCTCCTCACGGACGTCCGCCTTGGTCATCAACACTGCCGCTTCCTGCGCCAAGCGCTCTTCCGGCAGGGCTGGCATACCATCAAGTAGTTCCACCACCTGATTCCTAAGTTTTTCGGTAAGCGCCGCCGGCTGGAGAGCAGCCAATCGCTCGACGTCGCCGCAAAGACCGTCAATTCGTTGCAGTTGATCATCCAGCACAAGACGAATCCGCTCACCTTCTTCAGCCCGCCCCACCTTCAATCCTTCAAGCAACACCGTTAAATCATCCAGTATTTTGACGTTTCGCTCTGCCGTTGCCACCTCGTCTTCCTCATCTTCCACAGTTTCAATAACACCGCGGACGGATAGCAATCCATCAAGGCTGGGGGGGGCGATTTTGTCGGAATCGGCGTTAATTTCAGCTGCTGTTGCCACTAATTGATCTAGTAAGGCTCGATTTACCTGAAACTTGGTTTTTTTGTCGGTTTCCTGAACCGCCAGGGAAAGATTGATATTACCGCGCTTGAAATACTTGCCGGTGCGGTTGCGGGATTTGATCTCCAGTTCTTCTGAGCCCTGGGGCAACCGGCACCGGACATCAAGCCCTTTGCCATTGACACTTTTGGCTTCCCAGTTCCAGCTATAGGTGCCGTTTCCCCCGGAAGCTCGAGCGAATCCCGTCATGCTCGAAATTTTAGTTTTCTTTGCCATCTAATTTCTGCTGAACTTAACCGTACGATCAATATTGCCCCGCCTACGCAACCTTTACCTGCGAGATTTTAATTTCTCTGGATAGGCTATTCATTGATCTAAATCAACCATGTGCAGGCAAATATATGGTTCAATAGCGTCATAAAGGTATGTGTGCCCGGTTATTTCATGTGAGGGAGGGGACCCATCCAGGAAATACGTATTCATGGCCGTGGCGGCCAAGGTACAGTCATGGCGTCAAAGATATTGGCCAAAGCAATTATCGAAGAGGGTCAGTATGCGCTCGCCATTCCTTCTTTTGGCTTTGAACGCCGGGGTGCGCCGGTAACAGCCTTTCTGCGCGTTGATGACAAAGAGATCAGAACTGTCACCAACATTTATCATCCGGACAATATCATCTGTATCGACCCCACGGTCTCCCGGGCTGTCGATATATTCAAGGGTTTCCAGGCCGGTGGTACCTGGGTACAGGCGACAAAAAAAAGCCTCGATGAGCTTGAGATACCGGATAATGTATCCAAGCTGGGACTCTGTGACGCCTTTGGTATTGCCCTCGATATATTCAAAAAACCGATTACCAACTCCATCATGTTGGGCGCGTTCGCCAAAACCTCGGGAATGGTATCCCTCGATTCACTCAAGGATGGACTGGAGACGGCGAATTTCCGCGACGCCGGATTAGATCAAAATATGCTGGCCATCGAACGTGGGTACAACGAAACCACCGTTCATCAGATCAACTAAAGGTAACGCTCTGGGAATGACTAGTATGCTAAAACAAGCCCGACCCCGTTTTGATCAAGCAACCATACCGGATGATCTCTGCCCGATCGGCACTGAGCTCACCACCATGTTGCCCGGCGACTGGCGGTCGGAACGACCGGTCGTCAATCGTGATAAATGCGTCAAATGCGCCACCTGCTGGCTGCAGTGCCCGGTCCAGTGCATCGTCGAGATGCCTGCCTGGTTTGATATCACTTATGAGTCCTGCAAAGGCTGCGGCATCTGCGCCACGGAATGTCCCCACAATGCCATCGTCATGGTCCTGGAAGAGGGAGACTGACTATGCCCGATACGACACTTCCCAACGAACCCAAAATCATTGTTTGTGACGGCAACGAAGCCGCCGCCTGGGCGGTATCCCTGGCCCGGCCGGATATGGTGGCGGTCTATCCCATCACGCCCCAGTCCTCTCTGGTGGAATATGTTTCCCAATTCATCGCTGACGGCAAGATCGACGCCGATTTGATGGATGTCGAAGGCGAGCACAGCGTTATGTCAGTTCTGCACGGGGCCTGTCTGGCCGGCGCCCGCGCCTATACGGCAACCTGCGGCCCGGGGCTTTATTTCATGTTCGAACCTTATGTTCGGACACCGGGCTTGCGCTTGCCGATAGTAATGTCAGTGGTCACCCGGGATGGTCTGACCCCGCAAAGTGTGTGGGGCGGTCAGCAGGACGCCATGATGCTGCGGGAAACCGGCTGGATTCAGATTTATTGCGAAAGCGTCCAGGAAGTCTTGGACACCCTGATCATGGCCTTTCGCATCGCTGAAGACCGGGACGTTATGCTGCCGGTTAATATTTGCCATGATGGCAATTACCTGTCCTACGGCGTTACCAAAGTGATTCTGCCGGAGCAGGATATGGTGGATGATTTCCTCGGCGAAAAAGACACTAATTGGCACGTTGCCCTCGACCCCGACCGACCCATGTCGGTGGATCCGCTGACCGGCGGTGAAGGCCCCGGCGGACCGTCGACGTTCGTTAGGTACCGCAAAGGCCATTGCGCCGGTATGCAGAACGCGCTTCGCGTTATCACCGAAGCCCATGATGAGTGGGAACAGAAATTTGGCCGTACCTATGCGCCACTGGTAGAGGAATACCGGCTCGATGATGCAGATTACGCCATTGTCACCATCGGCAGCATGGCGGGCGCCGGCAAGGACGCCGTCGACGTCGCGCGTGAGCAAGGCGAGAAAGTCGGTCTGATCCGCATTAAGACTTTCCGGCCCTTTCCGGTGGATGCCTTACGCGACGCCCTTGAGAAAATGAAGGCCATCGGCGTGGTAGACCGGTCGGTCAGCTTTGCCTGGAACTGTGGTCCGGTTTTCCAGGAAATACAGGCAGTGCTGTATCAATTGAATGAACGCATCCCGGCGGCCAGCTTTATCGGCGGACTGGCGGGTTCGGATATCACCGGCGTTCATTTCGCCCAGGTGATCGAAGCAACCGGTAATCAGCTTACCGGTGAGACGATCGACGGCCCGGTCTGGCTGAACGAGAACGAGTAAACGGACAATGACAGTTATGGAACAGACAAAATACCTCATTGCCGGCAGTTCTCATGCGGCACTTTCGGCGCTCAACTCCATCCGTATGCTGGATCTGGATAGCAGCCTCACCTTGATCACCAAGGATGAACGCCTACCCTATTCCCCCACCGTGCTGCCCTATATCGTGTCGGGAAAATCTAAACCAGAAAAGGTACAGCTGCGAGACGATGCGTTTTTCGCCAAAAACAAAGTGAATTTTATCAGCGGTGCCGGATTAAGCTCTCTCGATGCCGACAATAGTAAAGTCACGTTGCAGGACGGCCAGGAATGGCAGTATGAAAAATTGCTGCTGGCAACAGGCGCCTCCCCCACTATTCCGACAATTCCGGGACTGATGGGTACCTCCTTTTACGTCCTACGCACCATGGACGATGCCGTCAATCTCAACGCTGCCTTGAATAACGTGAAATCAGCCGTTGTTTTGGGCGGCGGATTGATCGGTATGCATGCGGCGGAAAATCTCATCAAGGCCGGCGTTCAGGTCACCATTATTGAAATGCGCCCCCAAGTCCTGCCCGGTTATTTCGATCAGCAGGCCGCCAAAATCATCGAAAAGATATTTGCCGATATTGGCGTCACCATGAGGATTGGCGACACGGTCATTGGTGCTGCACAGGAGGAAATCTGCGATGCCGATCTCAAAATCAATTTTGGCGGCGACCGCGGCCTCGAATGGTTTAAGAAAAATAGCGACGGCAGTAAAGTCACTTTGGACAGCGGCGATGAAATCAGCGCCGACCTTTTACTAGTCTGCACCGGCGTCGCGCCTTCTATCGACTACCTCGACGGCAGCCCGGTTGAAACCGATCACGGAATTCTGGTCGACGAATGCATGGCCACCAATGTTAAAAATATTTGGGCGGCGGGCGACGTTGCCCAGGCCCTGAACTTCTACAACGGTGAGAAATCGCTTAGCGGAATTCTGCCGGCCGCGGTGGAACAAGGCCGTATTGCCGGCATGGCGATGATTGATGATCCAGCCATAAACCCCTATCCCGGTAGCGTGCCGCTCAACACCTATGGATTTTTCGGCAACCAAGCCATTTCGGTCGGTGTCAGCGATGAAAACGTGCTTCCGGACGGCACCGAAGTATCGCTGAAGGTTAATGAGGATGAAATATTTTACCAGAAGATCCTCATCGGCGATGGACGATTGCTCG
>PBQI01000206.1 GCA_002725625.1 Rhodospirillaceae bacterium | reverse complement strand
GCCTTCCGCATTCCCGCCGGAAGGGAAGCGGTGATTCTTTCAGAAACGTCTCGAGCAGCCTGTCCGGGTTCCGGTTGGAAGTATTGCCGCTAACGTATTTCGCCGGGCTTCTTCTTGTACGGAAGGATTCGATCGGGCGGTTGGTCAGCGAATGGATGAAGTCCATATCGACAAGGGGATAGGCTCCCCCCTGGAAACGGCCACCGCCTTCGAACCCGACAGACAGGGTCCAACGCGTCACAACCGGACGAAGACGTTTGTCCCTATTCGTCCAGATCGCCAGCTTTTCGAATTCGAGCGTAATCCTGTCCGTTCCGGCCGTGGCCTTGAAGGAAGTCAATTCTGTTTGTTTTCCTTCCGGGTCGGTGAGCCTGACGCCGTTAATTTTCAGGCCATTGGGAAAGGCCGCCGTTGGGGTCAGGTCGATCCGGTGCAGATTGAGATCAACCAGGGAATCCGGATAGACGTCAAAACGGATTTCGGCGTCCTTTCCGTCGTTTGAAATGGTGGTATCGATAAACACGCGGCCGTATTCCAACCAGGTTCGCAAGATCCGAATGTTCTCCTTGAAAATGTTCATTCGGATGTCATGAAGCTCGTCCATGCTTTCGAGCCGATAGGGGCGTATCCCTTGGCCCAACGCATCGCGGATATCGGCATAGAGGTCTTCGAGACTTTTCGTCATCTTATCGGCGCCGTCTTCCAGAATTTCGTAAATGTAACGATTGCGTAAACGGGTTACGTTCCGGTCCTCCAAAATCCGTTCGATAAGCGGATTGGCGAAGCGGCGCGCATCGCCGAGGTGATCGAAGGAGCCGTTCTTTCTGTATTTCCGGAAAATCTCGTTGATGATCAGGTCGTAGGTTATAGGCTCGAAAAGCCCCGAGGTCGGATCGTAATACCAGCGTACATTATCCGGGCTCGCCGGATGAGTTCCGCCGAAGAACCAGATCAAGGCATTCCATTTGGCGAATTTATCGATATCGATCAGGTAGGGAATTGCGGCTGAAAATTCTTGCCTCGTCGCGGTTCGGCTCAATTGCAGAAGTCTGTCCCAACGGCTTTGGATCATTCCCGCCGCAGTTCCTCCTTTCTTGTGGATGCTGACCTGAAAGGAGCTTGGGTAGGAATCCCATCCTTTGACAACTCCAACGCGATTGGCCCGCGTGTCCAACCAAATACCGTCTGAAATGAACATCTCCCCTTCAGGGTAACGAAGCCTTTCCAACATCTCCTTGCCCGGCTGTTCGAACCAGTAATAGAGTCCCATGTCGACTTGGTTCAACGTGACCATGGCGAAGCCGTCATCTGCGACGAGCAATCCCATGGAGCGGGATTTTTCCAGCCCGACCGGCTCGATTTCGTATTCCTTGTCGGACGGAATGATCAGATTAATGCTCCGATACCCGTTGAACAGCCGTTCCTTGTTGAACTTGATCCGCAGTGATTTCTTCGACTCCCTCCAGTGGTTGGAAAGGTCGCCCCGAATCCTGACCTTGACCTTGTATGTTTCACCGTTATGACTGAACCGAGCCGGATACCATTTCTTGTCCTTTTTAAGCAGGATGCCTTCGCCCTTGAGACTGTTTTGAACGAACTGTTCAATGATGCGCAGATATTTCGGATCGACCGCGAGTTTGTAGAGTGGAAACTTCGAACTGGGCTTTACTTTCGAGCCCAGGGTTCTGCCGAGGCTGACCACTTTCGAAGTCAATTTCTCGTGTTCGAGTAAATCGTTGAGCCGGTAGATAATCGCATCTTTTTTTATCACCGCCCCGACGAAAGCGATGATAAAAAGAAAAAGAAACACGAGGGAATTGAATGCCGTCAGGCGCTTATAGGCGGTATCGGAAATGCGTAACCGCCATCTCTTCATTTTTTTTCTCGTTTTCACGTCTCGTGTTTCCTCGGTCCGTAGACCTGGGTTTCAGCGCGGCAGAGCCAATCCACCCCTTTAACAACCGTCCTAGATCGGCAGGGACAAATGGGGCGCCAGCAGTGAAGCGTTGCCGACGCCCGGCACGGCGCGGACTTTTTCCAGAAGCTGTCTTGGAATATTGGCGTTGGGATCGTCCAGGGTCAGTTCGATAACCATTTCCCAGCCGTCTTCCTTCAACTCCATGCTTCTTATCGAGGAATAACTGACGAATTCCGAGACAATTGGGATTATGCCATCCTTGATCGAGGGGCCTTCCCCATTCATCACCAGGATAAAATTCGCCCGTTGCCGTTCCCCGAAATGGAAGAAATGGATCAACAGCAAGGCGCCCCCAAGGAACATGCAGGCGATGATGCTCTCTCCCCAGTTCAATGTGCCGGTTCCCAGACCGATCGCGATTGCCCAGAACAAATAGATCATGTCCCGGGAGTCCTTGATTACCGTTCTAAACCGGATAATGGACAGAGCGCCGATCATGCCAAGTGAAAGCGCCAGATTGCTTCCGATGAACATCATGACTACGGCTACGATGGGCGGCATCAGCACAAGGGACACCAGGAACGAGCGCTCATAAGTCAATCCCTGATGGGAAATCCGGTAAACAAAAACCGTCCAAATTCCCAATGTAAATGCCAGGCTCAGCGTCATCAGAAGGTCGAGCGTCGAAAACGATATTGCCTGAAGTTGGGGAACACCCATCAAAAAGACTCCTTAGTTACGGCTGAAACAACTTTCTAAGGGAAAACGCATTGTCGATCATCCATAAAATTAGTGAAAGCCCCATCCCTGAATGAATCGCACCGTATTTCTCTTTTAAATACCTTTTCACTGCCGCAAGAGCCGCTGCGCCAAAGTATCCGACAGATGGGGCGCGAGGTCGCCAATCACTTTGGGTTCCAGGACGATCAGGCGGCGAAGCACCGAAAGCATGCCTTTTTGAAGCGGCGCGGGAAGCGCTAGAAAGACGATTTCCTTCACCGCACGACGCCGCAAATCAGCGAGGCCGGTTTCAGTTTCGTGACGGGATTGGAACCGTTCAAACAGATCGATCAAGGCGTCCAAGCACGCTTTGCGGGCCATACCGCCTTTGCTTTCAGACGCCCCGGAAACAATCGCGTGCAGTTCGTCGAAGGTTTGCCGGTCGAACGGATGATCGGGCCAGAGGCCGCCTATCTCGCGGAGCGCGACGCGAGCGTGATTGCCTTTCTGGGAGCGCTGTTTTTTTGCGCTGATCGCGGAATCATGAATACGCAAGGACACCAAGGGTTCGGAGAGGTTCGCTCCCTTGGTTTTTTCTAGAACGCGCGCCCATAATTCATAATCCTGCGCGGTCGGAAAGGAGCCATCGTAACGAAGCCCGTGCCGGTCCAGCAACTCCTTTCGCACCATTACAGTGGAATGAAAAAAGGGATTCCCAAGAAGTATCCACCAGCGGATATCCAGATCGCTTATAGGCACATTCCGTCCACCCAAATCCCTTCCCGTGGTGTCGATCCGTTTGCAAGCACTACCAGCTATCCCGATTTCCGGGTGAGCATCGAGGAAAGCAACCTGGGTAGCCAACCGGTCCACCGCCGCAACATCGTCGGCGTCCAGGCGGGCGATGAAAGTTCCGGTTGCCGCATCCAATCCCCGGTTCAGCGTTAGCGTCAGGCCCAGGTTCCGATCATTTTTCAATCGGTTTATACGGGGATCGGTGTACCCGTCCAAAATTAGCGCGGTTTCGTCAACCGAACCATCGTCAATGGCGATCAATTCAAAGTCATCGAAGGTCTGGCCAAGAATGCTCTCAACAGCCTCGCCCAGAAATAGCGCGCCGTTATAAACCGGTAGGATCACGGAAACCGTTGGCGTCACCGTTCGCCGTCTTTTTGCTCGGCCTGGGAGATTTCGTAAGCGGGTACTGCTTCCGCCCAAATCTCGCCCCAACAAATACGTTGATCCTTGACCGTCAGGCCCGCTTCCGCGAGTTCGTCATAAAACGATTTGACGGTGTATTCGGTCTCGTGTGTCGGGTCGAGACGCCATTCGACGCCGAGTTCCTTTTTCAACGGGACCCGCCAATCGCGTTCGAACAACGGAACGCGGATCAGGATCCGGCCGGGCCGGATCGTCTCAATGATCCGCCTGAGAAAAGCAGGGCGCCCCGGCAGGTGTTCGAGGACATTTGACAACACCACGACATCGAAGGCGCGGCGGGGAAGATCGGAAAACGCTTCGCCGACAGCGAATTCCAGTCCGGGTTGGTCATACCGTGACCGAGCGACGGCAATGCTTTCGGCGTTCATATCGATGGCCAGGACGTCCCCTCCCGCCCTTTCTGCGATATCGGCGGCCAGTTCCCCGCGCCCGCACCCCAGGTCCAGGACTTTATCCCCCTGTTGAATACGTTCGACAAAAAAATCATGATACCGGATGTGGCGGTGTTTGGTATGGACGCCGTCACCGTATGCCATCGATTTTTGGCCTTGCAGAGCGTATAGAAAAGCATCGATCCGAAATAAAAACCGCAAGGCCTCATCCGGCGGCAACGTCCCGGCGCGGGCCGCGATCGACCGGTTCACCAAAGCCTCGAATTGGCGGACGGGTACAACAGCGAGGACGAGGCTGAAAAGTCTTCCCAAAATCGATATTAACAGGTTCATTTCTTGCGGACGATGGTGGTCCCCATCGAACTCGACCGGTTGATACTTCCGGACAGGACATCAAAATTCTTTTCGATGAAATCCAGCACGTCCGCGCGTTGTTCGACGCCTACCGCCGTGTCCAGGCCGTCCCCATCGCCCTTGATATAGTCGAAGACCAAAAGCCCCCCGGGCAAGAGAGACTGGTGAAATTTCCGGGCTGTCTCGAGCGGCGCGTTCAGGTGTTCCATGACCGTCAGGCAATAGATCACATCCACCCGCCTCTCGCCGGTCATCTGAAGGTTGTCTTCGGGTTTCAAGGGAACGATCCCGATATTCAAGAATTCCCGGAACTTGTAAGCCGCATATTGGAAGGTGAAGGTTTCGATATCCATCAGGTAGATCGGAATGGAGCGTTTCCGGGGCGGCGTGAACTCGAAAAAGCTCGTGGTCACAGGCGCTGACCCGCTTCCGTATTCGATCATCGAGTCCGGCGAATGGCCGAGATGGGCCTTCACCCGCATTATCAAACCGGCATGGTTGATCAGACTTTCCTTGTAGACCTGATGAAGAAGGGAATAGATCGTTTCGGATTGCTGGAATCCTTCGACATGGTCGTCGACCGTTCCATTATCCGGCAGTGCGAGTTTCTGGAAATCCAGGCGGTAGTAACCGCGCAGGAAAAGCAGGTCGGCGACTCCCCACATCGGCCGCTGCTCAAGAACCTCGCTCCAATAGTGTTGGAATGGGATGAACCATGTTTCGTCGGCGCCTGTTCGCCTGAACAAGCGCCACAATTTTTGACGGATATTTAGGGGAATAAGGGAAGACTGGTAAAGCTGGTGAAACCATGATTTAAAATCAACGGAGGGCCGTGACGGCAAAATTTTGGTATCCAAGGGAAACTGTTTCAGTGCCCGGCTGAGAGAGGTGTTTTTGCAACCGAAATAATAATCCGTTCTCTCGGTGGTAAATTTGTCATCCATCTTGTCGTCGCACCATCATGGTGTTATAGATTTTCGCAAAAATAACGTTAAGTGCACACCACGATAAGATGTCAGAAGTTAGGGCAAAATATTTTCTGCGCCCTATTTTTTGGCTAGGCATCTCTTTAATGATCATCCCGAGGGCGTGACATCGCTGAATGCAAACTATTTGTAACGAGCTGAAAACTCATGCAAATTACTTCTTTCGTCAACTTTCTTTTTCGTTCGAATGTTTTCTTTTTCCTATTTCTGCTCGTCTCGTGCGGTTTGATCGAAATTATCGCGTTGAAAAACCTGCTCATCTCTTTCGACGAAGCGACACAATCTTTCGTCCCCGGAAATTTGTTTTATGACGACCTTGGGCATTACATATCTGTAGCCATTTTAACCGACCACCTGGACTTTTTGACGAACCAGAGCTGGTTCCTGGCGCTTCAAGAAGTCGACGAGGCAGAGGCCCGCGCCCAATGGGGCGATTTTGGATTGAAGCTCGGCATCCTTAAGCCGCATGTCTATGACGGCTGGGCCTGGTTACTTTTGGCCATCAAGAAAATCGGCGGACTGACTTACGAAGACGCCTTTCGGGGCACCGCGATGTTTTTTCCGGTCTTCGTCTTCCTTTTCTTCCTCGCCACGAAGACCACTTTTTTCTGCCGAGCCGATAATTACGCCTTGTTGTTGGTGTTCGTCTTTGTCATTGCCTATGGCATCAACAGCCCGGTAAGCGTGGCACGGGCCGCTACCTACGGATATGCCTTGGTGGCCATGGCCATTATGATCAGGCTTTATTCAACTGCTGGTCGGTCCTCCCGGATGGTAGCATTTTTCACGCTCCTCGCATTCGCCGGATACATCCACAGATTGATGCTGCCGGTTTTTTTGCTGTTTGCCGTTTCCGATCTAACGCGTGTCCTAATCCCCCGCCTTTGGAAAAAACTGACGCGATTCAGTGAAAAATGGTTTGTTGTCATTTGTCTTTCCCTGCTCGCAGTCATTTTAGCCGTGATCTCCCTTTCCCTCGCCGTCAAAACGCTTTCGACGTCCGGTGAATTCACCATGCATATGTACATCTTCGGAAAACAGTTGCGGCATTTTGACTGGTCCGTATTCGCCTCCGTTTTCCTGGTCGCCTGGTTGTCGCGGTGGCGCCCGGGAAACGCCGATATTGCCGTCTATAAATTCATGATTGTGCTGATGATTCTTTCGGGGCTGGCGATATCTCTGATCGGAAGCATCCTTTCCCCGGTTTATGAACTCAACTCCGACCGGCTGGTATTTTTTATTTATATTTTGGCCATTGCCATCATCGGATATTCGGCCGACCCCAGGCCATCGTCCCCCCAGGAAGAAGTCGCTGACGGTGGTAATGAGACCGCCTCACAACCCTATCTTGAAAGAAGATTAGTCATTCCAATATTGATGATCGCATCTATTCTATATGCGCTTCCTCAATATGGGGCCGCGATGAATGTCAAAAAATTCAAGCCCTTTAAAGAAAAGCATTTCCCCGAATACATTGCCGAAAACGACTCCCCGCCGCATTATCTGGCGAAAAATCCTCAGCAGGTCTGGGGCTTCTTCATGCGCCAGGATTTTCTCAAAGCGCCTCTAATACTTGATTTCGAAACCGACAGTTATTCAAGACGCAAGATTCTAGATACTCTTTCCGGGGCAAAGCCCAGGCCGTGACGCTCGACGCCCTGGAAAGCGTTCCGCGTTATCATGACTGGATCGTCGAATATTTCAGCCCGTATCTGGGCGGCATGGTCGCCAACCAGGACCGTCCCGGACAACCGAAACCTGATCCGTTCGGGTCCTCAAAGAGCCGCGAGCAAGGCATATTCAGCCCGCGCTATCTTACCCAGCGTAAAATGCTCCAGTACGTATTCACGGGCCGCCCGTCCAAGCCTTTCGCGCAGCGGGGCGTCATCCAGCACCGTTTGTATCGCTTCCCTCAAGCTTTCCTTCGTCGGCGGACAAAGAACGCCGGTCCTTGAATGCTCGATCAGATCGCCGATGCCCGGAACGTCCGTCCCGATGACGGCGAGGCCGGACGCCATCGCCTCGATCAAGGCCTTGGGATGGCCTTCGTAACGGGACGGCAGGACGAAAAGGCTCGATTTTGCAAAAATATCAGGCAAATCGCCGTGAGGGACGTTGCCCAGAAAGTGGACATCGAGTCCTTCGTCCTTCGCCTTCGCCTCGAGCATAGTTCTCAAGTGCCCGTCGCCGACGAGAAGGAGTTCAACGTCAAGACCTTTGATAGCGTCAAACAGCGTGAACAAATTCTTTTGTTCCGCCAAGCGGCCGACGAAACAAATCCGCCGGGCCTTGGCACTCGGTTCTGACACCAACTCCAGTTTCTGCTTGAAGAGTTCCGTATCGACGTAATTGGGAATGACCTGGACCTTTTCCGCGTCCAGGCCGTAACGGTCCAAAATGTCCGTTCGCATGGCTTGGGTCGTCACAACCACCCTGTCGGCGCCGGTGTAGACCCGTTCTTCCAAGTCCCTAGCGGCGCGGATCTGGGGCGATTTCCCCCCGTGCGCCTTTTCCATGAAATCGGAATACAGGTAGCCGCAGCGGGCCACAAATGGCTTGCCGTAACGCCTTGCCGCCGCGAGGGCCACATCGGAGCCCAGGACTTGATTGCTTTTGATGACCGTCGCCTGGCGCAGGACCTTTTCATGAAGGCGGGAAATCAACCGCCGATAAAGGCTTTTCGGCAGGCCCCAGGAGTTACCATGAACGCCAATACCGGAAAGCCGGCCCGCATGGGCACATTCGCCCCGGCCACCATAGGTGATGAACGAAACGCCGGCCCCATGATCGGCCATTAACCGCCGATAGATCGCAACCTCCCGTTCAATAAGGCCGATACCGGCCCAATCGCCCAAGGAAACGCCGGAGGTGAAAAAAAGTGCCAGATTCATGTGCCCGGCGATTTCTGTTCGAGATATTGACGCAAACAACATCCAAATCGTATGTGTCGATATCTAAGGCGCCACGCTTTCCTTCCCGGCCCCCCCAGATCCAGCACTTGGCTTCCCGCCTCCAGCGCACCGGCGTGGCGCGACAGAAAACCATCGACAAAATACTGGCGCAACGAGTAGCCAAAGTTTTTCAGGCTCCCGTCCTCTTTTGCCTTTTCTAACATCAGGCGTTCCGCTCCGCGGCATTGGCCGTTTTTTCATGATGGTTACGATTCCGGGTGGTCAATTTTCTTTTTATGGAACGTATAATACGGCGGCTGGCCAGACCATCCATGGGGCCGATATTTTTCCGTCGTTGCCTGTTGAATAACTCCTCATCGAGAGCATAGTCGGCGAATCCCTGTTGACCGAAGGAATCGATAAACGCCTCGGCTTCAACCACCCAGCTACGGCCCGGAAAGTGTCCGTGGTACTCGTCATAATAATTACAAAATTCGTTATTGGATTTCGTGAAGGCGACCTCCGGCATGGAGACCGTGATAAATGGTGTTTTAGTGGTCGTGGCATCAATTAAACATCCTGATCGATAGTTGCAAACCATCATGTCTGAAACTTTTGACAACAAGGCCATCGTTTGGGGAAATTCGTTTTCCTCGGTAATGATTGTGTCAGCGATCCGCTCTTCATCCTTTCGGTAAAGGCGTTTGGTCAGAGCATTTTTCCTTCGCCTCGGCGCGATAACCAACTGGGCGTCGTTCCGGTCGCAGAATTCCCGCATCGCCAGCATCATTTCGTGATAGCCCAGACGCATGGATTGACGGACGGCGTCGAGACTGCGCAGACGAATCAGCGAATTCACCATGCGCAGGACCTTGCTATCCACCAGCCACAGATACCGAAACCAGTCGGTCACGTAAATCGGCAGCGGCATGAGGCAGAAAATATCGGGGATATAGGTTAGTACGCGTTTATTGGGATCGAGGTTGAACCGACAGAAAATATCTTCGCGCGGGACCGAAACGATAGGATCAAAGCGTGAAAAGCCGACGAACCGCGACAACGGGCGAAGGAATTCCCGTGTCTGAAGCTTTCCGGTCACCGCATAATCAAGATAATACGGGGAAGGCCAAAAGATCAGGTCGGACTTGTCATTGCCGCATTTGGGAAGGCAACTGTGCCGGCTGTCGAAGACCGAACACCAAAGCGATTTGAATGGCACATGTTCCTCCTGTTCCCGGAACATCCGCGGCCGGCCCTCGACGGAAATGATGGCGTCGGATTGATCCATCAGCCGCCCCAACCGGGCGAAGTCATCCTCGACCGTGATCTTGCTTCCCAGGCGCAGGCTTTCGGGCAGGCGCTCCGGCATCGGCGAAAGATACGCCTTTGATCCTCTTTCGTCATGCCCCGAGACCAGGATAATTTCAGCCTCGAACCCAGGATCATCAATCACTTCCTTGATGATCGGCGCAAGAGTTCTCAGCGCATTGATTCTTCTGACGGGAAAACAAATCTTCCAGGTGGACATAATTGCGTTATTTCTTTACCGCCAGTTTGTTGTCGATGATGGCTTGAGCATAGTCCCTGACGTAATCGAAAGGAACGTTCGTTTCGTCGGCGATATCGATAAGACTTTTTCCGCCCTTCAAGCCGTAAAGGATGGATCGATTGTATTCAAAGGCCTGTTTCCGATGAACGGAATTGGCATAAAGATCGAAACGGGACATCTGAAACGGCACCCGTTGTTTGAAGGCAAGGGTGGCATTGGCCTCCATCATCCGGCAGATGGAAAATATGATATCCGCGGCCTGGTCGATATTTTCTTGTTCCAGCCGGCCCGGCTCATCCCGTGAGGTGTGGTATTCATCACATTCCATCATCTGGACGGACATCGACGGCACGCCGGCGAAATCAAAAATTCTTTCGTCGTTGCCGAATCCGTCCCAAAGATCGCCCGATTCCAGACCGTCAAACCGTTTCGCCACCAAGCGGGAAAGCTTCATGGCGAGCCCATCCGGTTTCGTGCTTGCCAGGGCCTTCCATTGTCGCCCCCAACCGACGAATTCACTGAAAATGGCCAGATCGACGGTATCGATGTATTCCGGCTTGCTGTCCAGTAACACGCAAGAGCCAATGGTTTCCGGAAAAATCAGGAACCGGTAGGTATAACGCCCGTCCGGTATGTCCTTCAGGCGCGAAACCACATCCATCAAGGCGAGAATCCCCGACCAGGAATCGTTGACCAGTCCGGGATGGCAATAATCCGCTAGAAGCGCGATCGACCTGTCACTCGAACCCGGCAGGACGATTTCGCCCACCAACATGTCGCCGGGCTCCACCTCGACGTCAATTTTCACCTCGTAATCGCCCTCTTCCAATCCGTCAACGACGTTGCGGGGCAAGGAGATGGCCCAGTCCTTCAGGCGCTTGGTGAAATCGTAGGCGAGCCGGTGTTCGTAAATATAAACATCAGAAAACGTCTCATGGACACGCAAATGGCGGCGCAATTCATTCAGCGAGACGCGGCCCTCGAACGGCATGCTGTAAGGCGCCAGGAACAGGGGATGATCGTCATAGGAGGCCATAAGAGTACCGTCCGGTCCCTTGATCCATGCCTCGACAACGTCCCAGCGGGGCGGGACGATCCATGTACCGTGTTCGCTACCCGAACGAAAGGAATGAAGCTTCAATTCCTCACCGCAGATGGCGGCGATGTCGTCCAAGATCGGCTTGATGTCTCTGGAAACGATCGTCCTATTCTTCAAATAGTGACGAAGCGTGAAATCCATATCTCTCAGCATTGTCGACAACTTTCTATCAAGGCACGTTGGCTAGGGTCATAACTCATTAACGATTAACTGATTCAATGGTCTGGAACTCAACAAAGGAAGTTTTGGACCCTAAGGTTTTTCGAAGCAAAATCATGTGCCTTGAAATACGGGTTCAAGCCCGAAAATTTAGCCAGAATTTCCAACCTTGACAGTTTTTAAACAGCCTTGGGCAGACTTTCCCGCCAGCGATGATCAAAACTTGACTTCGGCCCTTATGCCTCTAGGGTCTTTGCAACCTCCATCATGCTGCCATAATTCCCGCCATGGATGGGAAGCCATTCGGAGAAATCGGATCGATCGATTGTCCTCATCCTCCAACATTATAGGTCCCAGCCACCTTGTCATCGCTACCCTGAATCCAGATGATATGGGACGATATCTGGCTAAGGCAGGATATCAAGGAAACCATTACGCCCCGGGCTTAAAAAATCCCCAGGCGAAAGCCCCCTTCATCCAGGGCGAACTTTCGCTTTTATGCGACATGGTTCTGTTTACCAGTAATAACGGCCTTCCTCCGATCGAGCTTCTGAGCGAACCCCAAGCAACGTTCGCCGGAACGGACCAAGCCACCGCCTTCGAACCGCTGTCCATCCCAGACGATATGGAAGGGCCTATCGAAATCAGGGTTCGGTGCCAAAACCCGGCAAAGGCGGCCTCTTTCTGGCGCGCCGCCGGCGGGGGAAAGGAAAAGCCTGAAAACGAAGCTGCCCGGCTTTCCTTTGACCGGAATATTGCCGCCCCGGCCATGGATCTTGTTTATGTTCGATCGGAAGAACACCCGTCCACGACCTGGCTCAACACACCGGGTCTGTCCGCGGTTTCCTTCTTGTGTCGAGACGCATCCTCTTTGCGCGATGATCTGGATAGCCGGGGCTATGAATGCGGAGAGGTTTTCAAGATAGCACCGTTCGGCAAGAAACTGTCCGTCTTCTTCGCAAGAAACCTGTCCCGGGAAATCTACGAGTTTCTTTCTCTTGACCGCTAAACGCCTATACTCCGGCTGGAATGCCTTCCACCCCGGTCATTAGGTTGTGAACCTTCAAGCCTTGATGAAATTTCTTCACCCGATGCCGGGTCGGTTCTTGGAATATTTTATTCATGATGCTCCGCTACCGAAAAACCTTTGAAACGCATCGCGACAAGATCGCGCTTTTGGACGTCACGGGTAATTTGGCGGAACCACGGACCTTTTCGTATCGGGATTTAGACGACCTGGCGGGCCGGGCGGCAAGGCGATTGCAGTCGGCGGGGGCCGATACAGGTGAGCGAATTGCCGTTCATTTGTCGAACTCCGCCGAATGCGCCATCCTTTTCCTGGCTTGCCTGCATGGCGGCTTCACGATAGTCCCCCTTCACGATGGGCTGCCCTATTCCACAGCAAGGAAACTGATTGATACCATTTCGCCTGCCGTTTTGATCCACTCCCAAGATGATGAAAAATGGACCGAGGAAGATTCAACCCTAAATGCCGTTTCGGCTGAAAGCCTGTTCTGCAATCTCGACAGCCAACCCATGGCTCCGTTCGCCGGGAATCTGGACGACCAGCTTAGCGTTACCTTTACATCCGCCACGACGGGGGAAGCCAAGGGGGTTCGCCACACGGCCGGAAACCTGATTGGAAACGCCGAAATGTTTAACGATTGCATGGGATTCGGCCCCGACACCAGAATGTTGCACGTCATGCCGATGTCCTATTCCGCAGGCCTGTTGAACGCCTTGCTGATGCCGCTCCTGACCGGAGGAATCGTCGTGATGGCCCCGCAGTTCAACCTGACTAACGCATTCGGTCTTTGGAAAACCATGGTCGAACATGACATCAACACGGCCTGGCTGGCGCCATCCGCATTGGCTTTTCTGCTTCGCTTCGGCCGGGAAGACTGGATACGAGATTGGTGCCGGGCGGCGACAAGGCGGTTTTGCATAGGGTTTGCCCCCCTGTCGAAGACCTTAAAAACCCAATTCCAAGAATCATTCGGGATTGAGCTCTATGAAAGTTACGGACTGACCGAAACGTTGATCCTTTCAAGCAATAGCCCTAACGACCCGAGTCCGGCGGGAAGCGTAGGCAAGCCGCTGGACGGCGTCGCCATTGAAATTCGCGACACGGATGGCGGCCCTTGCGCGCCGAGCGAGGAAGGTGAAATTTGGGCCTGTTCACCGTGTTTTTATTCGGGCTACCTGGCGGTGGAATCGGATGAAAATGATAACGCACCCTCAAGGGAAGGATGGATGGGTACAGGCGACATCGGCTATCTGGACCGGGGCGGAAACCTGTTCATTTCGGGCCGGATCAAGGATCTTATCATTTGCGGCGGCACCAACATCAGCGCCCAGGCCATCGAAGAGCTTCTAATGTCCCATCCGGCGATCCGGGAAACGGCCGTCGTCGGCCTTCCACATGATTTCTGGGGCGAGGAACCGGCAGCCTTCCTGGCCCTTGAGGAAGGCTACACCCTTGAGGATATCAAACAGATACTTCTGGAATTATGCAAAGAAAGGCTCCTCCCGGTGGAGATTCCGAAAAGGTTCATTGAGATCGATCAATTGCCGTTGAGTGTTTCGGGCAAGGTGAACAAGCGGGAATTACGCGTTAAGTTCATGGATGGGCTCCTTTGAATCATATAATATACGATGGCATTAATTCCGGCAGAAATCCTTGCAGGTTTTTCAGCCAGTGACCCGACGCATCATCGACCTGACCTTTACCATTCACGAAGGCATGCAGACCTTCCCGGTTCATTGGCAGCCGGCTGTCGAAATCACCCAGCTCGGACGACACGGCCAGGAAGACCGGGAGACGCGCAAGATTGTCATCGGAACCCATACCGGAACACATATGGATGCGCCGAGTCATTTCATTCCCGGCGGCGAGACGGTCGAGAACATTCCCCTGGATCAGTTAATCGGCCCGGCAACGATCCTCGACTTCACCTGGGCGGAAGAAAAGCAGGAACTCGGCATTGATGATCTTAAAAAAGCGATCGGCGACAGCCCCATGGAACGACTTGTTTTCCGCTTCGATTGGTCGGATCATTACGGAACCTTGAAATACTATCAGGAACACCCCTTTATCTCGGAAGACGCGGCCCAGTGGCTCGTCGATAGGGGGTGCCGCGTCGTGGCGATGGACAGCCCGCAATTGGACGCTCCCTACAACGGACGCGGCAGCGGAAACGATTCACCCTGCCACAAGATTCTTCTCGGAAATGGTTGCGTCAAAGTCGAATACCTGACCAACCTGAAGGAGATAGGGCAAAAGGAAATCGAACTCGTCGTCGCGCCCTTGAAAATCGCCGAAGGCGATGGCGCACCGGTTCGTTGCTTTGCGATTGAAGACTGATTTTCGCAAAGGCGGAAGAATCGGAAAATGGCGTCTAAGGGCTAACGGTTATGTCGAATATCACTTCCGATGTAGTTGTATTCCCGGTCGGCGAAGACCGTTGGATCGTCATGAACGTCTTTTCCCACCGGTCCATGGCCATGGAAACGGCTGGCCTGGAAGTCTTGCGAAGCGCCGGAAATCGGACGGACCGGCAATTGGATGAGGATTTTTCCGGCCGGCTTTTCACCCTTTGGAACGTTCACCGGTTTTCCAACCTGGACGGGCTGCTCGCCGATCCGACCAACCTGGTCCGGGAAGTTGATAACTGGCCCGCCCCGTGCTGCGTTACAGCGGCCGAATTCATCGAAGCCGCCCGGC
>PBQI01000205.1 GCA_002725625.1 Rhodospirillaceae bacterium | reverse complement strand
TGACCAGAGCGTGCCTGATGTGACGGCGCTTTCTGACGGCGGCTTCGTCGTCGCGTGGCGTGACTCCTCCGGTCATGACGGCGGTTCCAGCTGGGATGTGCGGGCGCAGCGTTACACCTCCGGTGTTGATGAGAACGGTGACGTTATGACGGTTGCCGTTGGCGATGAGATGCGGGTTAACAGTTATACGAGCTCGACGCAGCAGGATCCCAAGGTTACCGCACTGACAGACGGCGGCTTTGTGGTGACGTGGGAAGACAGCACCGGTCATGACGGTGGTTCCAGCTGGGATATCCGCTCGCAGATGTACGACGCCTCCGGCAATGCCGTGGGCGAGGAGACGCTGGTCAACAGCTACGTTTACGATAATCAGTCGCAGCCCGATGTGTCGGCTCTTCCGGGTGGTGGCTATGTGGTGGCGTGGCAATCCCAGTACCAGGATGGTTCGGATTACGGCATTTACACGCAGCGCTTCACTGCCGATGGAGTTGCCCTGGCGACGGTGCGCCTGACGGGTGACGAGGCTGACAACAACCTGATCTTTGAGGATGCCCAGAGTGAGATGCTGGTTGATCTTGGGGAGGGCACGGACACGCTAACTCTGGGCGATGATACTGATCACCTCCGCGTTACGGGTGTTGAAGAGGTCAGCCTGGGTGGCGGTGACGATGTTCTCCGCATTGAGGGTGAGGCAAGTGTCTCCGTGGACGGCGGCGCCGGTAACGACACCATATTGAGCGGTGCGGGTGACGATACGCTGACCGGTGGCATTGGCGATGATACTTATGTGGTGAACAGCGACGGCGACAGCATTATTGAGGCCGACGGCGAAGGTACAGATACGGTTATCAGTTCAGGATCGAGCTACACCCTGGATGATAATGTTGAGAACTTACGTCTACAAGGCGACGATGCCGTCACAGGTATTGGCAACGACGAAGACAACCGGATTACGGGTAACGCCCATGACAACATTCTCATGGGCGGTGCCGGTGATGATGTCCTTGACGGTGGTGATGGTGAGGACGTTGCTGAGTTTGCGGGCGAGATGTCTGACTATCGTATTGATTTTGCTAACAATACGGTGACGGACGTCAATGCGGCGGACGGCGACGATGGCACGGATAGCTTCTCCAATATCGAGACGCTGAGGTTTGCGGGCGGTTCCGAGATCAGCCTGTCAACGCTTGAGGGTGATGAGTTCCGGGTCAATACGCATACTTATCACCAGCAGCAGAATCCACATGTAACGGCGCTCTCCGATGGCGGTTACGTGATCTCCTGGAATACGTACGCCTGGTCATATAATGAGCTTGGCGGCAGTGCCTATGATATTGTCGGCCAGCGTTATGACGTGGGCGGCAACCTGGTGGGTGACGAGTTCAAGATCAATGCTTATATCAGCGGCCAACAGTATTATCCGTCGGTGGCCGAGCTCTCGGGTGGCGACCTGGTGGTGACATGGTATGACGAGAGCCGTGCTGATATCTATGCCCAGCGTCTGAATGCAGACGGCACGGCAGACGGCGGCGAGTTCCGGGTCAACAGCTACACCAACAACACGCAGTCTCACCCTGTTATTGCAGCACTTGAGGACGGTGGTTATGTCGTCACCTGGCATTCACAGTACCAGGATGGCTCAGACTGGGGTATCTACGGCCGGCGTTATGATGCCGACGGCAATGCAGCCGGGGATGACTTCCAGATCAATAGCTACACCAGTCATGCGCAGAGCTATCCGGATGTAACGGCACTCTCCGATGGCGGCTTTATGGTGACCTGGCAGTCTCGCTATCAGGATAGTGGTTCCTCCTACGGCATTTACACCCAGCGTTACGATGCAAACGGTGAGAAGGTTGGCGGCGAGATCCACGTCAATGATGATTACGTCTCCGGTCACCAGTATTATCCGAAGATCGCCGAGCTCTCGGGCGGTGACGTCGTCATTGTCTGGTATGACGAGCAACGCGGGGATATCTACGGCCAGCGCCTGGATACAGATGGCGCGGCTGGTGATGAGTTCCGGGTCAACAGCTACACTTCGAGTACGCAAAATGAGCCTGACGTGACGGCATTGGGTAACGGCGGCTTCATGGTGAGCTGGACAGATAGCTCAGGTCACGACGGTGGTTACAGCAGTGATGTCCGCGGCCAGAACTTTGATGCTGACGGCAATAAGGTTGGTGATGAGTTCATGATCAACACGACTGTTTACAGCTCGCAATATAACTCATCTGCGGCGACACTCTCTGATGGCAGTGTCCTGGTTGCCTGGCAGGCTAACGAGCAGGATGGTGCCAGCGACGGTATTTTTGCGAAGCGTGTGAGCGCCGAACAGATTGCGCTGATAGGTGGATCCGGTGACGACGACCTGGTCTTCGATGAAGCCCAGACGGATGTCACGGTTGACCTTGGCGACGGTGTGGATACAGCAACGTTCGGTGACGGCGATGACAGGATATCTGTCCGGAACACGGAGACGGTGAACCTTGGTGACGGTGATGACGTTGCCATGGTCAGTGGCACCAGCATGGCGTCCCAGACGGATGTGGTCACGCTGTCGGGTACTGTTGAAGCGGGTGATGTGTATACGGTGACGGTGAACGGCATTGATGTAAGCTACCGGGTTGCGGCGGATGACACGGCGGTTGCGGATGTGCAGGCGGGCCTCATTGCCGCGGTGAACACCAATGCGGACGCCGCAGCCTTGCTTACAGCCAGTGCCGGGGATACCGATGCGGAGGTTATCCTGCGGTCCAGTCAGTCCGGCGAGGTACCTCAGTTGCTGGTCAGCGGTGGCGGTACCCATGATAAGACGGACCCGGAGATGTCGCTGCTTGCAGATGGCGGTTACGTGGTGACGTGGCAGTCCAGTGGCCAGGACGGTTCAGGCTGGGGGATCTACGGCCAGCGCTACGATGCCAGTGGTAACACTGTCGGTAATGAGTTCCGGATTAATACGCACACGAGTTCGGATCAGACTTACCCCGACGTTACGGCCCTCTCCAATGGCGGCTTCGTGGTGGCCTGGTCGGATTATGAGAATAATAACGGTGGCATGTGGTATGACGTGAGCATGCAGTTCTTCGGTGCAGACGGTGCTCCTGTTGGCAGCGAGAACAGCGTAATCAATGACTATAACTGGACTGATCAGGAGAGGCCGGCAGTGACCGAGCTCTCCAACGGCGATGTGATCGTTACGTGGTGGGATGAAGCCCAAGGTGACATCTACGCGCAACGCTTTGACAGCTCTGGTAACAGTGTTGGCGAGAACTTCCGGGTCAATAGCGAGACGGGAAGCACGCAATCGTATCCGGATATCACGGCTCTCAATGATGGTGGTTACGTGATCACGTGGCAGGATAACTACAATCATGGAGACGGTTCCGGCTGGGATATCCGCGCCCAGCGCTATGACGCTGACGGAAATGCAACTGGGGACGACTTCCTGGTTAATGCGGATTATGTCTCTGGAGAGCAATATTATCCGTCCCTGACGACGCTCACAGGCGGAGACTTCGTCGTGGCATGGTACGACAGCAGTCGCTCTGATGTTTACGCTCAGCGCTTTAATGCAGACGGCAGCGTTGATGGTGGCGAGTTCCGGGTCAATACGACGACGTCGAGCACGCAGCAGGATCCCAGTATTACAGCATTGACGGGCGGCGGCTTCGTGGTGACCTGGGAGAGCAATGATCACATGGGGTATGGTAGCGGCAGCTACGATATTTACGGTCAGCGCTATGACGCTAACGGTAATGCTGTAGGTGACGAGTTCCGGGTCAACACGGAAGATGGCTACAACCAGTCCAATCCGTCTGTGATGGCCACGTCTGACGGTGGCTTCATGGTATCCTGGGATTCCTATGGTCAGGATAGCGGTGTCCGCGGCATTTACATGCAACGCTTCAGTGCAGACGGTTCCAAGTCGTTCTACGATGTCTCCGTAAGCTCGATCAACGCTACTGAGGGCTTGACTGACAGTGTGATTAGCGTTGAGACGCTTAGCGGATCCAGTGTCGACATTCACCAGGTTGATGTTGTCGAACTGCTTGGTGAAGTCGAGACAGGCGACAGCTACACCGTCACGGTCAACGGTGAGACGGTGAGCTACACGGCACAATCGGGTGACACGCTCTCGTCGGTACGTGCCGGCTTGGTTGGTGCCATTAATGCCAACGACAGCATGAAGGGTCTTGCGAGTGCCCAGAGTGGTGCATCGGGTATGTCGATTACGTTGACAGGCGTGACGGCAGGTACGGTCCTGACGACGGCCATCATTGCTGCTAATGCCGGTATCCATAATGACAACAGCGGCACGGTCGAGACGGTGAGCCAGCCGATGGCGGATGCCCGCCAGGTCAGTATGCTGACGGTTGAAGGCACGCCCGAGGTTGGTGACGTTTATGGTGTCACCGTTGGCGGTCAGACGATCACGTACATGGTTGCCCAGGGTGACGGCACCATCAATATCCGCGACGCCCTGCTGAGCAACATGCAGTCCCTAGGTGCGGTGACGGCGACAGCAGGTGCGGGAGATGACCAGATTACCCTCCGTGGTACGCAGATTGGTGTTGGCTTTGAAGCCAGTGATGCCTCTCAGAACGTTGCCATTAGCGGCACTGACGATAACAGTGCAGCCCTTGAGAACGTATTCTCCGGTATTGATCCGGCTGGCGTTGCCATCGACGGCGGTCTCGGTGACGATGTTCTGTATGGTGGTGCAGGTGATGACCTCCTCATCGGTGGCGCCGGTGACGACACCCTCTACGGCGGCGTCGGTGATGATATCCTCAAAGGTGGAATAGGAAACGACATCATCAGTGGCGGTGAAGGTGATGACGTCGTTCTATATGATTTTGGGTCAGACACAATTGATGGTGGGGGCGGTAACGACCTCGTAAGCTTTGAGTTCGTATCCGGTACGGGGATTGTCCTGGATATGAATGCCAATATCTTTGGTGTTGGAGCGGATACATCTACACTTGTCAACGTCGAGGGCGTATATGGCTCGAATCAGGCGGATCAGCTGAGCGGGGATGCCATGGCCAATATTATCAATGGCTCGGCGGGAGACGATCTGCTTTATGGTGCCATGGGTGCCGACAAATTGTATGGTGGTTCCGGCTCCGATGTGTTCAAGTTTGCTTCAGCGGCCGAGATTGGTGTTGGCGACGGAAATCGGGATATCATATTTGATTTTGACGCGGGTACTGACACTACTAGCGTGGACAAAATTGATTTAACAGGGCTTTTCGGGGAAGATACTTCATTCTTTTCATTCATCGGCACAGATGCCTTTATTTTGGGCGAGACGTCTCAGGTGCGCGTTGCGCAAAATGCAGGGAGTAGATTGCTTCAAATCGATGCAGACGCTGATGCAGTGGTTGATGCCGAGATCGAATTATCAGGTTTTGATGGCTCTGGCCTTGATGAAAATGATTTTTCGGTTGGATAACTGTTTGATTTTTTACTAACTTGGATTTTAACTTTGATCTTTATGAATGCAGAAATTTAAATTTTTTGGGAGGTAGTTATGTCTGACAATCAAATTGAGGAGATTTTCGCGGAGCGGATTTCTAATGTCTCTCACGCTAATGGAGTGTTCAGAATCACGCTTGGTGAAAATGAGGATGGCAACAATAGCCGGCCGGTAGTGCGTCTGTTGGTACCCGCTAACCAATTGGGACCCATGATTCAAGGTATCGCCAACGCTGCGCGTAATATTGGCGAACAAATCCAGTTTAATGCAGATGGCGGCAGCAAGGATGACAAGCAGGATGCGCAAAAAACAAAAGCCAAAACAACTGCACCTCGCCAAACCAAAGCAAAGGCTGCAGCAAAACCGAAGCGTAAAAAGTGATTCCTGGTGAATTAAGAGTTGTACAGATAAGGTAATCGGCTGACAGTTCTCGCTCCTTGGTCGAGGTCAGTTTAGGTAGCTTTTTCATTCGTTGTCCGTGGGGCATTCCCAATGTGCTGACGTGCGGATTTACGGTACCCTCAATGAATTGAATTTTGATGTCCGCGTCGCTGAGGACTACACCAAAAAGTATCGAAGCGTGGTATTTACCGGCTGGCTCAGCTTGTTGCTGGAATTGGTCCCTGACTTCGCCGTGGCTTTGATCAAAGAATGTGAATCTTGGATATATCGTATCAGCGCCTTGGACAGTGGTGGATTAAAGGTTTCCCGCTATCATGCTATTAACGATGAATAGCGGTAAATTTTAACCGGAACCGACTTTTTAGATTAGAACTAATCCGGCTGGGTCCAGTATATATTTTTCCGATATTGGCGTTGACAGATGCCGTCTAGACCCTTATTTTCCCGCAACTTATGCCGCCAATCCGGGTGGCGAATGGTTTTTTGAGGACAGCACAATGAAAGTCCGGAATTCGCTCAAGTCCGCGAAGCGCAGAGATAAAAACTGCCGGGTCGTCCGTCGGCGTGGCCGCCTTTATGTCATCAATAAGCGGAACCCTCGCTTTAAAGCCCGTCAGGGATAATTTTCTTTTCAATAACGCCGTCTGATCAGGCGGCGAAGAAAATTGAATTTATAGTAACCGCACTAAAAACTATTTTAGCACGGTTTTCCTTTCGCATTCCGCTAACTTTTATTACTGTGGCTTTGCCTTAAATTTCTTGCGATGGAAAAGGGGATGTTGCATGAAAATGCCGGAACCGGATACCGGCATTGTCGGCCGGCGGGAAGAGATCATTGCCGCCCTTCGCAAAATTGTACCGCCGGGACCGTTCGGTGGTGGTGTTATCGTCGATAAAGATTCGTTGAGAGCCTATGAATGTGACGGTCTTTCCGCCTACCGGCAGATTCCTTTGGTGGTTGTATTACCGGAAACCACGGACCAAGTATCGAAAATCCTGAAGTACTGTAACGAAGAGAGTGTCAAAGTCGTGGCGCGGGGCGCCGGCACATCGCTTTCGGGAGGTGCCCTGCCATTGGCCGATGCAGTCATGGTTGGGCTTGGCAAATTCAATAAAATTCTTGATATTGATTACGAAAACAGATGCGTTGTCACGGAGCCGGGCGTCACCAATCTTTCTATCAGCGATGCTGTTCACAATCACAATTTCTATTATGCGCCAGATCCTTCCAGCCAGATTGCCTGCTCAATCGGTGGTAATATTGCAGAAAATTCCGGCGGCGTTCATTGCCTGAAGTACGGTCTGACCACCAACAATGTGCTGGGTGTCGAAATGGTCCTAATCAATGGTGAGGTTGTGCGTTTTGGTGGCAAACACCTGGATTCGGACGGCTATGATCTGTTGGGGGTTATAACAGGCTCTGAGGGGCTACTGGGCATCGTCACCGAAGTCACTGTCCGAATCCTGCGAAAACCGCCTTCGGCACGAACCATGCTGATCGGTTTTGATTGCATAGAAGCCGCTAGCGATTGCGTGGCCGATATCATTGGCGCCGGTATTATACCGGGGGGCATGGAAATGATGGACAAGCCGGCCATTCATGCGACGGAAGAATTCGTTCATGTCGGCTATCCCATGAATGCCGAAGCTCTGCTGATCGTTGAACTGGATGGTCCCGAAGAAGAGGTCGACTATCTTATCGAGCGGGTGCAGGAAATTGCCAAAAAATGCGGGGCGGACTATTTCAAGGTCAGTGAAAGCGAATCCGAAAGAATAAAATTCTGGGCGGGCCGCAAAGCCGCCTTCCCCGCTGTCGGCAGGATATCGCCCGACTATTACTGTATGGACGGCACTATACCGCGTGCCCGACTACCCGAAGTGCTGCGCCGCACATCGGAAATGTCTGAACATTACGGACTTCGGGTGGCCAATGTGTTCCACGCCGGTGACGGTAATTTACATCCCTTGATTTTATATGACGCCAACATCCCCGGCGAGCTCGAGAAAGTTGAGGAGTTCGGCGCTGAAATTTTGAAGCTCTGCGTTGAAGTGGGTGGTGTGTTAACCGGAGAGCACGGGGTTGGCGTCGAAAAACGGGATCTCATGGGAACGATGTTCACCGAAACGGATATGAAGCAGCAACAAAGGGTCAAATGTGCCTTCGACCCGGATTCATTGCTCAATCCGGGTAAGGTATTTCCCACCTTGCACCGGTGCGCTGAACTCGGCCGGATTCACGTTCATGACGGACAGACCCGTTTTCCCGACATCCCGAGATTTTAGGAAATGCCGGAAATCCTAACGCCGCAAAACCAGGACGATCTCCTGGCCATTGTGCAAGAAGCGGTCGCTGGCGAATGTCCTTTGGAGGTCACCGGCTCCGGTTCCAAATGGCAATGGGGACGGGCGGTAAATAGCGATTTTCAGCTCGATTTATCTGGATTAACAGGGATAAGCCTTTATGAGCCGGCGGAACTAGTTCTCAGCGCTGCCGCCGCAACGCCCATCGAAGAGATTATCCGAATGCTAGACGAAAATAGCCAGTTACTGGCGTTTGAACCACCCGATCTGACGGGACTATACGGTGAAGAAGGTGGTTCGGGCACATTGGGTGGTGTGATTGCCTGCAACCATTCGGGGCCGCGGCGTATTTACGCCGGCGCCGCCCGCGATCATATACTGGGATTTGAAGCCGTGAGTGGCCGGGGCGAGATTTTTAAATCCGGTGGCCGCGTGGTCAAAAATGTCACCGGTTTTGATCTTTCGAAATTGATGGCGGGTTCCTTTGGGACGCTTGCCGTGATGACAACGGTGACCGTTAAGGTGATGCCCAAGCCGGACAAGGCCAGAACGATTCTGATTTACGCCCTGTCCAATGAAGCGGGTGGCCAAGCCATGGCCAGGGCATTGCAAAGCCCCTATGCAGTCGACGGCGCTGCCCACCTGCCGGCGGCATTATCGGCCAAATCTTCGGTCTCTTATGTGGCCGGAGCGGCAGCCGCCGTGACAGCCATTAGAATTCAGGGGCCGGCTCCTTCGGTAGAGGCGCGGTGCCGGGCGCTCCGGGAGGCGTTGGCAAGATTTGGCGAGACGGAAGAATTGCATGGCCATAACTCCAGGACGCTTTGGCAGGAGATTCGAGACGTATCGACATTTTTTGACGATCATGAAAAATGTATTTGGCGATTGTCAGTGCCGCCTGCTTACGGTGCCGGTGTTGCCGATCAGATAGTGGCGACTGAATCCGGCCAAACCTATTTCGATTGGGGTGGCGGTCTGATATGGCTTGCCCAAGAAGATGTTACGGCGGAAAGCGCCCTCGGTCTTAGGAAAATTGTTGATGAACCCGGCGGCCACGCCACCCTCATGCGGGCATCGTCAGAGATCAGGGCTTCCGTTCCCGTCTTTCATCCTCAACCTGAACATGTTGCCGGTTTGACCAAGCGTCTAAAGGAAAATTTTGATCCTAAAGGTGTGCTCAATCCGGGGCGCATGTATGAGGCGGTGTAGATGAAAACGACCTTCACCGAGGATCAACGGGCCAATCCTTTGATCAAGGATATGGAAGAGAATTTGCGCAAATGCGTACATTGCGGATTTTGCCTGTCCGCCTGCCCGACCTATTCAATTCTGGGCGATGAGAGAGACAGTCCCCGAGGGCGCATCTATCTTATAAAGGATATGCTGGAAATGGACGGTTCGCCGAATCCGGCAATTGTCAGCCATATTGATAAATGCCTGTCCTGCCTCGCCTGCATGTCGGCTTGTCCCTCCGGGGTGCATTATCAACACTATGTCGATCAGGCCCGTGCCCATATCGAAGATACTTTTGAACGCCCGCTTTTTGATCGGCTGATAAGGTGGTTCCTGGGCTACGTCTTGCCGCATCCAGACCGTTTTCGTTTTGTTATTGGTCTCTCCCGTCTGGTGCGGCCTTTTCGGTCGTTAATGGGCCGGAAATTGGAAGGCATGATCGAGTTGGCCCCTGCGAACTTGCCTAAGGCACAGATGCCAGTTCGGTCGGCTGTTTATAGGGCTACGGGTGAGAAAAAAATGCGTGTCGCCCTTATGACCGGTTGCGTCCAGCAAGTCCTGCGCCCGTCCATCAATGAGGCAACGATCAGACTGCTTACCCGTCTCGGAGCGGAAGTCGTCGTGCCGGCAGGTAGCGGGTGCTGCGGGGCGCTGGTGCACCATTTGGGCAAGAACGATGACGCGCTGGACTTTGCCCGCAGGAATATCGCTGCCTGGATAGACGAAACCGAAGGCGATGGATTGGATGCGATAGTTATCAACGCCTCTGGCTGCGGAACGGAAGTCAAGGATTACGGCTTCATGTTGCGACGCGATATAATCTGGCGGAAAAAAGCTGAAAAAGTTTCGGCGCTTACGAAAGATGTCAGCGAAGTGATTGCCGATTTGGAACTGGAAGACAACGTATCAGCGAAGTTGTCGGCGGTTATTTATCACGATGCCTGCTCGCTTCTCCATGGGCAGGGGATTTTCGAGCAACCTCGAAATCTTCTGGTGGAAGCCGGTTATGAAGTGCAGGAAATTCCCGGGAAGCATTACTGCTGCGGGTCCGCCGGCAGTTACAACCTGCTGCAGCCGGATATCGCCATCTGGCTAAAGGATCAGCGGCTGGCGGAAATTTCTAAACTTGGCGCCCAGGTAATCGCCACCGGAAATATCGGTTGTCTCACCCAACTTGCTACGAAAGCCGCGCTCCCGGTCGTTCATACTGTCGAACTGCTCGATTGGGCGACCGGTGGTCCCCGACCGTATTGACCGGCTGCTTCTCTGTTTTTTCCAGTAACGAT
The DNA here is from genome assembly GCA_002725625.1 of Rhodospirillaceae bacterium. GTDB lineage: Bacteria > Pseudomonadota > Alphaproteobacteria > Rhodospirillales > UBA2165. Next base: position 9,017 of record PBQI01000205.1, on the reverse strand, counting down.
TGCTTGAGCAAGTGTGGGTTCCTTATAGAATTGGCCTTACTTTTTAGGAATGCGCTGGGTTTTGATCATCACCCTGTTGACCGCTGGAATGGCTCCGGTCGGGGTCGCGCGGGCGAATCAAGATGATCAGCGCCTGAATTCACATGAAAGAGTTGATAAAACGGCTCAAGGGCGAAGAAACTTAGACTAAAGTCCCATTATACCGAATACCCCAGGTGCTCTGGGTAGGGGCGATGCCAAAATCATCATATTCTCGATCAAGCCGCGGTTGGCATTGGAGACCATGTTGATATTATTGATGGCAAGCGTCACCTTCAGGTTCGCAGCGCGCGTTTTGGCGGCGTTTTCCGTAATTTGTTCGTTGACGATATCGGCCGAATCTTCCTCCGCATTGGCAATCTTTTTATTGATTAGACTGTAATTGCTTTCAAGCAGTGTCGTTTTGGCGGTAATCAGACTGGCCGTGCTGTCAAAATATTTAATTGCCGCTTCAATATCGCCGATGGCTTCCTGTACGGACGTATCATCGGCAAAATTGTTATAGTATTCGGCGTTCAGAAGTCCCAATCCACCCCGTTGGATCGTTCCGGATATGGTATCGGTGCCGTTGCTCAACGTAACGCTGTCATCGGAAGAATCAAAACTTGAGGCCGTCATGTTATCGGTGGAATATTCCAATCCGGTCGATTCACCTGTTCCGTTTGAACTGTATTGGCGATAGACGTTGTCACCTTCATGCAATTGCCAATAATTACCATCGGCATCGTGAACTTGAAAGCGCGTTCCCAGATAGCTGCCTTCGATTGATGTATAGGCGCCGCCTTCTTTAATTTTGGCGGTGACAGTATCGGTTTCCCAATCGGGTCCCGAAGTATTACCGATCAAATTGACGTTTTTGTAATCGATCACCCGATTGGCACCGTCAACTTTTGAATTGATCTTGCCCAAATATTTGTCGAACTCCGTTGCCGTCGACGCCCGGGCATCACCATCGGTGGAACCGAGCAGTAATTCCAAGTCAGTTTTTATATCGTCAAGATATTTTTCTACGAACTCGGCGGCGCTTTTGGCCTTGACGGTCACGGCGATGGTATTGGCGACTTTTTCTTTGAATGCGGAAAGCTTTACCACTTCCCGGCGCGCCCGGTAGTACCGGCGGTCGGAGAAATCAACCGCTTGTTCAGGACGTTCCTTCTGCACACGTTCAACAAGCCGCTCGGAAATCGTCACGAGCGAACCCATGCCAGCAAAATTGTTGGAATTTAGCCGAATGTTAATGATGTCATTGATACTTGCGACCATTCTAGTCCTCAACTATGGCCCGGCTAAGGATCCAATTCATCCAAGCCATGCCATCTAACACTATCATTTCCCGATATTCTATCGGATTAAAGTTACTGTCCCGTAAACAGGTGCAATACTAATATGAGAATGATTCTAACATTTTCCATGGCCGATTGCACCTCAATTTAACAAACGCCGCAGTTCTTTGGGATGGCGCCTTATATATTATTGATTTATATGAAATAAGTTTGGTTTCAAAAAAGCAGATTTGTCGTTAAGGAACAAAAGAAAAGGGTAGGGAGATGGGGAGCAGCAAAGTCGCTTTAATCGTTGGCGCAGGATCCGGGCTTAGTGCATCTTTAGCCCGGCGGTTTTCGGCCGACGGGATGAAAATTGCCTTGGCGGCCCGTGACATTCCAAAATTGGACGATTTGACGGCCTTAGTTGATGGCCGTGCGTACGCCTGTGACGCCTCCGACCCAGGCCAGGTAGCCAAACTTTTTGCCGATGTCGCGGACCAATTAGGTGCGCCTGAACTGGTGGTCTATAATGCCAGCCGCCGGGTGCGGGGAGCGATTACGGATATTGATCCCGCCGAGGTTAAAACAGCCCTAATGACAACCGTTTATGGAGGTTTTCTGGTTGGGCAACAGGCGGCCCGGCTTATGATTCCGGCGGGGGGCGGCACGATCTTGTTTACCGGTGCCTCAGCCGGCGTGAAAGGGTTCGCCAATTCAGCGACCTTCGCTATGGGTAAATTCGGCCTCCGAGGATTGGCCCAAAGCATGGCCAGGGAACTGCAGCCACAGAATATCCACGTTGCGCATGTTGTCATCGACGGGGGTATTCTCAATCCTGAAACCGGGAGAGGACCGGTCCGGGCGGAAAATGAAGCAGCGGAAGATATTTGGCTTATCCCCGACAAGATTTCTGAAACTTATCATCATCTCCACCATCAGCACCGCAGTGCCTGGGCGTGGGAGATCGAACTTCGGCCCTGGGTGGAGAAATTTTGAGGGTGGAGAAAATATAGTGCAAATGTCACATGGCTAGGTTGGCCGACAGCAGATTGCTGGGCTGCCACTGCAGCAAAGTTAGCTGCGAAACACGCCAAAAAAGAAGCTCGTTTAGTCGCTTACCGAAATGCTGCTAGAGACCATTTTTCTTTATTCGAAAGTGTCCAGAAAAGTGGAAAAGAACTCGTCGTTCAGTACGTGGTTGGCCGTAGATCCTAATATTTTTCCATCTCCTTTTCCAATTTCAATCCGAAGCTTCGGGCGTTCAATAGCATAATGGCGTAGACCAAGATCGGATCGACACTCAGCATTAAGGGAAAATTGGAAAAGCGGATGTTGAAGTTCCGAGAGACCGGCTGGGTGTCAAAGTGACCGGATAATACCAATGATGGATGGGTTCGATATCATGCCAAACTGCGTGATAACCAATACGGGATCGACGGCGAATGGTATTTCCAAGATGAGATCTGTACCTTGTGCAAAGAGGAAACGGATGTATTTATGATGCGGCTTTCCACGACAGCAGCTATAACGAAGCTGGCACTTCGCATTCTGCCATGAGTTCAATTGCAAAGGTTAGAAAAATGGTTAAAGCGGCTACTCCATATCGAGAGCGCGTTTGTAGAGTCCCAGGAGTTCTTCCTGCTCCCGCCGCTCGGCGCCTTCCATTTTTCTCAGGCTGACAACCTGGCGGATGATCTTGGCGTCGAAACCGGTGCTTTTGGCTTCGGAATAAACTTCCTTAACATCGGCTGCGATGGCGGCCTTTTCCTCTTCCAGACGTTCGATCCGTTCGATGAATGATTTTAAACGGTCACTCGAAATTCCGCCGACTTCAACCATGTTACTTCCTTCTAATTATCTATGATGGTAAAAAATGAGGCTCATATTCGGGGCCTCTTTGGCGGCGATCTTAAATTCCGTTTACGGTTTCGGCAATCAATTCATCGACCACCGCGTGAAACGCTTTCAGTTCGTCGTCGGTGGCGGTTTTGGTTTTTTCAAAAGTGGCCAATTGCCGGTGGGCGCTGGTGCCCGAAGTCAAAATATTTCGCGCATGATGAACTTCATTTACACAGTCCAGGGCCTCGGCGTCTTCCTTGATGATATCGATGAGTTCTTCAAGCAGTTCTTCAAAAGGTACAGAAGCGCCTTTGCCGAAATCGACCATCCCCTCATCGATGCCGTAGCGCTGGGCCCGCCAACGGTTTTCGTTAATCAGCATATTGGTGTAGGTGCGCCAGCGGCGGTTGCTGCGCCTGAGACGATAGAGCATACGGACAACACACAAATAAATCGCCGTCAGACAGATAGCATCTTCGATCCGTGTGCAGACATCGGTGATGCGCATTTCCAAGGTCGGAAAAGTGGCACTAGGCCTGACATCCCACCACAACATGGTTGCATCTTCGATCAACCCAGCTTGGATGAGCACCGCCACATGTCGGCTGTATTCACCGTAGGATTCAAATCTCTCCGGCAGTCCGGAGCGGGGCAATTCGTCGAATACGCACAGCCGGTACGATTTTAACCCGGTAATTTCACCGCGCCAGAAAGGCGATGATGTGGACAACGCCAGGAGATGAGGCAGGAAATAAGCCACCTGATTCATCATCTCGATGCGCATTTCATTGTCCTCGACGCCCACATGGACGTGCATGCCGCTGATCAGCAGCCGCCGGGCCACGGCCTGCATATTTTCCGCCAGGAAATTGTAGCGTTCCTTGTCCGTATGAATTTGGGTTTCCCAGGTGGCGAAGGGATGGGTCGAGGCTGCGATCGGGGCAAGATCATAAGTGCCCATAACCTCGGCAATCACCGAACGCAGTTCGGCCAATTCCGCTCTGATTTCCTTGATCGAGTGGCAAACGCTGGTTGCCACTTCGATCTGAGATTTCATGAATTCCGGTTTTACAAGATTTTTCAGCCGTTGGCCGCAGGTGATAAGCGCTTCATTAGGCGGTTCGGCCAGATCGCGGGTCACCGGATCGACAATAAGATATTCCTCTTCTACACCAATGGTGAATGTCGGTTCGGAAAAGGGCATCTCTTGTCGGGCTCCCCTAGTAATGCTCCACGGTGTGTAACGCGTCGATGCTCAGTATGTCGTGCAGGACTTCGGCCAGTATTTCAGCCCAGTATTCAGCACCACTCGGAGTGGACACTAAATCCTGACGAATTTCAACGGCGCAATGGGGCAGGCCGGCGCGGCCGGCATGCATGTCCAGGGAATAGGCGATATCCTTGCCGGAATAGGGCTGATTGTCGCCGACGCGGAAGCCTTCGCCGTGAGAGCGTAGTTTGTGAATAAGCGGCAACGCCATGCGAGGATCACGATTCCACAGCACACCGATATGCCAGGTGCGGTTTTTACCGTTCATGGAAGGCGTAAAGGTGTGAACGGAAAATAAGGCCGGCGGCAGGCCGTTTCGCCATAGGTGGGCAATGGCGTCGGCGATGGCATGGTGATAGGGCCAGAAAAACTGATCGGTCCTGTCAATTTGCTGTTCCTCGGTTAAATTCCGGTTGCCTGGAATAATGATGTTGTCGCTGGCCGCCGGAATGCTGCTGGGATCACCGGGTTGACGATTATTGTCGATCAGCAGGCGCGAATAGCCCGCCAATACAGCCATGGCACTCATTTCATTGGCCAGCCGGCGCGTTACATCGGCGGCGCCGATATCCCAGCCCACATGCAAATTCAGTGTTTCCTCAGCGATGCCGAGATTGTCCATTGAACGCGGCACGGCCTTGCTGGCGTGATCGCAAATCAAAAGCACCGGCACAATAGCGTCCGGGTTGTGGAGCACAAACGGTGCTGGATCTTCCGGGCCAATGAGAGGCGAACCAGCCTGGGAACTACTCTTAATAATATCTTCGTCGGTCATTCCGGGAATATAGAGAATTTGGGGGCTGGATAAAGACGTTTAAATTAGACCAATTCCCAGTAGCTGGAATTATCTGTAAGCCCTATAACCGGGTTACATGTCCTTGGAACCTGATCATAAAATTTACTCCCGGTGCGCCGCTATTGTCTTGCTGCTGGCGGCCGCGAGTACTGCCCTGGCGCCCGTATTTGTCCGTTTAAGCGAAATCGGACCGAGCGCCACGGGCTTCTACCGACTGGTTTTCGCCCTGCCGGTGCTGTGGTTATGGATGTAGCAGGATAAGCGGCACGACACCGTTTATAAGCAACCAAGTTCTATTGGCGACTACTGGCAGCTGGCAATTGCCGGCGATCTGGCATTGTGGCACTGGTTGATCACGCTGACGTCCGTAGTCAATTTCACATTGTTGTCAAATTTTGCCCCGGTTTTTGTCACCCCGGGCGGTTTCTTGCTGTTCGGTGAACGATTATCTCGCACCTTTCTGGTCGGTATGTTTTTGCTCGCTGGCGGGTGTGGTGATATCGCTCGGCGGCAGTTTTAACGTCAGCGCCCGCCACTTGCAGGGCGATGTCTTAGGGTCGGAACAGCGGTATATTATGCCGCCTATATCGTGGCCGTCCGACGGCTACCGGCGGAATTCTCCACCGCTACCGTCATGACCTGGAGCGGTCTCGTCAGTTGCCCCGTCCTGGCGCCAATTGCCGCCCTGTCAGGGGATTTTTATTGCCGGCTCGGCGTTCGACTGGCTTTTTTTGGCCGCGCTGGAACTGATATCCCATGCTGGTGGTCAAAGTATGATCACCTACGCCTAGGCCCATTTACCGGCGGCCTTTGGCTCGGTGGGGATCTTGATAAAAGCCGGCTTTGGCCGCTCTAATCGCCTGGTATCTCTTCGCCGAAAGTCTGGACCTTTCCCAATTGGCAGGCGACGTTATAATCCTGGCAGGCATCTATTTCGCAAGAAAAAGAAGCTGATAAAATAAACCTAATGTACTAACTAAGTCACAAGGTATTACGTGGAAAAAATTGCCTATTTTGTTGATCTTCAGCCGGAACTTGAAGATTTCCTTTCGGCGGTTGTCAAAGGGTTTTCCAGCAGCCGAAAATCATTGCCGCCGAAGTTCTTTTATGACGCTTACGGATCGCAGGTTTTCGATAGAATCTGCGCCACACCCGAGTACTACGTAACGCGGACTGAAATCGGCCTGATGAAAGACATCGGGGCGGAGATCCGCGCCTTGGCTGGACCGCAAAACGTGGTCGTCGAATATGGCTGTGGCTCAAGTTTAAAAATTCATGCCTTACTGGAAGCCCTGATCGATCCGGCTGAATATCTCGCCATCGATATATCCAAACAACATTTGATCAACACTGTAGAAGAAATCGTGGCAGATTATCCCGATCTGAGGGTTGGCGCCATTTGCGCTGATTTTTCCGCGTCATTTGACTGGCCGCCCGAAGCTGACCAATCGGGAAGCCGGCGTCTCGCTTATTTTCCGGGTTCGACCATCGGTAATCAAATGCCCGCAGAAGCGGCGCAATTTTTAATCAGTGTCAGGCGTCTCATCGGCGAAGGCGGCAGCCTTTTGATTGGCGTCGATTTAAAAAAAGACATAGGCGTTCTTAACCGGGCCTATAACGACGCGGCAGGGCACACGGCTGATTTTAACTTGAACCTGCTGAGGCGAATAAACAATGAGTTGGGCGCTTCAATTGATCTTTCTTCCTTCGAACACCGGGCCTATTTCAATGCGGAAAAAAGTCGGATCGAAATGCATTTAGAGAGCAATATCGATCAAACAGTTGATATTGACGGGCGGACGTTTTCGTTCAAATCGGGTGAGACCATTCACACCGAGAATTCTTACAAGTACAGTCTAGCGGAGTTCTCAGAATTAGCTGAAAAATGTGGGTTCAAGCCGCGGAAGGCCTGGACCGATGCGGATGATTTTTTTAGCATTCATTACCTGGACGCACGGTAACTCATCGCTTGCCGGCCTTTCTCGGTGATCGCTGCCTTGTCAAAACTGGCACCAAAACGGTTTAGAGTAATCCAGCACTTTTCAATACATCCCTTCAAGGACCTTTTGAGAATGACATAGTCTTCATCGTCCGATATCGTGATATCACCGGACATAATCAAAAAATCCAAAAGAAGTCTTTGCTGAGGCAATATGTTAGCCATTATATCTTTGCCTTAAAATTCGAACTTCCCAATCTAGAATATGAACGGCGGGCATTCAATTCCCCATATAGTCGCTGAATGATTCGCCTTCTACGTAAACTGCCGGGTGCGGGTTGGACCTCGAGCCCATTTTTACCAACATCTCTAAATAGGTAATTAGGTGCGGTCAAAGTGGCCGGTCTTAAATTAATAATCTGAAATTTATTACAGCATTGGCATCTGATATTTCAGGTTGCGCCGAGGATTTCATCCAAGGCGGTCAAGAAAGCTTCGGTATCCTCCGGGACACCCATGGAAACCCGAATATAGTTGTCAAATTCGCTTTCGCCCAAGGTTGATATCCTGATGCCGCGTTCGCGCATTTTTTTAACCACTGCGGTACCCGGCCTGCCGATATCAGCAGAAACAAAATTTGTCACGGATTCCATGGGGTTGAAACCGAGCGTCCGGAATCCTTCAATGATCCTCTGCCGCTCGGTGGCGTTGCTGTCTAGAATGAACTGAGTGTATTCGGGTTCGTTCAAGGCGGCGATGGCTGCCGTTTCCGCAAATCCATTGAGGTTGAACGTACTGCTGACCAGCCTGATGGCGTCGACGGTTTCTGGTGAACTGCAAAGCGCATAACCCAGGCGCAAGCCGGCCAGTCCGTATGCCTTGGAAAAAGTCCGGCTGACCACCCAAGGCCCCTTGCGTTCATTGAGGATTCTTAAAACGTCCGGACCGCCGTCGTGCATGGCGAATTCAAAATAAGCTTCATCCATAAACAGAAAGACATTTTCCGGAGTGTTATCAGAGACGTATTGGACTTCTTCTTCGCTCATCATCATGCCGGTGGGATTGTTTGGCGTCACGCAAATCACCAGCCGCGTGTTGTTGCCGATGGCATCGGTCAAAGCCTGGGGATCAATGCCGCCGTCCGGCTTATTGGGGGCAACGGTAACGTCGGCATCGACGATTTTGTAGACCCCCTGGAACCGCTTCCAGACCAGGTGTGGCGCCACAATATTCTGTCCTGGGGAGACGGCGATCTCGGCAATGCTGTTCAACAACTGAGTGCTGCCTCCGCCCCAGCAAATATGTTCCTCGGGCACGCCCGTACGCTCAGAAATAATCGGCGTCAATTCGGGGCAGGTGCCATCGGGATACCGGTTCAGCGTGTGGCCGACTTTGTTCATGGCCTCGATGACGCCGGGTGCAGGTGGATAGGGGCATTCGTTGAGATCCATCCGGTGGATGTGCATCTTCCGTTCATGTTCAAGAATCTGAGTCGGATTCCAGAACGGAATATTTTGTAAATTTGGCCTGATATGCTGATTGGTCATCGTCTCGCTGTCTTTTCCGGTGTCCTCGGCTCATTCAACATTAGAGCCAAGACTGTTTCACTGTTTAATTATTCTCCGGTTTCTTACAGTGCAGCACCACAATTGCAACCCTTTGCTGCTTTTTTTGGGGGGGGATCGGCACACTGATATCGCCTGCTTATCGCCGGAAAACAGCCGGCAAATCAAAGGAGCTCAGCGCTGTCATGATACTCTGAAATAAGGCCATTTCTGGGCAATTCGATTCCATTCCTTGTTTCCCGGTCCGATATACCTTACTCACTTAATAAGCGAGTTCAACCATTCAGAGAGTGCAAACCGATGA
>PBQI01000204.1 GCA_002725625.1 Rhodospirillaceae bacterium | reverse complement strand
GCTTGGGCCATGTTTTCCCTGAAATAGGTCAAGGTGTTGGCCATTTCCCCCGTTTCGTCATAGTTGCCAAGAACGGGTATGGCGACGGCACTGTCACCATGAGCCAACAGACCCGCTGCAGCGGCGATTTTTTCTACCGGTGCGGTGACGCTTCGCATCAGCAAATAGCCGACCAATGAGAGAACCAACAAAAGTCCGCCACCGCCGCCGATCATCAACCGACGGATTTCGATCTGAATACTTGTCGCTGCCTGACTGGCTGAACTCGAGACATTACCGGCAAACTTGATAAGAGCCTCCAGATAAGGGGACAGGTAGGTGTTGATTTCGTCCAGGCGGGTAATTTCCTTGATCAAGGCCGCCTGAGTCCGGGTGAATTGTTCCACATCAGCATGATAGGATTTGGTGGCGCCGGCCAAATATTTTTTCCGGTCGGCCGGCAAATCTGTTTGGGCGATGATCTTGTTGAGCTCATCGATGCCGAATTTAAAATTCTTGCTTTCAATACCGTCGGGCGCCTGCTGCAACCGCGTTTCGATGGCCCGCAATTTGGCGAGTTGGCCGGTCAGATTACTATTGTTAGAGGTGGCAAACATTTTCTGCAGATCGGCTGCCGTCAGTGCCGCGTTGCTGATCAATCCGCTGCTGTTATCGCCCCCTAGCAGGGTTTGAATTTTTACGATATTCAAAAACTGATCGGCATGCTGGGTGACACCGTCATTTAAGGTTGTCACCAGTTTTTGCTCATCCCTGGCCATCGGCAGGTCATGAAGGTTTTTGAGGTGACTCGCCAGTACTTTCATGCGTTTCTTGTAATTGTCGGCATAGTCGGCGTCTTTGCTCAGGAGAAAGTTTCGGCTGTCGCTGTGGAGGGCAAGGGTAGAGGCTTCGATTTTGGCGATCAGGTTCGCCACGGCCCCGGCATCACGCATTTGATCCAGGGTAGCATTGAGCTTTTGGTCTGACAGGAAGAATAGGGCGCCGATGCCAAAAATAGTTGCCAGACATAGTAACAGGAATAGCGACAAGCGATTGCGGAGACGAACACCACCCAAAAAACTGCGTTCGGCTGGGTTTTCCAGGCTATGGTCGATCGGTGGCATGCCGAGAGCTCGGCTGAAAGCCCGATCAGCACCAGAAATACCGGCAGGGTCGTCAAGCCCGGCATCCGCTAATTCCCTCGGACCCGGAATATTTTGAAACCGTCGATCACCCGTCGCCATAGATTAACCCTCATAACTGGCCGCCAAATTATTGATTATTCAATGTTTATGATCGTTAAATTTGCGTTCGGCGGCATGTTATATCTTTTCATCGGGCAGGGGCAAATGACTTTCACTAAAATATTTTCCATGATAGCCTATGCTTGGTTATTTTTCATAGCCTCGGCCGTAATTTTCCTGGGTCATCCTCAGGAAACATTAACTTCTTTATCCCATACTCAGCGCAATGAACGATAATATAAATTTGGTGGGATCGACCAATCTACCAGGGAACGCTCCCAATAAATTGCAGGGGAACGTTGCCGGTAAGGTTGCACGTCCTGAACGCCAGCAGGCGATATCCGGCTATAGTGCGTCCCGTGAAGTGGAAAATCAGGCGCGGGTAACGAAGCCTATGGAAGGTTCCGAATTCTGCCGCGTGGTGGACCGGCTCAACCGTCTATTGGATTCGGGTAAACCTCTCCGCCACGATGTGCCGCGCGGCTTTTACTTGAACATACGTGTCTAGTTGTGACCCGCTCTGCTGGTCAGGCAAAATCCGCCAGGAACGTGTGCTTATCGGCACTTTTTTAAATAGTATAATTAAACTGATTTCGGCGGGGCCCATTTCCGGCGTGTCCCGGTCTGGTTGGTCAATTTCAACCGCCCAGTCATCATGGCAATTGTCCTCCAATCAACCGGTCAATTCAGACACCGGAATTTCCGTCTGACATATCAGGCCATGGTTCAAAGGTTCCATATTATGGGTCCTCCGATACGACTCATTTGAGCTTAAAATCATCCCAATATTTCATCGTCGGAACGTAAGCGTTATTTTTATATGGGGTTGGAGCCGACCATATCTCTATTGAGCGATAGTATACCACAAAAGGCGCCGGATTTGAAGAACTAGCGTCAGCAGGTACACGGTATTTGGTTGCTCAGGACTCTTCCAATCCCATCAGCGATCGGGCAAAATCCTTGGCATCGAATGGTTTTAAATCTTCCGCCTGTTCACCGACACCGATGGCGTGAACTGGTTTGGCGAATTTTTCCGCCAGGGCAACCAGAATCCCGCCTTTGGAGGATCCGTCCAGTTTCGTCAGCACCAGACCCGAGACATCCACCATGTTGGAAAAAATCTCGACCTGAGAATGGGCGTTCTGGCCACCGGTTGCGTCCAGAACCAAAAGGCACGAATGAGGCGCCGTTTCGTCAAGCTTGCGGAGAACGCGGACGATTTTTTCCAGTTCGTCCATTAACTCCCGCTTGTTCTGCAACCTTCCCGCCGTGTCGATAAGCAACAAGTCGGCGCCGCCCAGGCGGGCCTGATCGAGCGCATCAAAGGCCAATCCGGCGGCATCACGACCGGTTTCAGTGGCGACCACCGGGCATTGGGTGCGCTCCCCCCAAATCTTGAGCTGTTCCACGGCTGCTGCCCGAAAGGTGTCGCCGGCGGCGAGAAATACATTCAGGCCCTGATTTTTGAAATTATTAGCAAGTTTACCAATAGTGGTCGTCTTGCCGCTGCCGTTAACGCCGCATACTAGGATAACATGCGGTTGGCGTGACGGATCTGGAAGCAGCGGCAGCGCCACCGGTAGCAGGATTTTGGTGATTTCATCGGCCAGCGCGCCCCTGATTTCCTCGGAAGAGACTTCCTTGCCGAAACGATTGGTGGTGATGGACTGGGTCAGCTTGGTTGCGGTCGTGACACCGATATCGGCGGCGATTAGAATTTCCTCTAACTCCTCAAGCGCCGCATCATCCAGCTTGCGTTTGGTGAAAAGTTCGTTGATACCTTGGGTGATCGACGTGGAGGTTCGGCTGAGCCCCGCTTTGAGGCGGTGGAGCCAGCCATTTTGTTGTTCACTCATATATTGATTTCTGCCGTCAGGCTTCCCTGGTTGAGGCCGGTAATGGTTACCGGCACGATGTCACCTTGTTTGTATTCCGCGACTGAGTTCTGTTTTCCGTTTTCCAACGAAGCAGGCGCATATGTTTCCGTATACCCCTTGCCGCCCCGTTCAACCAGCAGGGATGCCGTAGCGCCGATAAGGCCATTGAAATAACCTTCCTGACGGTTATCGCCCTTGGCCCTGATTTCGGCGGCGCGGGATTTACGGACAGCATCATTGACCTGCGGCATGTCGGCGGCCGGAGTTCCCGGCCGGGGTGAATAGGGGAAGACATGTAGGTAGGTTAATTTCGCTTCGTCGATCAATGCCAATGTTTCCTGGTGCATGGCGTCGCTTTCTGTCGGAAATCCGGCGATCAAATCAGCGCCGAAAGCGGTTTCCGGCCTGACCTCCCGCAACTGCCGGCAAAGGGCGACGACATCGGGTGCGGTATGGCGCCTCTTCATTCGCTTGAGTATCAAGTCGCTGCCGGTCTGCACGCTGAGATGAATATGCGGCATCAATCTTGGTTCCTCTGCCAAGAGAGCTATGAGATCGTCATCAATGGCGGCCGGATCGAGGGAACTGAGCCGCAAGCGTTGCAATGCCGGAGCTTGGTCCAGCAGCCGTCGTGCCATCTGGCCGAGGGTCGGTTGGCCGGGTAAATCCCCGCCGTAGGAGCTGATATCCACACCGGTAAGGACCGCTTCTTTGTACCCGGCATCGGTAAGCTTGTTCATCTGCTGGGCGATAACACCGACAGGAACAGACCGGTTTACGCCCCGTCCGAACGGAATTATGCAGAAGGTGCAGCGGTGGTCGCAGCCCTGCTGGATTTGTACGAAGGCGCGGGATCTGGTTTCAAAACCGCTGAGCAGATGACCGGCTACCTCCTTGGCCTGCATGATGTCCGCCACCAATATTTTCTCACCGTCATCACTATTTTGATAACTTCGGATATCCAGTTTTTCCTGATTACCCAAAACCCGGTCAACTTCCGGCATGGCGGCGAATTTTTCTGGATCGATCTGGGCAGCGCAGCCGGAAACGATAATGTTCGCTGCCGGATTCTGGCGGCGCAGTTTGCGGATCGTCTGGCGGGCCTGGCGGTCGGCTTCGCTTGTTACCGTGCAAGTGTTGACGATAATCGTGTCAGTCAATCCCGCCTGTTTGGCTAAATCGTGCATGAGTTCTGATTCATAGGTGTTAAGACGGCAGCCCAGGGTGATGACATGGGGTTCGGTCTTCATGTCAATTCCCAAGTCCCGGTGTAACTAAACGCCGCCGGGCCGGTCATCAGTATACGGTTATATTCCAACCATTCGATCGCCAGCACACCACCGTCGAGTTCGACATTGGCTAATCTGCCGCAAAGGCCCCGCCGGGCGGCGGCAACCAGGGCGGCGCAGGCGCCGGTGCCACAGGCCTGGGTAATACCGGCACCCCGTTCCCAAACCCGCACGCGCAAATCACCGTCGCCCCTGATTTCGGTAACTTCCACATTGGTCCGATTGGGATACAAGGGATGGTGCTCCAGTTTCGGGCCAACCCGCTCCAGGTCGACAGCAGCAGCATTTTCAACAAAAAAGACGGCATGAGGATTACCCACACCGACGGCAACAGGATTGGACAGTGGACCTTCGCTCATATCGAGGGACAATGTATCCGTATCCCGGGCCAGCGGAATGTCCTGCCAGTTGAGTTGCGCCGGGCCCATATTGACTTTGATTAGGCCGTCAGCGGTTCCCTGGGCTTCCAGCAAACCGGCGGGTGTTTCGATCACGGCGTGGCCGTTGCCGGTTTCATCCATGGACAGGCGGGCGACACAGCGGGTGGCGTTACCGCAGGCTTCGACCTCGCCGCCGTCGGCATTGCGGATGCGCATGAACAGATCGGCGCCTTCGCTATGGGCCGGTTCCATGACGATCAATTGATCGCAGCCGATGCCGGTGCGCCGGTCGCAGATCGAACGGGCTTGCGCTTCGGTCAATTCCAACCGATCCTGGCGGGCATCGAATACGACAAAATCATTGCCGAGTCCGTGCATTTTTATGAAATTCAATACAGTCATAATGGGCGATATAAGCCTGATCACCTGATATGTCCATTAAGAATGATTCGGAAGGCTTTCGCTGGTGGGCTAATCGGTAATAAACCGTTCGACGTTCTCCAGGAAGAACTGCATATGATATGCCGCCTGGTCAGGTTCGTAGCAATGATCGCTACCCACCGGGCAAGCGCGCCGTGCCTGACAGCCATTAGATCGGCAATCTTTCCCCGCAGTGCTATTCACGTATCCAACACAGGCTTTAAAATTAAACGGATCGTCGGAAAAAACATCGACTGGGCAAGATTTCATACAGGGTTTGTCCGGGCAGCTATCACACGGCGATGCGGGATTGTCAGTTCTCGGCGGCAGTTCGGTTCTCGATTCGAACAGTAAGGCGCCCCGATAGGCATGCCACAATCCAAACTCACCGTGAACCAGTGGACCAATGGGGGATGGAAACACATCCTCTGTCCACATCGCCCATTTTTGAAAGGGCGGGAAGGGGGGGCCATCAAAGGGGAAAATCGTCCTTGCCGAAAGCTGATCGGCGATCTCAAGCAGATTGTCCCGTGTCCATCTGTTGATGGGATGTGGTCCAGCCGGTCGAGCTTTTTTAAATTGTCGCCAGAAGGCGCTGCCAGTATTACCTATCAGAATTACTGTCTTGATCCCGGTTGGTAAATCGGTCTGTGCTTCCAGGGTTTCGCTAATATGGAATCCGCCGCAACACCGCAGGCCTACATTTTCGGCCAGTTGCGCGATTTCAACATAAGTTTTTTGGTTGTTCTCGATCTTGGAAACACCCATCTTGGAAGTAGCGGCATAGGCACTTTAACAGGCTCACCGCGGCCACCGCCAGATCGAATTTCAATTTAAATTCTAATTCCAAAATGAACTGAAAATCTAAGTTTTCTTGACTTAGGGGTGGCAACTTTATATGTTTCGAACCTTGGTCGACAAGTTGAGTTGCTACGTCCCTGTTGGTGCCCAATATAATCAAGATTTAGCCAATGGAATTTAGAGGGGCGCCGCCAGTCCGCGAGTTTCGCGCGCTGGCGTTTTTGCTTTGTGAATTGTTGATCAAATGGACCATTGAATTAAGTGCGAAAGCTGGAAATTTGTTCGACGGACTGACAGATAAATTTGGCGATATCTTTGATCGTCTGAAAAAGCGTGGCGCGTTAAATGAAGCTGACGTCGACGAGGCGGTGCGTGAAATTCGCGTCGCCTTGCTGGAGGCGGATGTTGCTTTGCCGGTGGTAAAGGAATTCGTAGAAAAAGTTCGTGAAAAAGCTGTTGGCCAGGATGTCATCAAAAGCGTGACGCCGGGCCAGATGGTAGTCAAGATCGTCAACGACCATCTGATCGAAATGCTGGGCCCCGAAGATGCCCCGGTAAATCTGGCGGCTGCGGCGCCGGTGCCAATTTTAATGGTAGGCTTGCAGGGGTCCGGTAAAACGACGACGACGGGTAAACTGGCCTTGCGCCTTAAAAACGCTGAGCGCAAAAAAGTATTGGTTGCCGGGCTTGATGTGGCGCGCCCCGCTGCCCAGGAACAGCTGGCCCAACTGGCTAAGCAGGCAGACGTAGATTGTCTTCAGCTGGTAATCGGAGAACAACCGGTTGCCATTGCCAAGCGGGCTATGGACACCGGCCGCAAAAGCGGCCACGATGTGGTAATTCTGGATACCGCTGGCCGCCTCGCTATCGATCAAGCGTTGATGACCGAAGTGATGGAAGTTCGAGGGGCTGTAAACCCGGCCGAGACCTTGCTGGTGGCCGACGCCATGAGCGGTCAGGATGTCGTCAATGTAGCCAAGGAATTTAATGAAAAAGTGGGTATCACCGGTATCGTTTTGACCCGGGTCGATGGTGATGCCAGAGGCGGCGCGGCGCTCTCCATGCGGAGCGTGACGGGTTGTCCCATAAAACTGATGGGCGTCGGTGAAAAGCTGGATGCTCTGGAAACCTTTCAGGCTGAGCGCATCGCCGGAAGAATTCTCGGTATGGGTGACGTGGTTGGCTTGGTTGAAAAGGCTGCCGAAGTCGTTGACCAGGAGAAAGCCGAAAAAATCACTAAGCGGGCGCTTAAAGGCCAGTTTACGCTGGAAGATCTGCAGGATCAGCTGGCCCAGGTGAAAAAGATGGGTGATCTGGGTGGCTTGATGGGTATGCTGCCGGGCGTCGGTAAAATGAAAAAGCAAATCGCAAAAGCCGATCTGGACGACAAAATGATCTCCCGCCAAGAAGCTATTATCCTGTCGATGACGCCTAAAGAGCGGCTCCATCCGAAATTGTTGAACGCCAAACGGCGCAAGCGCATTGCGGCTGGTTCCGGGACTTCCGTGCAAGATGTCAACCGCTTGCTTAAGCAGTTCCAGCAAATGAGTTTAATGATGAAAAAAATGGGCAAACTAGGCAAAAAAGGCATGTTGCCCGGCGGTCTCGGTGGTGCTGGTGGCGGTCTACCGCCCGGCATGATGCCGCCGCCTGGAATGAAATTCTGAGTATGAAAAAATAGAAATTTTTTTGAACAAACAGCGAAACAGAACACCAACAGATTACACGATTAGAAGGAAGCAACTTACATGTCCACACGAATTAGACTATCCCGCGGCGGCGCCAAAAAACGGCCGTTCTACCGCATTGTTGTCGCTGACTCACGTTCTCCCCGCGACGGCAAATATATTGAGCGTCTCGGAACCTATAACCCGATGGTGCCCAAGGATCATCCGGAACGGATTATTCTGAAAGAAGAGCGCATCAAGCATTGGCTTTCAAATGGCGCCAAACCGACTGACCGGGTCCAGCGTTTTCTTGCTCAGGCTAATATGATGGCAATGCCCGAACGTCACGAGCAAACCAAACAGCATTTGCCCCGCGAAAAGACCCTCGAGAAATTGAGAGAGAAAGAGGAAGCGGCCAAAGCGGTTGAAGAGGCTTCCTCAGCGGCAGCTGAAGCCCTAGCCGAGGAAGCCCTAGCCGAGGAAGCCCCAGCCGAGGAAGTCCCAGCCG
>PBQI01000203.1 GCA_002725625.1 Rhodospirillaceae bacterium | reverse complement strand
TCTCCAATGGCGGCGAGCAAAAAATTTGAAAAAGGTTCTCTAGCCATCTCAATCTGACGCAATATCCCCAATATATCTTCTTCTGAAAATCGCTTCCTGGTCATTATTACCTCCCAACTAGACTTTCTTTTATAACAAAATCGGATCAGTTATAGGGGGGAAGGACACTCTAACAGTGCTATTGAGAGTGCTGCGGGTATAGATAGAAAATTAAACGCCCGGGTTTAGCAAATCTTGTTAAGGTTCAAAAATCACTTTTAATCATTCGGATAAAGAGATTTCACTCGAGCGCCTCCGAAAACCTCCCAACCCACAATATCGAATTTATCATCAACACGAACTTGAAAAACTACCTCACGTTCGCCGCCTCTTTTCATTTCTCGAATGCGGCCCCAGGTCGCTAAGTCATTTGGATGCCATTCAGACCTGTTCCATGAATCCCACGTTAAGTCGGAAACCGTTGCATTCCCGTGCCGGTCTAATTCTGGTCCTTCCGGCGTGCAAAAGGAATCAATTACCAGCATATTGTCGGTTTCAGGCAGGCGGTGAGCATCACCCATAGCCCAAGATATAACTCGATCTTCAGAACCGTCATCACCTGATACCCATACTTCTGAGACTTCCATTTTGTCGGGGTCAACCAGATACTCTACCGCGCGCGAAAAACATGCGGCCGGTGGCGCCGATGGTCCGTGGAAAGGCATCGCGCGGCATACACCGTTGTCATACATGATGAATTGATTTTTGTCGGTGACCCTGGGGTTATGTCCGTGATAATGCCAGCGGAGATCGTTCTTGGGTGTCAAAAGCTTGTCTTTTAATACCCCTTCCCAGCCGGCGTGATCGCCGAGTATCCAAATAATTTCCTTCGATTTGCGGTCGATCTTGATGATCGCGTCCTGATGACGAAGAGAAACCAAAATACTGTCGTCATGCTCGTCATAAGTCACGCCATTGCCGTGGGACCAGTCAAGATGGTTTGGAAATCCGCGGGTGTGCCAATAGGTGTCCATCAGGTGGTAGCCGATGCGCATCTGATCAAGATGGTCGAAGGTATTCCAATTCCAAACAATCTCACCCTCTGGGGTAAACTCGACGATATTGTCACCGACAACCTTTTGCGTTGCCCGTGGCGCATCCGGATCTTTTTCGCTGGTATAGTAATTTTTTATTTCCCTGGCATTCGCCGTTAGCGCCAGATAATTACCGTTTGGCATTTCATGGGGTTGGTGGTGAAGGCTATCGGCTTCAATGCCAATCGAATTCTCCACAGGCCCCCAGGGACGATTTGTGGCGTGGAATTGATTGATGATGTTGCCACACATATCCATTTCGATTGAACGAAAATTCACATGATGGAAAAAGAGGTTTCCGTTTGAGAGCTGATGAACTCCTGCAATCCGACTGTCGGCAATGTAATACCAAACGACTTCTGCTTCTTCATCCAAGGCAACCAAAAGGCTCCAACGGTTTTGAAACATGAATTGCTTTTGCGTCATAAAGATCGCGCGCATGACAGGACGGCGGCGAATAGAAAGCAGCGTATAACCCTCTTCCATTTCACCCGTTTTAGAGGTTTCTAAGGTAAATCGGGGAAGGATTGCGGCATCTTCCGGAAGGCTAGGCGTTTTATACGTAAGCTCTACCGGGTCTGTTGTTGTGCCATCATCCGACGTAATTATTACTGTAATGCGATGATCCGTGTTCGCGCGCATGCCAATAATAGCCAGTCCATCCTCGGGAGGTTTTTCAGGACCATACTCGACGACACGCTCTTTTCGACCGTCATCTATTTTGAGTGTGGTTGAAACCCTGACATCAGCTTTAAAATAAACCATGGCCACCAAAGGCACATTATCATTGGGGTTTATTTCTACTCGAGGTGGTTCACTAAAATTGATCATGAAACTATTTTCCTAAAGCAGGTTGGTAGGGGCAGGTTCAGTGGCTATCGCTCCTCATCTGGACTTTGCCTAGAAATCTGCACAGAAACAATCGGACACGGAGTAAATGCCACGCACCTAATTGGCTGCAGGCGCCGCCTGTCTTCCATAGGCGAATTGATGCCACACGATATAGGCCAAGGCGATTGCCGTCGCGGTCCAATGAATACCTGGAATCGTTACCATAACCAAAATGGCGAGACCAATCCGGAGCCCGGTTTCCAAAATTGGGAGCCGGCGTTGATCAAAGGCGATTACCGCGCTCGAGATCAGATAGATGAAGACCAAGATTCGGAACAATACCGTCAGGAAATCAACAATCGCGAAACTGCTTCCCTCCGGAAAGACCACCGGCACGATCAGAATCACCGGGTAGTAGGCAAAGA
Source organism: Rhodospirillaceae bacterium (assembly GCA_002725625.1). GTDB lineage: Bacteria > Pseudomonadota > Alphaproteobacteria > Rhodospirillales > UBA2165. Next base: position 5,221 of record PBQI01000203.1, on the reverse strand, counting down.
TAAACGGAACCGCGAATTTCACCAGTCCGACCCGGAGAGCCATCATGGCTGTGCGGATAGGTGGTGCCTCGGCAATCGAGGCGGCTGCATAGGCAGCGATCGCTACCGGTGGTGTTATGGAAGAAGCAACAGCGTAGTAGAGCACAAACAAGTGAGCCGCCAAAACCGTGAGCCCAAGATTCTGCATGGCCGGCCCAAGGATCAATACGATAGTGAGGTACGCCGGCAGGGTCGGCATGCCCATGCCTAGCATAAGTGCCGCTGCACCGGTTACCAGGAGGGTAAGGAAAAGGCTGCCGCCGGCAACGGCGTCAATCAGAACAACGAAGTCTTTTGGCAATCCAGTTGCGCCCAACACAGCGACGACGACGCCAACGACGGCGATTGCCATTAGTAGGCGACCAAAAGTCAGACCAGCATAGGACAGCGCTTCAATAATGATAAAAGGCCGTTGCCGGACTTCAGGGTTGAAAAAGCTCAAGGGTATAATGGCGAAGAAGGCCGTCATACCCGCGCCTGCGGCGGACAAACCTTGCAACAGGGAAGTGATCACGACTGCGACTGGAATAATGATCATAATGAGGTTTATAAAGTCCTGCGAATTGACTTGAAGTTCCGGTCGATCAAGATCCTCACTGCCAACTTCCACACCCAACCTGCGGGCTTCAAAAACCACGCTGGTAAAGAGACTTGCGTAATAGGCCAAGGCGGGAACCAGAGCAGCAGTAATGATCGTTAAATAACTGATGCCCGTAAGATCGGCCATCACGAAGGCAGCCGCGCCCATGATCGGGGGCATAATTTGTCCGGCACTCGACGCTGTCGCCTCAACGCCACCCGCGAAGGAGGGAGAAAAACCCCGCTGCTTAATCATCGGGATGGTGATGACGCCAGTTGCTACCACGTTGGTGACGGCGCCGCCCGACATGGTACCAAACAGGCTGGACGCCAGTATGGCAGAATGGGCGGGACCACCGCGAAAGCCCTTGGTCACGTGGACAGCGAGTTTAATGAGCGAGCGTCCGCCACCGGTCCGCTCCAACATTGTCCCTAACATGATGAATGGGAAGACGGTGAATATGATAATCCCCATGATCGTGCCGAGAATACCATCCCCTTGGTTGAACCAGAGGTCCTCGGAGGTTTCAGGAAAATCGACCCGGGCTGTCTCAAAAATCCAGGGCCAATACTCGCCAGTGTAAAAATATATCAACGCGAGAATGCCGACAATCGACAGCGGCCCACCCCACGTTTTCCAACTCAGAATGATAAATAAACTTGCAGCGAGCAAGGATACTGAGAAATCAAACATCCCGGTCTCGCCAAATCCGCCGGTCTCTTCAGAAACCTGCCGGTCGTAATACTCCCAGAGAACCCACCAGGTGAGTAGCAATATGACAACGTCGATGACACGACCGAGCCATTTGAAGTTCGGCCACCTTTGGGCAAACGTTTTTGTGAACGAATTGTTGGCAAGCACAAGGAACACCGCAGCGCCCACGAAAATGGGCCGAAGGACGATGGCCGGAAAGGGGCCAATGGGCGTGAAAAACCCATAAGTTGGCATTGAGTTGAGCACGCCAGTTGCAGCGATGACAAGGGCAACGGAAAATGCCGCGTAGCGGATCATACGCTGGCTCTGATCCTGAGAAGCCTGTTCGTTCATGAATACCCCTTGCCCTCGTGCGTGCAAGCCTTGTTTGGAGGCCCCAGTTTTGGAAATCAAACTGCGAAATTTTATTGGAGATGGCCGCGCATAAAGCGCGACCACCCTGTTATTAATTTGCCAACATTATGTTGTCGCTGTCAGAAACGACTTAGTTGCCAGGAACTAAATTCGCCGGTATTTTCTTGCCAACTTCTTTATAGAATCGGATAGCACCCGGATGGAGCGGTATGTTACCAGCCGTAAACGGATCCTTTAGCGAAATGTCCCGCAATGTTACCGCCGATTTTTGCATCTCAGGGAGATTGTCGAAAATAGTTTTTGTGATCCGATAGACGAGGTCGTCGCTCATATCTTTTCGCACGGCCAGTTGATGACGGAAACCGTCCGTGACGACGTCCTTATTATTATCGATCTGATTATTATAGGTCCCGGCAGGAATTCTCACAATCTGACGACCACCGTTCGCGATGAACTTCTTCATCCCTGGCGCGTTCGGGTTGATGGCGAGAAGACGAAACTTCCGCTTGGCTCCAAGCTGGTCAATCGAAGCCGCCCCGACGCCCGCGGGGCGGACAAATACATCCAACTTGCCATCGGACATTGCTTGAATGCCCGCGTTCCACGGCATACGGATTTCTTTGTAATCTTTTTTGTTCACTAGGCCGGAGTTTAGTTTGATCGACTGAATCGCGACTGGTGATGCGCCGCCCCGCGGCGGTCCAACGAAAATCCGTTTTCCTTTGATGTCAGCCCAGGTTTTTATGCCAGAATCAGCCCAGACCAGGTAGTGGCGAACGCCAGACCCATAAGCCATGATCAGACGGATGTTATTGATAGCTTTTTTAGCGGCCCCCGGCCTTTTCTTGTAAAAGCGGGTGCCTTTATGCATCCAGGGTACCATGACGGGGGGCACAACCGACACGTCGATCTTGCCCTGGCCAAGTTTAAGGGTGGATTTTGTCAGGGTTTGGCCCTCATTCACCTGTAAATTGACGCCTATCTTTTTTTGCAGAACCGTCGACATAATAATCATGAAAGTGTGGTTCACGCTACCCACGCCGCCCGTGTCACCTTTCAAGATGCCCTGCGCGGAAGCTGGGGTTGTCGCGAGAGCGACTGCACCGGCAACCAATCCGAATGTCAGTGTTTTTCTAATCTTCTGGGACATTAATAAATCTCCTCTCCCTGTTAAACATCATTCTGAGTGAATATTTTTAGGTACCTTCTGCTTTCTTTGAATAGATTCCAATAAACTTAAATATTGTGCGTGCAGTGCGCCCCAATGTCCGAAGGATCAATCGCATGGTAATCTCACTGCTTCCTTCTATTGGCTCCAAATCACGCGCACTGTGCGCATTTAAATTTGAAGCCTGTATTTTTTCTTTATTGCCGTAGGAATTTTTATATTTAGATATTACCTTAAGGATTATGTATTTAACAACTGGTGGTGCGCAACAGATATCGGGTCCACGTTTATTTGTTTGCTCCAGCCCAGGGTTATTGGATGAGCTTTCCGCCTCGGAGAACAAGTCCGATGACAGGTAGGGCCACATCGCCTGAACATTTCCTACACCGGACACATTAGGATTGAACTGGAAGCTGGTTTCATCAATGCCTGGTATATCTGACCGTGAGAAGCATTTCCTCTTACTAAAAAAGCACAACACGTCCAAAATGGCTTCTTAGCCAACGACTTTGTTCAGCTCTTGTTCAAATTCTTCGACATCGAAATAGAGCGGCCCCATGCCACCTTGATAGGCAATTTTGCCGTCGGGCGAAATGACGTACAGTCGATCAGGCCAGGACTGATATTTGTACTCGGCATCGTTATTCATGCCATCCAATAGCATTGGAAACGAGAAATTATATCGCAGCATGCATGTTGCCGCGATTCCCGCGCGCTCATCTGCAGTTTCAGGTTGTTCGAAGATGACGTCCTCGTCCAGGTTTCGGATAACTTGGTCTTCGCCTTCAGCATGTGCTTCTCGGATATAGACCCCAAAAAGCTTGACCTTATCATCGAGAAATTTTGCAAGTTCGTCGAGGCGCACGGCCCCGTCTCTAAAAGGTGGTCAGGTGTAGGATCCAAAAATTAGTCCAATTGGTGAGCCAAATTGCGATGATAAATGAAACATTTCACCGGTTCTCTTTCCGTGCTCGTCCAGCACTTCAACCTCAAAATCTGGTGCGTCGTCGCCGACTTTCGGTGAAACTTCCTTGTCTCGAATAACTCTACCTTCAATTAGAGTGCGAAGTTCATCACGCGTCATGCCCCGCGTGTCTAACCATTCCTGTTTAGAATTAACCACAATATTTTCGAATTTTTCAGGTAATTCAATCGACATCGTCCGAGTAGCTCCCATAATATCCATATATATTTTAAAAATTACTATGGCATAATAAACTAAACTTGGTAGTATTTTTATTTATTGTTTCTTAATAATTGAGTTAAGTAAAAATTAACAATGATTTTTTTCTAACCTTCCACCTCTAAACGTGCTTCGCGGTTTTGAGGCAGTTTAACGTCAATCCATTTCATAAACCAAATCTTTCACTGTTATTTTTTTTGGTGGCGGTTCAATGATCAAGCCGTCTTCGGCTACGCTCATACAGGCGAGCTGGCGTTTATCGTTGATCATCAAGGAACATAAAACGCACACGTCGCGATGGCAATCGGTGTTGCGTAAAGGAATCGCCCTGTGTGCTGCAGGCATATAATCCTAAGGTTATATACTTATATCAATACGCCCCTATTTTTAGAATGAATCTGTTAAGTGGCATTCCGTCAATCGACTTTTTTAAATTATTAATCTGATCTTTGTTCAAAAAATTCGATGCATTAATAAAAAATTTTTCTTCAATTACTTTCTTACTTAACTGAACGGTTTTGGCCAATCTATTGAGGTGTTCACCGTTAACAAATTTTATCGTAATAGAGCCACTGAAGTCTTCTCCGAGTGAAGCATCTATCTGATAATCCACTTTTCCCGCTAATGCATAGGTTTCCTCAGTTGCTAATTCACCAAAAGATTTGGTTATCAGACTAGTCTTACCAGCAGAAAGTGCAGCCGCAAGTATGAAAGGCATGCTGCCAATGGCTTCTCCTTCGTTTGCTGGCCGCTGTTTCTTTTCTTTAGGTTCCAAAACAATAGGAACTGACCACGGTGGTACGTGACAAATAATTCTAGCAATATTACATTCCACAAAAGGTACACTTGACATTATCGATAAAGCCGCATCTATATAAGGATGAATAACATGAGCACATGGGTATAACTTAAATAACGCATTCCCGCCCGACCAATTACATCCCAAATCAGAAGAAATTTCATCCCAACTTGGGTGAGGGATTTCTGAAAAAGATTTAAAAATATTATTTCTCCCATCTAGGACTGAGCGAGGCCCGGTATAACCCCCAGCCGAGAGCTGTGCGGCTACAATTCCGCTGTGTGCAGCCCATCCAAGATGCAATGATTTAGACCAGGAACCATCTTCCATAAAAGCAAGAAGGCCACCAGACATACTCCCCGCTAATCCAAAGGCATTGGATAT
>PBQI01000202.1 GCA_002725625.1 Rhodospirillaceae bacterium | reverse complement strand
TTTCACCAGCGCTGCCGATAGACCGTCATTGGCGAAGTAAGGGCGGCTGGCTTGAGCTCCCTTCATCAAGGTCTCCGATAGCATCACCCAGATTAAATTGGCTGTACCCTCCGAAGCGTCTGTATTCAGAACGGCGTGACACAAAGGCTGCCAGAAGCGGTCAAAGATGGGCTGGTTCGTGTCAACATAGTCGGAAAGTACAGCATTAGGGTCGGCATTCCTCATTTTCAGAATCGCTAGGTAATCAGCAAAGCGGGTGCCGGGAATTCTTTGTTTAGAACTTAACAACCACCAGGGAATACGGCCTGCACTGGGCGCCACGGTCCAGAATTCGTCGGTTTCAATGTCGATAAATGGAAATCTTACCCATCGCGCCGGAGTCAACGCTTTGGGTGCATCAACCATTTCGAGATACTGAAAGATGGCTTCGTTGCCGCCAAGGATCAGGTGATTGCCGTTATCAATCAAACAGTCCAAATGAGAATCGTGAAAGGAACGGCATCGGCCACCGGCTTGATTGGCCGCCTCGAACAATTTGACCTTGCGCCCCGCCTTTACGCTATGGACGGCGGCGGCAAGACCTGCCATTCCCGCTCCTGCTATATAGACTGTTCCCATTGATATTTTCCGTTATGAAGTTGCTTCCTATATGACATAGTGAGGGTAAATACGACCAGGAAATTGTTCAAAGGAAATTGTTGGTAATATGGTGCTGGAATATTCTTATTGTGCGTTGAAGGCCCGAAAGCGGGATTGGGACAGGTTTATCTGTACCCTGTTTGCACCACAGGATTTGCGTGAGGATTTGTTCGCGATCCTGGCATTTAATGCCGAAATCGCCCGGACTCGGGAAGTCGTCAGCGAACCCATGCTGGGCGCAATTCGCCTGCAATGGTGGCGGGATGCACTGGCCAAAATTTATGGTCAGGATGATATTGGCAGCAACGTCGATCTAAAGGGCCACGAAGTGCTGAATGCTTTGGGTACAGTAATCAGAGACTACGATTTACCTAAACGATATTTCGACACTTTGATCGATGTACGGGCCCAGGATATGACCGATAACCTGCCCGAAAATGTGCCGGCGTTGCGTGCCTATGCTCATGGCAGTTCTGTAATGCTGAACGAATTGATACTTGAGATTTTATGTTGGCAGCGATCCGGTGAGGCTGATCTGTTTCGGGAATGCATTCAGGAAGCAGGTTTGGCCTGGGCTTTGACTGGCCTTGTTAGGGCAACGGGGTCGCTATCCCGGTGCGGCAGTATCATGATTCCTCAATCCGTGCTGGATGAATGTGGCGTCGAAAAGGACGACGTTTTGGCGCGAAGGATCACACCGGAAATTTCGCAAGCCATAAGGGAAGTTTGCCATTTCTCCTGGGGACATATCGACAAAGCGCGAAAATCAGCGCCGCGTAAAATAAAACGATGCCGGTCGCTGTTGCTGCCGGTGACACTGGCTGAAAGTTTTCTCCGGCGCATTGAGAAGGCAGGGTTCAATCCCTTCGATGAAACAATCGAGAAAGGGCGAACCGGCCGCCAGGTTAAATTAGCGGTTAAGGCTTTGCGCGGAGGGTTTTAGCCACCGTCGGTGCGCCGCCGTCGATATGATTGGAATGGGCAGCCCACTCGATTTTCATAATATCCAGGGGCATGATGACGGGAAATACCGGTGGTCCTCCAGCGCCATAGAGTCGAATAGCGCCATGTTCCGTATCAGGGAAAATCGCTCTCGCATCGTCAAATTTTTGGATTTCGAGAATTGTTACTTTATCGCTCTCCGTATCCCGGCTTCTCCAGACATAGTTTGGGTTTGGCTGGCGCGGCTGATCGAAGGGCGCAATAACCCGTTTCTAAATAACTGTGGGAAGACCATATCTTCGCTTCAAGAAATCGACAATTTGGTCGAAGTCCTGATTATCAAATAGGGCGTGATAGAAATTTGCCCGCCACCGTCATACAGGGAAATTGCTCGGGTCCCTTGGTACAACATAGTGTTGACGGAAAAAGTGTTTTCAATAATCCGCGGCCAATCCACCGGAATGGCACAAAAGGAAATCGCCCCCGTCTTTTGCGGATACAGGCATCCGGCTCGGCAATGCCGCGGGGCAGTTTGGGTTGGCCCGTTGTGATCGAATCGTCGGCGAGTACTGCTTTGAACAGCAGTTCGTTCAACGATGCTTGCAAGTCGCCGCTCTGTTGCGAAGACGCCGGTGCGCTAAACACTCACAGGCCAGCAACCAACAGCCCGACTGCAATAAATGTCAACGGAGTCCGAGAGACTCGCGTCGCCAGTATCTTATTCAATACAAACACTCGCTATTATCAGTCGTCACCAACTTCTAATAAGAGCCTGCCGGCAAAATTCAGATGCCTCCCAGGACTTAAACTATTGCCGAAAATCGATCCGCGTGTCGATTCCGCAAGGCTAAATAGATGTGGATAAAAGAAAATTTGTTGGGGGACAAGTCTATCAATAGATTGTGGCTGAAAGCCATTGCGCCATATCCGTACGGGCCCGCGAAGACAGGGCGAACTTCCTGTCTCTGCCCTTTAACTTATAAATTTTTTTACCATTTTCAGGTTTTTCAGCAGATGTTATCGGTGGAAACAAACCGAAATTCACGTTCATTGGTTGATAAGTTTGGGCATCACCGCCCCCCGTTACATGGCCCAGTAAAGCGCCCAAGGCGGTGGTTGCCGGCGGCAGGAGCATGTCCTGCGAAAATTCCTCAAAAGCTGCGAATCGTCCGGCCATCAGGCCGATCGCGGCGCTTTCCACGTAACCTTCACAGCCGGTGATCTGGCCGGCAAAACGAATATGCGGTTTTTGTTTCAAACGGAGAGTCGAGTCGAGCAATTTGGGACCATTGATAAAGGTGTTTCGGTGCAATCCGCCAAGACGGGCAAATTTTGCCTTTTCCAGACCGGGTATTGTGCGGAACAGACGCTTCTGTTCGCCATGGGTTAGCTTAGTCTGAAAGCCGACCATATTGTAGAGGGTTCCCAAGATATTGTCCTGCCGCAACTGGACGATGGCGGCGGGTTTGTTCGTGGGATCATGCGGATTGGTAAGGCCCACGGGCTTCATGGGACCGAAACTGAGAGTCTGTGGCCCGCGTTCGGCCATGACTTCAATGGGCAAGCACCCCTCAAAATAAGGAGTGTTTGTCTCCCAGTCGTGGAAATCGACTTTCTCTCCGGACAATAAGCCATCGATAAAGGCGCTATATGCCGTCGCGGAAAGGGGGCAATTGATATAGTCGGCTCCATCACCTTTATCATAGCGGGATTGGAACCAGGCTTTAGATAAGTCGATGCTGTCCTTATGGACGATTGGCGCGATGGCGTCGAAGAAGGTCAGCCCCTCTTCACCGGTCAACTTCGTAATCCCGGCGGTCAATGCGGGCGACGTGAGCGGCCCGGTCGCAATAATTGCCTGATTGTTTTCGAGTTCCGTCAAAGAAGTCATTTCCCTTCTTTCGACGGTTATCAACGGATGGGCTTCAATCTCGGCCTGAACGGCTTCGCTGAAACCGTCCCGATCCACCGCCAGAGCGGCACCGGCCGGCACCCTGTTGGCGTCGGCGGACTGGATGATCAGCGACCCGCATTGCCGCATTTCCTCGTGGAGCAGACCGACGGCGTTATAGTCGGCATCATCGGACCGAAAGGAATTGGAACACACCAGTTCCGCCAAGGTGGCGGTATTGTGGGCCTCCGTACTGCGTCCTGGTCGCATTTCATAGAGGACCACCGAGATGCCTCGTTCCGCAGCTTGCCAAGCGGCTTCACTGCCTGCCAGGCCGCCGCCGATAATATGGATGGTATTCTTGGTACTTTCCGTCATGGTCCGAACAGATAAACCCGGGAATAAAACCGTGCAACCACTTAAACCTTTAGATTACAACCCGTATGATAATAAAAACTAAACCCCACTGACAGATTTGCCGATAGAAACAGGATCCCGTTTAGTCAGGAGAGTTCGCGTGAGTGACGAAGATAATAACGAAGAAGATGGTGTCGATATCAATAAAGCCGCTGCACAGCCTCGAGGAAATCCTCAAGTATGAAAACGCCATTTGGACCAAGATTTCTCAACCACGTCTTGAGGAACTGCTCAAAGGTCATGAGGATTACATTCAGGGTTATCTGGGGGCAAAACGCGCCAGCCTCAAGCTCCTGGATATGTCCTAGCTGGATTTGTCAGGGAAGGACTTAACCCAGGCAGATGCCACCGGTTCCGGGCTCGAACACGCGACGATGAAAGATGCCGTACTGCGGGCAACCAATCTTTAAGCTGCCGACCTGCGGGGACCTGGTTTTGCCGGCGCCCTGGTATAATGTGCCTTATGAACTGTTTGCGCTTTGTTTGAGGAAAATCACTGGGCGGTGGACAAAATAGGGCGAAGTGAGAAACCTAAGCCCGCTTCTTTTTCTTCAATCCCAACTGCGATGCCAGATATTGTCCGGTATAGCTTTCCTTGATGCCGGCGACGTCTTCGGGCGTACCGCTGGCGACGATCTGGCCGCCTTTGTCGCCGCCGTCCGGGCCAAGATCAATGATCCAGTCGGCGGTTTTGATGACCTCCAGATTATGTTCGATGACGATCACCGTGTTGCCCTGGTTAACCAGGGCCTGGAGAACTTCGATAAGTTTTTTTACATCCTCGAAATGGAGACCGGTGGTGGGCTCATCCAGGATATAGAGGGTTTTACCGGTAGCTCTTCTAGACAGTTCCTTGGCCAGTTTGACCCGCTGCGCCTCGCCGCCGGAAAGCGTGGTCGCCTGCTGTCCTAGATGAATATAACCGAGGCCGACCCGGAACAGGGTCTGCATCTTGTCACGGATAACCGGTACGGCCTTAAAAAACTCCAGCCCCTCTTCGACGGTCATGTCGAGAACATCGGCGATGGATTTGCCGCGGAAGGAAATCTCCAGGGTCTCCCGATTGTACCGTTTGCCTTTGCAAACATCGCATTGCACGTAAACATCGGGCAGAAAATGCATCTCGATCTTGATGAGGCCATCACCCTGACAGGCTTCGCAGCGTCCACCTTTGACGTTGAATGAAAAACGACCTGGCTTATACCCCCTGGCCTTGGCTTCCGGCAGCCTGGCGAACCAGTCCCGGATCGGTGTGAAGGCGCCGGTATAGGTGGCCGGATTGGAGCGCGGCGTGCGGCCAATGGGTGATTGATCGATATCCACCACCTTATCCAAAAATTCTGTGCCCGACAGCTTGTCATGTTCGCCGGGGTGCACGCGGGAACTATTGAGTCGCCGCGTCAGCGCCTTATACAAAGTCTCTATTACCAGTGATGATTTACCGCCCCCGGATACGCCGGTGATGCAGGTAAAGGTGCCCAGTGGGAAATCCACGTTGACGTTTTTCAGATTGTTTTCCCGAGCGCCGGTGATGGTTACCTTTTGGCCTTTGTGGCCGGACCGGCGTTTTTGGGGAATTTCGATTTGGCGGAAGCCGGTCAGATATTGGCCGGTCAGGCTTTCCGATGATTGCATGATGGCGTCCGGTGTACCTGTAGCCACCACTTGCCCGCCATGGATGCCGGCCCCGGGCCCCATATCGACAACGTGATCGGCGGTGCGGATGGCGTCCTCATCGTGTTCGACGACAATTACCGTGTTGCCGAGATCGCGTAGCTGCTTGAGGGTTTCCAGCAGCCGATTGTTGTCCCTTTGATGCAGCCCGATGGAGGGTTCATCCAAAACGTAAAGGACGCCGGTCAGTCCAGATCCAATTTGCGAAGCTAGACGAATGCGCTGGCTTTCACCGCCGGATAGCGTCCGCGAAGCCCGCGATAGTGTCAGATATTCAAGTCCGACGTTATTGAGAAAGCCGAGCCGTTCGTTGATTTCGCGCAGTATCCGGCGGGCGATCTCGTTTTGTTTTTTCGTTAGTATTTTGTGCAGGCCGGCAAACCAGGACTCTGCTTCATCAATGGACATGGCCGCCACTTCGCCAATATGTCTGCCGTCGATTTTAACGGCCAGAGCTTCCGGTTTCAGGCGATGGCCGCCGCAAACATCACAGGTGGTGATCGTTTGGTACTTGGCCAGATCGTCTCTGATCCACGATGAATCAGTTTCCCGCCAACGCCGATCCATATTGGGGATAACGCCTTCAAAAGGCTTGTCAATTTCATAAGATTGCTTGCCGTCATCATAATTGAGGCTGACTGATTCCTTGCCCGTGCCAAACAGAATAATATCGCGCTGCTTTTTCTTCAGCTTTGACCAGGGTGTACTAAGGTCAAATCCGAAATGTTCCGCCAGGCTTTCCAGCGTCTGGCGGTAGTATTGGGAACTTGAATTGGCCCAGGGGGCAATGGCGCTCTCCGTCAGACTCAACCGATCATCGGGAACAGCGAGTTCAGGATCGAAATACATTTGCGTACCCAAACCGTCGCAGGAAGGGCAAGCGCCAAAGGGATTGTTAAAGGAGAAAAGCCGAGGCTCGATCTCGTCAATGGTGAAGCCGGATACCGGGCAGGCAAACTTGGCGGAGAACGTGGTTCGATCACCGCTGCCGGCCTCTTCGGTAAAGGCCAAACCATCGGCCAGTTCCAGTGCCGTTTCGAAACTGTCCGCCAGGCGCTGTTCTATTCCTTCACGCAGTACCAGTCGGTCTACGACAACTTCGATGTCGTGTTTGAAATTTTTCTCCAGCGTTGGTGCGTCGTCGATTTCATAATGCTCACCGTCGATCTTGACCCGCTGGTAGCCTTTCTTGGCCAATTCCTGAAAATCTTTGCGGTACTCGCCTTTACGTCCGCGCACGATGGGCGCCAGCAAATAAAGCCGGGTACTGTCAGCCATTTCCATCACGCGGTCGACCATCTGGGAAACCGTTTGGGCTTCGATCGGCAGGCCGGTGGTAGGTGAGTAGGGTACACCGATGCGGGCGAACATCAGGCGCATATAGTCGTAAATCTCCGTAACGGTGCCGACCGTGGAGCGGGGATTGCGCGATGTGGTTTTCTGTTCGATGGATATAGCGGGTGACAGGCCTTCGATAGAATCAACGTCCGGTTTTTGCATCAGTTCCAGGAATTGACGGGCATAGGCCGACAAGCTTTCGACATAACGCCGCTGGCCTTCCGCATAAATCGTGTCAAAGGCCAGGGAAGACTTACCGGAACCCGACAGCCCCGTGATTACGGTTAAAGAATCGCGCGGGATTTCGACATCAACATTCTTCAAATTGTGCTCGCGCGCCCGGCGCACATGTATTTTTGCCATACTGGTTATATGGGCCGTGAAAACAAAAAAAGCGAGTCCCTATTTCTACTTCCAAAAACGGCCGGAGAATGCATATTTTTCGATCAAATTGCGGCCCATTTCGGTGTCTTGAAAATCAGCCAGGGCCTTGTACCTGTCGAATATTCTACTTTTGGAATTATTGATAAGCTTGTTTAAGCATAGAAAACTGTCAAATCGGCGAACCGG
>PBQI01000201.1 GCA_002725625.1 Rhodospirillaceae bacterium | reverse complement strand
TTTTATTCTGGAGCGCCTTGGGGAAACCGCCCGGGGGTTGGCCCAGTTCACCCCGGAAAAACGAGATCACCGATTCCGGAAAGGCGATTTCCTTGTCCGGGTCCTGGACCTCTTCGGGGGTCAGATTGCCGGTGATCATGGTCAGGGTGAGGTCGCCGACCACCTTGGAGGACGGTGTCACCTTGACGATATCGCCGAACATCTCGTTGACCTTGGCGTAGGTGTTGGCCACTTCGGGCCAGTGCCGGTCGATGCCCATGGAGCGGGCCTGCTGGCGTAGATTGGTGTACTGGCCGCCGGGTATCTCGTGGATATAGACGTCCGACGCTCCCGACCTGAAATTGGCGTCGTAGCCGGTATAGAGGGTGCGTACTTGCTCCCAATAGGTGGAAAGCTGGCGCAGCGCTTCCGTATCCAGGCCGCTGTCCCGGTCGGTGTTCTTGAGGGCCTCGACGATACCGCCCAGGTTGGGTTGGGAGGTTAATCCCGACATGGAGTCTATGGCGGCGTCCACAGCATCGGCGCCTGCCTCCACTGCCGCCAGCACGCTGGCCGCTGAAATTCCACTGGTGTCGTGGGTGTGGAAATGGATGGGCAAGCCGGTTTCCTCTTTCAGCGCCTTGACCAGCACCCGCGCCGCATTGGGCTTGCACAATCCCGCCATATCCTTGATGCCCAGAATATGCGCCCCGGCTTCCTTTAGTTCGCGGGCCAGGCTGACGTAATATTTGAGATCGTATTTGGTGCGACTGGGATCGGAAATATCGCCGGTATAGCAGATGGACGCCTCGCACAGCTTGCCGGTCTCCAGCACCGCATTGATGGCAACCCGCATGTTCTCCACCCAGTTGAGGGAGTCGAAAATACGAAACAGATCCATGCCCGCATTCGCCGATTGCTGCACAAAAAAGCGCACTACATTGTCCGGGTAGTTGGTGTAGCCGACGCCATTGGAGGCCCGCAGCAGCATCTGGGTCAGGATATTGGGCATGCGCGTCCGTAAATCCTGGAGCCGCTCCCACGGGCATTCATGGAGAAAGCGCATGGCCACGTCGAAGGTGGCCCCGCCCCAACATTCCATGGAGAACATCTCCGGCGTTAATTGGGCGTAGGAGGGCGCAATATCGACAATATCCTTGGACCTGACCCGGGTGGCCAGCAGAGACTGATGGGCATCCCGCATGGTGGTGTCGGTGATCAATATTTTTTTCTGGTCGAGCATCCATTGGGCGTATCTTTCCGGTCCTAGTTCATCCAGCTTCTGTTTGCTGCCCGGCTTGATATCCCCTTCATCCAGCACGGGCGGATGGGGCGTGGCGGCGTGGGCGGGCAGGGGCGCGTCCTTGACCTCGGGATTGCCGTTGACGATGACGTCGCCGATGAAATTCAACAGCCGGGTCGCCCGGTCCTTGCGGATGGGGAAGTGGAAAAGCTCCGGCGTATTGTCGATGAAGTCGGTGTTGTAATTAGCTTCCAAAAAGCCCGGATGGTTCACCAGGCTTTCCAGGAACCTGAGATTGGTGGTCACGCCGCGGATGCGGAACTCCCGGAGGGCGCGGTCCATGCGGGCCGCGGCGCTTTTGGCTTCCGACGCCCAGGAGGTCACTTTGACCAACAGGGAATCATAGTGCTGGGTGATCAGGGCGCCGGTGAAGGCGGTGCCCGCGTCCAATCGGATACCGAACCCGGCGGCGCTGCGATAGGCGTTGATGCGGCCGTAATCGGGAGTAAAATTGTTTTCCGGGTCTTCTGTGGTGACCCGGCATTGGATGGCGTGACCGTAAAGGTGAATACCCTCCTGGGCGGGGACGCCGCTGCCTTCCAGATCGCCAATCCTGCCGCCCGCGGCGATCTTGATCTGGGCCTGCACCAAATCGACGCCGGTCACCCAGTCGGTCACCGTGTGCTCCACCTGAATGCGGGGATTGACCTCGATGAAATAAATCTCGCCCGTATCGGCGTCCTGCAGGAACTCCACCGTGCCGGCATTCTGGTAGCCGGCGGTGCGGGCGATTTTTAATCCTTGGGCGCAGAGATTGTTGCGGGCGTCGTCATCGAGGAAAACCGCCGGCGCGCGTTCCACCACTTTCTGGTGGCGGCGCTGGACCGAACAATCGCGTTCGTACAAATGCACTACATTGCCGTGATTGTCGCCTATCACCTGAACTTCCACATGGCGGGCATTGCGCACCAGTTTCTCAAAATAAACCTCGCCGTTGCCGAACGCCGCTGCCGCTTCCCGACTGGCTTGTTCCACCAGATCGATGACCGTCTCTTCGTCTTCAATCACCCGCATGCCGCGGCCGCCGCCGCCCCAGGTGGCCTTGACCATTACGGGGTAGCCGATGCTTTCGGCCAGGCGTTTGACTGTGTCCGCATCTTCCACCGGCAGGGGATCAGAGGCGGGCATCACGGGAACGCCCGCTTCCTGGGCCAATTGCCGCGCCGCCACTTTGGAGCCCAGCCGCCGCATGACATCGGGCGGCGGACCGATGAAAATCAATCCCGCTTCCTGGCAAGCGTCGACAAATTCGGGGTTTTCCGACAAAAACCCGTAGCCTGGGTGAATGGCGTCCACATGGGTTTCTTTGGCGATACGGATGATGTCTTTGATATCCAGATAGGCCTCAATCGGTCCTTTATCCACGCCTACCAGATAGCTTTCGTCAGCCTTGAACCGGTGCAGCGCATAGCGGTCCTCCCGCGAATAAACGGCAACGGTTAATATTCCCAATTCGGTCGCTGCCCGCATGACACGGATGGCGATTTCGCTGCGGTTAGCGATCAGTAGTTTCTTGATTTTTTTTAGGCTCTTAGGCACTTTTCCCTCTTCCACAGTTAATGGTGGTTATTGTTCTAATGTTTACCAGGAAAATTCGGTAATGAAAAATCATAGGAATCTGCGTCTTCATACTAAAGGCTACAAACCGGCAAAAATTGCCGACTTTTACGATTTCTTAAAGACCCAGGGCGCATAGTCTGTTTCATAAGGGCAAAAAGCCCGTAACTCTGATGATAACGGGCCTAATTTTCAAAAGGCTTGGTGGACGGTGCGATGGAACTTACCAATCTTCCCATGTTCGGATTTATGCGCGAACGTCTCAACTGGCTCAGTCAGCGCCAGGAGGTGGTGGCTCAGAATATTGCCAATTCGGATACCCCCGAATACCGCAGTCGCGACATCAAGGAAATTAAGTTTGAAGATGTCATGCGGCAGAAGCATCACAGCAACTTCAACGTTGAGGTTCGCGTGACGGATCCGAAACATATTCAGGGCCTCCGTAGATCCAGCGGCAGCTTCAATGAATCCGATGTTCGCCGCCCCTACGAAACGGCGCCCGACGGCAATAGCGTTGTTCTGGAAGAGCAAATGATGAAATTGAACGAAACATCGGTCAATCATAACGCCATGACCCAGCTCTATAAAAAGCACATGGCGATGTTCAAGTCCGTGATCAAGGCGAAGTAAGCGGAACCGTTAACCCAGGTAAAGGAATAAATTATGGCGGATGACTTGCTTAGTTCATTTAGGATTTCAGCGGCGGGCATGAAGGCGCAGGGAACGCGCCTTCGGGTGATTTCCGAAAATATCGCCAATGCCGATTCTTTGCCGACTGAGCCCGGTCAAACCCCATACCGGCGAAAGAGCATTACCTTTGAAAATGAGCTTAACCGGCAATTGGGTATCGATTTGGTCAAAGTCGACAAGGTGCGTCAGGTGCCGGGCGATTTCAAACGGCGCTTCGATCCACAGCATCCGGCGGCTGACGAAAACGGCTATGTCCTGACGCCCAACGTCAATAAATTGATTGAAATGATGGATATGCGCGAGGCCCAGCGGTCCTACGAGGCCAATCTGAGCGTCATCCGGACATCCAAAGGCATGTTGCAAAAGACAATTGATATTCTCCGCTAGAAAAGCGGGCGAAAATCTCCGCAGAAAAAGCGGGCGTGAATAAATAAAATGGAACTTAAGAGGAGAACATCATGGCCGTAGAAGTCGCCAATGCGTTAGGGGCTTATAACGCCGCTGTCGATCGAATAACCGAAAAAGCCGCCGGGACTGCAAGTTCCGATTCGGTTGCCGGCGTGCCGGGCAACGATTTCTCATCAATGGTCAAGAACTTTGCCGAAAGTGCCGTCAATACGGGCAAGGTAAGCGAGCAAATGACGGCTGCTGCTGCTGCTGGCAAAGCTGACCTAAATCAGGTCGTTGTTGCGGTAGCCGAAGCAGAGGTTACCTTAAATACCGTCGTTGCCGTCCGTGACAAGGTGATTGCAGCCTATAAAGAAATCCTCCGTATGCCCATGTAATCGCCTTGGGTAGGCCAGCCCAATGAGAGAGCGCCTGAATCGGTTAGGAGGCAACCCATGAACGAAGCGGCAGTTTTGGAAGTCGCAAGGCAGACATTTTTCGTCATCATGAAGGCAGGCGGTCCTATCATGGCCGCCGGCCTGGTGGTAGGACTGATCATCGCCGTCTTTCAGACACTAACGTCCATCCAGGAAATGACTCTGACCTTCGTGCCTAAAATCGTCATTATATTCGGCGCCGTAATTGTTTTTATGCCGTTCATGATGACGGCGGTGATTGAATTTGCGCGATCACTTTACGACCGCATAATTGCGATCGGCTGACGGTATGGGTGGTTGATCGGTAATGCTCGAGGAAATTCTCTCCCTCAATATTTTCGTTTTTTTGCTGGTGTTTGCCCGCATGGGAACGGCTTTCTTTTTGTTTCCCGGCTATGGCAGCACCAAGGTGATCATGCGTGGCCGCTTATTTTTTGCCTTGGCCGTATCCTTTGTTTTAACACCGATATTGTTAGATCGATTACCGGCCATGCCGGACAGCCCGATTGAGCTCTTTCTTTTGATTGGTGGCGAAGTACTGGCGGGTGCCATCATCGGTTCGACCGTTAAAATTCTGTTTGCCTCCGTGCAGGTCGCCGGTACCGTCACCTCTTTTGTTTCCGGCATGGCTAATGCGCTGGCCTATGATCCCATATCAGAGCAGCAGAGTGCTGTGGTTGCCGGTTTTTTATCTACCATTGCTACGCTGTTACTGTTTGTCACCAATCTCCATCACGTTCTCATCGAAGCCATGGTAAACAGTTACGAACTGTTCAAGCCGGGTGTGGCTCCCATGCCTGGCGATATCCTGCAAATGGTGGCCCGACACGTCGCCCAAACTTTCAAAGTTGGCATTCAAATGGCTTCGCCGTTTATTGTCGTTTCAATGGCTTATTACATGGGACTGGGGGTGATGACCCGTCTGGCACCTCAAATACCGATATTTTTTGTCGCCATGCCGTTGCAAATTGTCGTGTCGTTCGTGGTGTTAATGATCGTTGTGCCAAGCATTATGATGGTTTTTCTTTCCCACACCCAGGAAGGGCTGCAGTTCTTCCTGGTGCCATAGTAAATACTGATTGGGAATGGATCTGAGAAATGGCTGACGAAGACAAATCATCAAAAACAGAGAAACCGACAGGTAAAAAGCTCAATGACGCAAAAAAGCAGGGGCAAAATGCGCAGTCGCAGGAACTGCAAAGCTGGGCGGTTCTAATGGGTGTCACTTTCGTTCTCCTGGTTTTAGCACCCTGGTCTATGACAAGTATCTCTATGATAAATATTAAATTTATCCAACAACCGCACGCCATCCCGGTTGACCTACTTCACCTGCGGGAAGTGATGATGCAATTGGTGCAGGAGGTCGGTATGATTGTTTTACCGATTATGGTGCTGTTTCTGGTCATCGGCGTTTCCATCATGATCGGTCAGATCGGCTGGACGATTTCGACAGAAAAAATAAAACTGGAAATTAGTAAGTTCTCCCCCGCTAAGGGAATAAAGAAAATGGTGAGCGTCAGGCAGGTGGTCGAATTTGCCAAAAGCCTCGTCAAATTCGCCATCGTTGCATCCGTTCTTTTAACGATCGTTGTGCCGATGCTCGCCGACATTCAACTGTTTCCCGGATTCGATATTATTGAGGCCCTAGGCCGCATT
The DNA here is from genome assembly GCA_002725625.1 of Rhodospirillaceae bacterium. Taxonomy (GTDB): domain Bacteria; phylum Pseudomonadota; class Alphaproteobacteria; order Rhodospirillales; family UBA2165. Next base: position 10,503 of record PBQI01000201.1, on the reverse strand, counting down.
CATGAGATAGCGACAATCATTGTAGCAGCAGTCGTCCTTATTATGACCATTGTGGCTGCCGCAGACTTTGCCTACCAAAAATACGATCATACGAAGAAGCTGATGATGTCGAAACAAGAGGTAAAAGACGAACGGAAACAGTCCGACGGTGATCCCATGGTAAAGCAACGAATAGCTAAATTAAGGATCGAGCGACAGCAGCAGCGTATGCTGGCCGCCATGGGCAAGGCCGATGTGGTAATAACCAACCCAACTCATTACGCCATTGCCCTGCAGTATAATATGGAAACGATGCCGGCGCCGGTCTTGATCGCCAAAGGTGTCGATGAAGTGGCAGCGCGTATCAGGGAAGCGGCCGAAGAATTTGATGTGCCGATCGTTGAAAACCCGCCTTTGGCCCGGGCTCTGTTCTCAGCGGTGGATATTGATCAGGAAATCCCTGCCGAGCACTATCATGCGGTTGCCGAAATCATCGGCTATGTTTATCGGATCAAGGGGAAACTACCACAAGCGCCGGTTCAGCCTTCGGCCGGTACTGGTAACCCGGACACTTCCTCACCCGGTGCGACTTCCGATGAAGAATCCCAATCCGGTCCAGTGTTGAACTAAGATGCGCGAATTACCGAAAATAGGAGGTTGAAGAGTTGCGACGAATCGCGCAAACAGGATGCACTGAATCTATTCAATAGACGTACAATAGGCTGTAGAAAAAAAGCGGATAAAGATCGAGTGAACGAGCTCAAAATTGATAAGGGCAGTGGATTGGAAAGGCCCGGCGCGATTGCCGAAAGATCGGTATTGGATCAAACACGCACCGCTGCTGCTACGGTCGTGAAAACACGGTGGTTCAGCCTCCTTTTTGCCATCTTATCCGGCGGCTGCAGCTTGGCCATTTTGACCCAAGGACCGCTATTCAATATTGCCGCCAGCAGTTTAATTGTCCTAAGTATCGCTTCGTTTTGCGTGTTTTCATGGCAACTGGGCCGGGACAGCAACAATAAGAATGCCCGGCGAAAACTTATCTCCTTGGTGAAAGATGCTGATTATCCAGCCTTTCTAACCAACAACAGGAAAAAAATTGTCGCCGTCAACGAAAATTTCCGCCGGTCGTTCGAAACCATTGAAGGCCAAAGCCTCGTCAATATGACTGCCCTAGAAGGCATTGCCGATCATCTGAAAAGTCAATCGAAGCCCGAATTTCTGCGTCTTTGTGCCAGCGCGGAGCAGGGTTGCCGAGACGTTGGTGAAGTCCTCCTGATTGGTAAACGCGGTATCCCCCGTTATTGGCGTCTTTCCGTACAACCGGTTGTGGCTATGTCGCCGACCCTATCCAGCATGACCTTTTGGCAGGTGGATGACCTAACCCAGCAACGTGAAGTTGATATTGAGCGCGGGATGGAGGAGATGTTCCTCGCCGACCTTCTCGATCAATTGCCCGTTGGATTTTTCTCAAGCGACGCCGACGGCGATATGCGGTACGTCAACAATACTTTGGCCAATTGGCTTGGTCTGGACCAAGACGAAATTGGTAAAAGCAGAAATGGCGGGCAGACAAGTTTTGCCGAATTTGTCGCGCTCGACGCCGGGTTGTCAGACGGCGATGAAGCCGCTGTCGAGGAAGACGCCTCCGGAATGCATGGCGGGTTGATACTAAGAGCTCGGGATGGCTACGAATTCCCTGCCTATTTAATCCAGTCGCAACGGGAAACCGGCGCCGGGGATTTTGATTATTCCCGTTCCGTCGTGCTGCGCACTCCCTTCATGCCGTTGGCCGATGACGGGATGGGCGGGCCCATATTGAAACGCTTACCCTGGTTATTTGCCGATGCGCCCGTCGGCATTGTCCTGTTGGATCTTCAGGGCGAAGTCCTTGATTGCAATCGGTCGTTCCTGAAACTGCTAGGCCTTCACCGGGATGGTGTGATCGGTAGGCCATTATCGGAGCGGATCAATAAAGAAGATCGAAGTGATGCCGATGCGCAACTTTCCAAAGTGGTTATGGGGATTATGCCGGCAACCCTGCTTGATGTGCGCATGCCGGCAGGCGGTGAGCGGGAACTTACCGCTTCGCTCTATGTCAGCCGGATCACCGACAGCGAAGAAGATGTGGCCGGTCTGGTTCTACATGTCATCGACACAACGGAGCAGAAAAACCTCGAAATTCAATTCAATCAGGCGCAGAAGATGCAAGCAGTCGGCCAATTGGCCGGGGGCGTCGCCCACGATTTCAACAACCTTTTAACGGCCATGATCGGATTTTGCGATTTGTTGCTCGGTCGTCATGGCCCGGAGGACCCGTCCTTTGCAGATATCATGCAAATCAAGCAAAACGCCAACCGGGCGGCTAATTTGGTACGCCAATTGCTGGCCTTCTCCCGCCGGCAGACGTTGCAGCCCAAGGTGTTCGCAATTACTGATGCGCTCAATGATCTGTCAAATTTATTACGCCGCCTGATCGGTGAGAATATCAGCCTCGATATGACCCATGGAGAAGATGTGGATTTGATCCGCACCGATCCGGGCCAGTTCGATCAGGTAATCATCAATCTGGCCGTCAATGCCAGGGACGCCATGCCCGGCGGCGGCATGATCACTGTTTCGACAGAGAGAGTAACCGTCGAAAACTCCATCCAGCGGGGCCATGAAGTCATGCCCGCGGGAGTTTATATTTTGATCAAGGTGGGTGATACCGGGTCGGGAATCGCCAAAGAAGATATCAGCCGCATATTTGAACCCTTCTTTTCGACCAAAGGCGTGGGTGAGGGGACCGGGCTGGGTCTTTCAACCGTCTACGGCATTGTGCGGCAATCGGAGGGCTTTGTCTTTGTTGATTCTGCCCTTGGCGAAGGGACTTTATTTTCGCTCTATTTGCCGGCATTCAGCGCCGCTGAGGCGGCAGCGGGTGAATTGATGCTGGCGCACGGCATGGAAGCCCAGGAGGAAATCGATCTGACCGGCAGTAGCACGGTGCTACTGGTCGAGGATGAGGACGCTGTCAGGGTATTCGGGTCCCGGGCATTGCGCAACAAAGGGTATCGGGTGCTGGAGGCATCTGACGGCGAGCAGGCGCTGGATGTAATCAACGAATTTGACGAAGATATCGATCTGATTATCACCGATGTCGTCATGCCGGGTATGGATGGCCATACGCTGGTTCGCCTCGTTCTCGAGGAAATTCCTGAAATTAACGTGATTCTTATGTCGGGATATGCGGAAGAGGCTATTCCCGGGGAGATCGGCGAAGATCAGACCATCAACTTCCTGCCTAAGCCTTTCACCCTCCAAGAACTGGCCGGCAAGGTCAAAGAAGTGATCGCCACCTAGAGTATTTTCTAATTTGAATGAATCAGAATAGTTTTTCTTGAATCACACCCGGATGAACAAAGTCTCACCAAACTTTTGCAACAAGTCTAATGCGTTCGGATCGTAACCAGTAAGATTTCGAGAATTTTCTGACAAGGTGATCTATGAGCCGCATCAGTCTCACATCGCCACTGGTTAGGTTCTTTGCGGGCTCCCGTAGAACTTTTTTCTGTTTGGGAATATTTTTATCCATAACTTGATTTTAAATTTTGAAATTGGCTAACGGTTTGTTTGGGGAGGAAAAAACATGAATCCAAATTTTAATATACGCGTTGGGATAAATAATTAGAAGTAAGCTGTTTATTGAGCAGAACTATCGGCTAATTCAACCTCTGATAAATCTTTTGGCTGAACGAAATTGACGAGACGTGCATTGGACGGTTTGAAGCCAGACCAGCTTGGCGAATCTATCTCCAATTCAGCGATAGATGCGGTGGGATATTTAAAACTAACCTGTTGCCAGAATTTGGTATCGCCGTTGCGGCCATATTCAAGCGTAAGATCCTCCAGTCCGGGATTATGGGCGACAATTAGCACTGACTGATGCTGATCATGTAGACGCTGAACATAGTCGATCAGAGTTTCGGCGCTGGCCAAGTACAGGTTGTCTTCATACTTAACCGGCAATGAATCGTTTTTGAAAAAGTCGCAAGTTTCTGCCGCTCTCTTCGCCGCTGAACACAAAATGAGGCTGGGTTGAATGTCAACTTCGGTCAAAAAAGCCGCCATTCTTTGGGCATTCCGGCGACCGCGCTCATTGAGTGGCCGGTCGAAATCATCGAGTTCCGGATCGTCCCATTCCGATTTGGCATGCCTCAGAAGGTATAGTTTTTTCATAGGGTTCTAAAATAATGATGGATGAGATTAAGTCCAGCAACATGAGCTTTTAACGGTGTTATTTGAAATATTCTCTTTTTGGGGCTATTTATCCACGACTTTGATACTATGGAACGTTCGAATAAATCGTTTTCCCTTATGGAAAAAAATATGACCAAAGTAGCAGAAAGTATAATCGATACTCCTGATAAAAGTTCGCGGGACCGATTTTTGAACAGGGAACTGTCCTGGCTCGCTTTCAATGCGCGCGTTTTAGAAGAGGCGGCCAACAGCGAACATCCGGTTCTAGAGCGGTTGAATTTTCTATCGATTTCCGCATCAAATTTGGACGAGTTCTATATGGTCCGGTTGGCTGGTCTGAAAGGCCATGTCGACGCAGGTGTCACCTCCAAAAGCGAAGACGGATTAACGCCGGTGCGGCAAATGGAAGCGATTCGCCAGCGTGCCATGGAAATAATGTCCGACCAGCAAAGTTGCTGGCGGATGCTGAAGAAGGATCTTGCATCAACTTCCATCAAGATTGTCAACGCCGACGATCTGACAAACGACGAACAAATTTGGCTAGATGATTACTTTTCCGAACAGGTATTTCCCATTTTGACTCCATTGGCCATCGACCCGGCGCACCCATTTCCCTTTATTCTGAACTTGGGATTCTCTATGGTGCTTCAGATCCGGCGGCTTACAGACGGCCAGAGCTTGCGGGCGATGATCCCATTGCCGCAAATGTTGGAAAGATTTGTCGCTCTGCCGTCCAGCGGGACCGAGGACTATACCCGACTAATTACCCAGGAAAACATAATCAGCCTGTTCTTGGATAAGATTTTTCCCGATTTCGAAGTGGAGCAAGCGGCGTGGTTCAGAATAATCCGCGACTCCGAAATGGAGATCGATGAAGAGGCCGAAGATTTGATGCGGACTTTTCAATCAGCCTTAAAACAGCGCATTCACGGCTCGGTCATCAGGCTGTCCGTAAATCACGATATTTCGGAAAGTCTGTGCCAGATGCTGGTTGCCGAAATCGGCGTTGCTCCGAAGGATATCGTACGCCACGACGGCTTATTAGGATTGTCTGATACCGGCGAACTCTATGAAATTGACCGTCCCGATTTGAAGTTCACCCCTTTTAACGCCCGCTTTCCCGAACGAGTTAGGGAACTTGGGGGCGATTGTTTCGAGGCTATCCGTAAGAAGGATTTTGTTGTCCACCATCCTTATGAAAGCTTTGACGTCGTGGTTCAGTTTATCCGCCAGGCCGCGCGCGATCCCAACGTAGTGGCGGTAAAGCAGACTCTTTATCGAACCAGCAACGATTCGCCTACTGTGGCTGCGCTGATTGAAGCTGCCGAGGCCGGTAAATCGGTAACGGCGATGGTGGAATTGAAAGCCCGTTTCGATGAAGAAGCAAATATCAAATGGGCCCGGGATTTGGAGCGCGCCGGCGCCAATGTGGTCTTTGGCTTTATCGACAAAAAAACCCACGCAAAGATCAGTATGGTGGTTCGCCGTGAAGGGACCAAATTGCGGTCTTACGCCCATTTTGGAACGGGTAATTATCATCCCGTAACTGCTAAAATTTACACTGATATTTCCTATTTTACCTGTGACCCGGCACTGTGCCGCGACGCGGCGCAGGTGTTTAATTTCATGACCGGCTATACAGAACCAAAGAATCTGGAGAAGCTGGCGATTTCACCGCTCACTTTGCGGGATAGGCTGATAGCCCTGATCGGTGATGAAGTCGAACATGCTAAAGCGGGCCGTCCGGCGACCATTTGGGTTAAGCTGAATTCACTCGTTGATCCGGATATTATTGATGCTCTCTACGCAGCATCATGTGCCGACGTTCAAATTGAGATGGTGGTGCGGGGTATCTGTTGTCTGCGCCCGGGAGTTCCCGGATTGTCTGAGAATATCAAAGTAAAAAGTATCATCGGTCGGTTTCTAGAACATTCGCGCGTCATGGTTTTCGGTAACGGCAGCGAAATACCGTCACCCCAGGCGAAGGTGTTTTTTTCGTCGGCTGATTGGATGCCGAGAAATCTAAATTGGCGGGTGGAGGTCATGGTGCCGGTGGAGAATCAAACCGTTCATCAACAACTGATGGAGCAGGTCATGGTCGCCAACCTAATGGACGTGGCGCAGAGCTGGCAAATGAACAGCGATGGAAGTTATTCCCGCCTGACAGACGACGATGACTGCTTTAGCGCTCATACCTATTTCATGACCAACCCAAGTCTTTCCGGCCGTGGCAGTGCCTTGGAAACTCACAGACCGGAAATGCCGAAGTTGGTTTCATTGCAGAGTGAAGTTTAGCGGCATAATATTTTGGATTGTCATCAGATAATGGCTACAAATTTTTCTCCTTTCGTGACCCAAATAGTTGAAGCCGATGCCGATGACTTGCCGTCCAACGGGCGTATCGGCATCATCGATATCGGGTCAAATACGGTTCGCTTGGTTGTCTATGATGCACCGGCCCGGTTGCCGGTCCCGGTTTTTAATGAGAGGGTATCCTGCCGGCTTGGCAAAGGTTTGGGCAAATTTGGCAAACTAAATCCGAAAGGCGTGGAACTGGCTTTTCGCTCTTTAAAACGATTCACCAACCTGGCCAGGGAAATGCAGGTCGAAAGCTTCGTCATGCTGGCAACTGCTGCGGTTCGGGAGGCCACGGACGGGGCGGAATTCGCTGCCGAGGTGGAGCGGCGGTTCGGATATCCCGTGCAGGTATTGGATGGAGTTGCCGAAGCCTGTCTGGGTGCCAAGGGAATATTGGGCGGTTCACCGGATGCTGACGGCTTGTTTGGCGATCTGGGCGGCGGCAGTCTTGACCTGGTGGCGCTGGACAAAGGCGATTTTGGCGACAATGCTACATTTCCGCTAGGCCATCTAAGAGTGTCGGAGGATTCCGGCAAGAGTATTTCAAAAGCCAAGTCATTGATTGACCGGCACCTAAGAAGCGTCGCGTGGCTAGAGAAAATTGAAGGCCGTACACTATACGCCGTTGGCGGCGCGTGGCGGGCTTTGGCCCGAATTTATATTGAGCAGAATAGGTACCCTTTGCATGTGCTGGATAATTTCACTCTAGACGGCAGGGTGGCTCGTGAACTGACCAAAGTGATTTCAGGATTGAGTCCCCGGTCATTGGAAAGTATGTCCGGTGTCGCCCGTCGCCGCTCCGATACGTTGCCGTTTGCCGCGCTCGTCATGAATCGGTTGATCAAACGCGCTAAACCGAAAGCGGTGGTGTTTTCCGGCTACGGTCTTAGAGAAGGCCAGTTTTTTGAAATGCTGCCAGAAAAAATGAAAAAGGAAGACCCCTTGATCAGCGCGTGCGAAGGGTTCGCGCGGCGCAGCGGGCGTTTCTCTATTCATGGCTCTGAGATTGTCGATTGGGTGGCGCCATTGTTCCCGAATTCTTCTCCTGCGGATCAACGAATTCGCCACGCCACGGCGTTACTCAGTGATATCGGCTGGACGGAACATCCCGACTACCGGGCGCTGCATGCCTTTATACGTATTTTGAGGTTGCCCATATCCGGGGTTTCACACCGCGACCGTATCCTGCTCGCTCTTTCCGTGTTCGTTCGATACAACGGCAAACGAAAGCAGTATGAAGTCAAGCAGGTGAGAAGTCTGCTTGATGCGGGCGATCAGTATTTTGCGGCTATTCTCGGATTGGCATTGCGGTTGGCCCATACATTGTCGGGTGGGGTGCCGGGTATTCTTTCGAAAAGTCACCTCGAACTGACGACTGAGAAGCTAACGCTACATCTGGGAAAGGAAGGACAAGTTCTGTTGGGTGAGGCAGTGGAAAGACTATTTTATGAGTTGGCCGGGACCTTGAATATCGAAGGGTCGATCAATTAAAAGAAAGCGCCCACTTAATCGAGCGCTTTTAACTTCTATACCGTAAGAATCAATGATCAAATACAAAAACCATGTCGTTGCCGGGAGCGGCTTTGTGGCAGGCGATGCAAGCGGAATCCATACCTCTGGCTTCGCGTCCGACGAGTATGACGCCCTTAGAATTTTATCGATCGAACCATCCTTTTTTATATTTGGCCTAAAACAAATCCAAAAAGTTTTCCCGCCGCGACGTCTCATGACTAAATCGAAGAATTGTTTGAAGACGTCTTTATGGGACACGGCTCCGTTTCCTTTGCGCCGGGCATATTGATCAACCGCAATATGTTATTCTGCGCCAGGGGCAGGATCTTACTATCATCAATTCAGTCAGACTTTCGCCGGACGGAGAAGCCGCCCTCAATGTTCTTGGTACGGTTAAGCGTGTAATCAGATTGGGTAATTTTCATGGCCGCGACGACCCCTATTATATAGACCAGTATGGCTCAGAATTCTGGCGTCAATCTTCGGCACAGACCTACCCTAAGCCTCAGGCTAAAAAGATACTGGAAGAAGGCGTCAAACTGCCCATAGATGATGCTGAACTTTTCGTTTTTCAGGAAACCAAATTACCCGAATGCGCCCTCCTGCTGAAACGACACGGCGGTATCCTCTTCACCTCCGATAGTTTGCAGCACCATCAGGATTACAGCTATTGCCCCTGGCCGGCCAAGATCATGATGCGGCTCGCTGGATTCAAACGGACAACGATCGTCGGACCGCCGTGGAAGAAAATAGTGACAAAAAAAGGAAAGACGCTCTTCGGCTCGATTTTTAGCGTCTGATGGGGCTTGAATTCGATCACCACGCCAGCGCCCATGGCGGGTTTTGCCGTGGCAACGCCGCAGAACTCGTTCATCAGGCCGTGGGCAAAGCTTTTCCCAGCAGGTGATACAGTCAATTTGCCGGACGGATATTGGCGTAGGAGCAGAGCCCGAACTGTATATACTTGTTGTATTATATCATGAACGATATGCAATGCTTGCGAATTTTGACCGTTACGGCGGCGTGTTGCCTGATCGCCTATTTATATCTTTGTCCGGAACCCACGATGACCGTCATCAGTTGGAACCTGTTCTTTGCCGCTTTGAATATATTCCAGATTTTCTGCCTGATGAAAAAACGTCAGCAGGAAAAGATGAAGGAAATTGAAGTTGGCGAAGACCCCGGTATTTTGGTGACGGGATGAGGAGGACTAGTCTTCTTCAAATTCAACCAGTTCCAATCGTTGCTTTTCAACTACGAGAGCCACTTTGCCATCGCGTACCAGGAGAGCGTCGTTACCGAAAATATGTTGGCGCCAGCCATGGAGGGCGGCGACTTCGGCTTTGTCACCATAGGCGGCAATTTTTTCCACATCATCGCCTCCGGCGACCAGTTTTTGTGCAACTTCGTGTTCTTCACACTTCATTTTTAAGAGCACTTTGAGAATATCGGTAACCGGGCCGATGCCGCGGGGCAAATGCGGTTTGCGCTGAACCTGCGGACATTCGTCTTTGGGCACGTCGAGACCAGCCGCCACTGCCTTTAAGATAGCTTTCCCAGCCGACCCCTCGGCCATACGTTTGCCGAGTCCTCTGGTGCGTGACAAATCCTGAACAGATTTCGGAACGTGGTGGGCGATCTCACTAAGGGCTTCGTCGCGGAGAACCCGATTGCGCGGGATATCTTTCCTTTGCGCCTCTTCTTCCCGCCAGGCTGCCACTTCTCGGAGGATAGCTAAAAATCGCGGTTTTGGACCCCGTGATTTGACCCGCCGCCAGGCTTCCCGAGGCGGGAATTGATAGATCTTTTCATCGGTCAGTTTGGCCAGTTCTTCGTCCAGCCATTCATAGCGAGCGTTCTTGCCTAGGCTTTTCGATAGTTTTTCGTAGATCGTCCGAAGGTGGGTAACATCGGCTAGCGCGTATTTGATCTGCCGGTCAGTCAAAGGACGGTGAGCCCAATCGGTAAAACGCGAGGACTTGTCGATGACGGCTCCGGCCAGTTTTTTGACCAAAGTCTCATAACCGACCGATTCACCAAATCCACAAACCATTGCTGCCACCTGTGAATCAAAAAGGGGCGCAGGAAGTTTTCCCATTAGGTGGTAAAAAATTTCCAGATCCTGACGGGCAGCGTGAAAGACTTTCAAAACTTTCTCATTGGCCATCAAATCTAGCAGAGGTGATAGATCGATATCTTCGGCCATGGCGTCCACGGCCAGGGCTTCGTCTTCGCTGGCCAATTGGATAACGCAGAGCTTGGGGTAATAGGTTTTCTCCCGCATGAACTCCGTGTCGACGGTGATAAATGCCGATTTTTCGAGACGAGAACAGAAAGCCGCAAGTGATTCGGTGTCGGTAATGATGGGCATGGCGGCTGTCATACACAATTTTTCCTGCTTCCGAAAGCCTT
>PBQI01000200.1 GCA_002725625.1 Rhodospirillaceae bacterium | reverse complement strand
TTGAAAAAAAATCACCATAAAAATCCGGATCCTCGTTCAACTTGCCGACAGTCGGAGCGGCGGTCTGCTGTTCGATGAGGCGCGCTTCCTCTGGTGTTGGGTCCAGGAAATCGAACAAGGCGGTTTCCGGATAAACCCTTACCACATTAAGAACTGGTTGAGTCACATGTTCCAGGCTGGACGCCAAACGAACCGTTTCCATGGCCTCTTCGACGGTTTCCGTTGGGAACCCGATCATGAAAAAGGAAACTACAATAAAACGTTTCGATGCTTCCTGTATGATTTCGTAGGCTTTGTCAATTTTCAAACGCTTGCCACAAATTTTTTGCAAGCGCGGCGTGGCGGTTTCAATGGCGAGCGCCATATGGACGGTGTTGCACTCTTCCAGAAGGTCAATGAACTCGCTGTCCATTTGATCGGCCCGCAGTCCGTTGGGGAAATTCAACTGGACATCAGGTAGGCTCTTCGCAATATGCTCCAATAATTCCTTGCCATCCTTCCTCGGAACATTGAAAAGGTCGTCGAGGAAGATGAACTCCTTGATACCCTTCGTTTCACTGAGATTTCTCATCTCATCAACGACATTCTCCTTTGACCGCCGGCGGATGCCTTTTCCAAAACCCGTATGGCAATAAAAACAGCGGTACGGACACCCCCGGGAACTGCAAATATAGCCACATTTGGTCGTCAATTTTAGAGAGTGATTGGGGATGTCTACATAATCATCCAAATTTATTAGGTCGTAATTCGGGAATGGAAGGGCATCCAAGTTCTGGATGAGAGGCCTCCGGTTATTGATTTTCACTTCACCATTGACCATCAATACCGTTCCGTTAACGTCGATGGGCAGTTCATCATGCTCCCTGAGCCGACTGACAAGGTCGAGAAAGGTCTCGTCCCCTTCGCCAAGGACAACCATATCGACTGAATTGTTCTCCAAAATCCGAGTGAAGGATGCCGAGGGGAACGGCCCTCCGCCTATGATATAAACATCCGGCGCCTTATTCCGAATAACGGCGGCCAGGGATTCGTATTCATTCTGGAACAAGGAAAGCGCGCGCAACCCGACAAGCTCGGGGCGGAAATCTTCAATCATTAACTGAATATCCCTCTCCGCATTCTCGAAGGTTGTCGTATGGAATATTCTGAACTCAATATCCGGATACTTCTGGTTCACGACCGATGCGAGATACAACAGACCGATTGGATGATTTGTCATCTGTTTGTTGGTGACCTCGGGAGTCGATTTATCCTGCTCGACGTCACAGAGTAAAATTCTCTTTATCATTCGATTACTAATCTTCCCTCAGCATCGGCTGAGCAGCTTTTCAAACAAGACCCTATCGGTTCGATCACCATCGATGACAAAGGCCCCGCTATAGGCGCCGACCCGCCTGAAACCTACTTTTTCCAGGCATCGAATAGAGGCCGTGTTCACCGCTGCGGTCCATGCGGTGACGGAATGCAAGGCATCCCTTTTTTCCTCCAAGACCAAGCCGAGAGCCTGGGCCGACGCTCCTTGCCCCTGAAACCTCTCCTCACCCAGCAAGTACCAGCAGTTGGCGATGCCGTCCTCGGCGTCAATCCCATCGAACGCGACAAGGCCGACCGCCTCCCCATCGATCAAAAAGACTGACCAATGCTGGTCCGACCGGCGCAAGGCGGCCCGGATCAGGCCCGCCTGCATGTCCCCATGCCTAAGGTTGGAACTTAGGTATTTCCCGACCCTGGGCTGATTGATCCAAGCGGCCACCATTTCGGCATCCTCAACCATCATATCACGCACTAAAACCGTCATCGATTTTTGCCTCCTCGACAGGATTTCCAGGAATGGTATTCCGCCGCCAGATTTTCAGGCCATGCATTCAAATCGACGCCATGCTGGGCGATAATCGAAAGCGCCATGCGCTCGATTCCGAAGGCCAGGCACCCAGTGTGAAGGGGACCCTTGGGGCGTTTCATGGAAAAGGCCTTGGCAAACGTCACGCCGTGCAGGTTGGACGACAAAACGGACAGTTTCTTCTCCTGCCCCGGAATGGTCATTCGGTATTCGAATTTCATGGCCATGCGTTGCTGGTGCACCGCCTTGGCGGAAAAATCGGTGGTGAAGAACGGGTCATTTGATTGAACCAGTTCGCCGAACATCCGCCAGTCTTCCGCCAGTTCCTGGATTAATCGAAGAGATTCGATCCGACGGTCGCGGATATAATCCGGATGTCCCAGAAAAACGATCTCACGCATGGAAAATTCAAGAAGGCGGCCAAATTCCTTGTGGTTCGCAGCCTCGAAACGGTGACATTTGGTAATCGCCGTGATCGCCGTGTTCGCATCGACTTGGCCGCCTCGCCTGGACGCGTAACAATGATAACAGGTCGAAGGATTATGAACCAATTCGGCTTGGCCGAAGGCAGCGCCGTCCAGCGCCACCCGATCTTTCTCTTCCTTGGCCTTGGCGGCGAAGGCATCCAATTCATCCAGGTCCTGGATCAGGTGAACCAAGTAATGCAAATGTTCCGGAAATGAAGAGAAATGCTCCGCCAGGCCTAAGGCTGAAACCGGAATGCAGTTTGGATAGGTTTCCTCAACTGCCCCGAAAGGGGCCGCAAAACGATCCAGAATTGCCTGGTCCAGAAAACGGACCAGGGAAGATACAGGGTCGCGATAGACATTCAAGCCCGGATGGATCTCCTGGACCGCGATTCCATTTTCAAGGTCTTCCCGGCCGCCATTTTTTGCGCCACCTTCCGGGAACTCCAGGGTGAAAACCGGATCAATGGCAAAATCGGACGCGATTTCGAACCGTTCTGATAGTTTTTTTAAGCCCCGTTCGAGCAGGCCTGCGTCCACCTCCCCGTCCAACTGGAAGCGCCACTGGCTACCCTCGACGCTCACATCCCGGACTGCAGGGTGGATAAACGCCGCCGCGTACAGTATTTCAGACGTCAGCTTTCCGGACAGTTCCAATCGTATCTGTTTTTCGATCATGTGTTTTGCTTCATGATCGTCGCCGAAATCGCTTCAATCGTTCGGATATCCTCACCGTAAAAGTCGATGTTCATCATATCGACACCGAAAGATTCCTGGATCGCAGCGATCAGGTTGACGATGCCGAACGAATCCAGATAGCCGTAATCGAAAAGATCGATGGAGGTGGAAAAATCCTCGTCATCCACCCCGACTTCGGCGATTTCGCGGATGATCAGCTCGATGGTTTGAACGGTCGTCATGGCCTTAACTTATCCCTCCAACCGATCGTGCTGTCAGGCGCTCAAGCGAGTTTTGTATAATATTCGCGGATGGTGTCACAAACATATTTCACGTCTTCTTCCGTCAAGTCGAAATCCGCCGGCAGCCACAAAGCCTTGTTCATGGCCTGGGTGCAATTCGGGAAATTCGCCCCGTCGGCCCTGTAGGATGGCTGGGTGTGGATCGGGATCCAGAAGCGCCGGCTGTCGATGCCGTTATCCCGAAGGTATGCTTCCAATTCGTCCCGGCGTTCGGCGAGGACATCCGTCCATAACGGCACTTCCCCATTTTCGACGTCAAATCCGGGCAGGGTGATTTCTTCAATGCCGTCCAGTTCGCGCTCGTAAACCCTGTAATGGCCGCGCAGACGCGCCATCCGCCAATCGAGCGTTTCCAGCTGCCCCATCCCAACCGCCGCCTGCAGGTTGGTCAGCTTGAAATTGTATCCGATTGAAGGAATGACGTAATCGACGCCCGTGCTGCGTCCCAACCGGCCCTGATCCTTGATTTGACGCAACCGGTTCATTACGGCTTCGTCGTTCGTGGTGACAACCCCGCCCTGTCCCGTGGTGATCAGTTTCAAGGGCGAAAACGAGAAACAGCCCGTAACCCCGAAGGCGCCAAGATAGCGTCCGCCCCCTTTCGACATAAAGGCTTCGGCGGCATCTTCGATGACATGAAGGCCGTGCGCCTCGGCGATCTTTGTGATCTTTTCCATGTCTGCCGCCCGACCGCTGACGTGCACCGGGATGACCGCCTTGGTTTTAGGCGTGATCGCAGCCGAAACCGACTCCGGGCTCAAGGTCAGGCGAACGGGATCGATATCGGCTAGAACCGGGGTCGCCCCCGACATGGCAACGGCGTTCACCGTGGCAATAAAGGTGGCGTCGGGAACGATTACCTCGTCACCAGGACCGATATTCAGCACAGCTAAGGACATGAACAGGGCCGCCGTCCCGCTGGTCACCGCGACCACATGGCGGCACTCCAGAAGATCGGCAAGACGGTTCTCGAAATCGGTGGTGACCTTACCGTCGTTGATGAAATTACTGGCGAGAACATCGTTGACAAGCGCGCGTTCGCTTTCGCCGATCATCGGTTCCCACCAGGATATTTTTTTCATACTTTTTTCTCCTCCGGATACGATTTGTTTCGCCGTTTATAGTCCGCAAACCTGTCCCTACAAAATGCAATCTTCTTGAAGAGACTCCGGGCGGGAAGAGAAAAAAATAGGCAATCCGGAAACTCGGCCTTGCCAAAGATTACCCTGATCACCACAATCCCCGGGAGGTCGAAAAATAAGGAACCTGAAGAGGGAAAATCCTATCTCTAGGATATGTTTATAAGACTTCCGAGCTTTTTCTGTCCGCACTTCAATCAGAAACGACGGTGGGAATTATAATCAAACGCCAGTTCAGCATTGCTTTTTTCTGCTTATGTCTTGTTTTTTTTCTGATCGTGAGAGTCGGGTTTATTTCCACAGTCATTGAGGAACGCAACCTTCCTATCGAACCGGACGACTCTTACGGATATATCCTCAAGGCGGCGCAGATCGATGGTTGCTTCCTGCAGCAATGCCGGGCGTTAGAAAGTCTCAGGAAACAGACGACAAAACCAGTGGCGGACCCAACCATCGCCGATGGCAGATACCGCGAATACCATCGCACTCTTTTCCAATACCACCCCCTCCATTCCTTCATTCTTTACGTCCTGAAGGGTTCGGGCATGTCCTGGGAAGTAGCCTACAATAGCGTACAGGTCGCGGGGGCCGTCCTGATCGGGATTTCAGTAGGCTACTTTCTTTTAACTGTTTGGGGTCCGGGCGCGGCGGGAATCACCTTGGCCGTACTGTCGATAACTTTTTTCCGCGGCCATGGACTTCATACGATCGTTCCCAGCAACCTTACACTCGCCATTGCATTCTCGCTCTGGGCGGCCATGCTGAGAGGCAAAAACCATCCGGCTCTCGTCATCGGCGGAATAATCGCCATGCTCACCATGCACCCAATTGGGATAATCTATTGTGGCGTTACATTGGCACTTTACGCTATCTGGCTCCCACGCCCATGGGAAGGCAAGTCCTGGAAATGCCTCATTGCGGGGGGGGCAATCCTGGCCCTGTGGTCCACACTCGGCCTGTTCATATCTTATCCAGCCCTCTCCATCAAACCCTATCCCAACTGGGCTTCCGATCAATCCATCACCGTGGTGCTGTTGGAAAACCTCAAGGTCGCCTATGAACTTTTTCAGGGATTGGTCAACAATTTCGGAGGAAGGTTCTCCTTCGCCCTGGTTGTCGTTCTAGGTTTCTTGGCGATCCCGAAAGGACGCCGTTTTCCAATTTACACCCTCACAGCCGTCATGGCGGGAATGGTGTGTTTGGGGTTGTTGCATAACTACCAAAATTATTTCGGCGCAGCCGTTATGCGCCTCTGGATTCCCCTCAATTTGATTCTTGTGGGTGCTGTTGGATACGTGGCTTGGAAGTTGGCGGAACTGGCGCTGACGAATTTGCCAAAGCTGCATCATCTGCAGATCAGGGACTACTTCAATAATAGGCATTTGGTTTCAATGCGTGGCTGGGTCATCGCCGCGATGTTCGCAATAGGTCTTCTAATAGCCCAGTCATTTGTGGCAATGGCCTTGAACGGCGTTTCCTTTCTAGTTTGGTATGCGCCGATCATTAAGCGAGCCGATAACATCTACCTCGACCCCGAGCAACCAAAAACACTCCTCCGATCATCGGAATCGAACCATGATGTATTTTATCGTGATGAAGTAAGGCTTTATTACTACTTGATCTACGGAGCCCTCGATAGGGGGGCGGTCTACAGACGGGCCGTTGTCGGCAGTGAGCTTGAAAAGAAACTGATCACCGGGAACCCCAACCTCCGTTTTGCGGTCGGTGCGAACCCTACCTTATATGGTTATTTTGATATCGGGAAAAAACTGTCCTTGGAGATCAGGGATTCTTCCGAATTCAACCTCAGATCGCTCTCCTTTTTCATCGAGAATAAGGGAAAGGAAAATTACTCCCTTGCCTTGAAACCTTTCGCTGAAGAGGCGGACCAATGGACTGGCGGCTGGTCGATAACAGTACCGGCGGGCTCAAGAGGTTGGGTCGCTATGGATAGCCCTGGCAATATCCCCGCGAAACGTATCCATATATCCAGCGACGCTCCATACAACATCATAAGAGTTTTTGGTGTTAAGACAAACAGCGAACAGAAAACTTACTGGCCATGGGACAGCGGTATTGAATTTCGCTATTTTAACAGGCGGAAGAAAAATGAAGAGGCCAGAAACATCCTTTTTTCCACCGCCGATATGATCCCGGAAATCCACAAGAAAGCGGTTGTCATAGCCGACCTTGGCGCATCCACTCTGATCAAAATCGATCCTGACCGTGATGCCTCCCATGACAGATGAACTTCTTGGGCATCAACGCTCGGAACGACAGAAACGCATCGTCGAATTGTTCGACCGAGTCGCACCATCCCGCGATGAGTGGATCAAGCGGAATGCTTTTTATTACGAAGATGACCGCAACTTCATGCGGTTCCTCATTCCGGAGGGGTTGAGCATCCTGGAATTGGGATGCGGTACGGGTGAACTCTTGTCCAAGTTGTCGCCTTCACGCGGTATAGGCATCGACATCAGCCCGAAGATGATCGAAGCGGCAAGGGAGAAACATCCGGAATTCGAGTTCCATGTCGGCGACATTGAGATCCAATCTATTCTGGAGAAGCTCGATGGGCCTTTCGACATCATCATCCTTTCGGACACACTCGGCCTCCTGGAAGATTGTCAGGAAACCCTGACCAATATTCACCACCTGTGCAACAACCATAGCCGACTGATCGTCGCCTACTACTCTCACCTTTGGGAACCGATCCTCAATCTTGCTGACAGATTTGGAGCCAAGATGCCCCAACCGAAGCATAATTGGTTGTCCTCCCAGGATATCGTTTCTCTCCTCGACCTTGCCGATTTTGAGGTGGTCAAAAGGGAATGGCGGCAGTTACTGCCCAAACGACTGCTCGGCCTGGGTACCCTGATCAACCGCTACATCGCCCCTTTACCGCTGATCCGCAATCTATGCCTTCGCAACTACGTGGTCGCCAGGTCGCTTACGAAGAAGTCCCTCGTCAAGCCGTCAGTCTCGGTGATTGTTCCCTGCCGCAATGAGAAGGGGAACATCGCGCCGGCCATCGAAAGGCTCCCCCGGTTATGCGATGACCTGGAGACCATCTTCATTGAGGGACATAGCAGCGAAGGCACCTACGAGGAGGCCTTGCGGGTCAAGGATGCCCATCCCGACCTCGACATCAAGGTCCTCAAGCAGGACGGCACCGGGAAGGGAGACGCCGTGCGCAAGGGCTTCGATGCGGCGCGGGGCGACGTGCTGATGATCCTCGATGCCGATCTCACCGTTTCACCCGAAGACCTGCCGAAATTCTATCGGGCCATTGCCGAGGGCAAGGGAGAGTTTATCAACGGATCGCGCCTCGTTTATCCCATGCAGGAACAAGCCATGCGGTTTCTAAATTTCTGGGCGAATCAAGCCTTCTCGGTGGTTTTTTCCTATCTTCTCAACCAACGTTTCACGGACACTCTTTGCGGGACCAAAGTCCTGACCAGGGAGGCTTACGAACGCATTGCCAGGGACCGGGAATATTTCGGCAACTTCGACCCTTTCGGCGACTTCGACCTTATATTCGGGGCTGCCAAACAGAATCTCAAGATCATCGAAATCCCGGTCCGCTACGGCTCTCGCAGTTACGGCAGCACCCAGATATCGCGATTCATCCACGGTTGGTTACTTCTGAAGATGGTGGTCTTCGCCTTTCGAAAGCTGAAGGCCCTTTAATGCAGGTCAACGAATACCTGGCCAAAAACCGGGAAACATGGAAGCGCAAGCCGGCGATCAGAGAAATTTATGCCGACATCTACCGTCGGGTCGCCGCGGCCTGCGTCGAGGGAACCACCTTCGAGGTTGGAGGTGGCATAGGCAATTTCAAATCATTCGCACCCCATGTCATCAGCAGCGACATCCAATTTGCCCCCTGGCTTGATCTTGTTGCGAGCGGTGAGAACCTACCCCTTGCCGATGCCGGTCTCGACAACCTGGTCGTCATTGACGCCTTGCATCACATGGAACGGCCGTGGCGGGTTTTCCAGGAAGCGGAACGGACACTACGCGCCGGCGGGCGGCTGATCATCATCGAACCGGCGATCACCACCGGCAGCTGGCTGTTCTACAAGGTCCACCCGGAATCCTTCAACATGTCGGCGGATCCATTCGCCGACGTCAGCGGTGATGCGGGAAGCTCCCCTTACGATGCGAACCAGGGTGTTGCCACCCTTTTCCTGGTCCGCCACCGGGACAGGCTTGAAAAGGAGTTCCCGGGCTTACGCCTGACCATCCTCGACTGGTTTCGGTTCTTCTCCTTTCCCCTTTCGGGGGTCTTCAAGCCCTGGTCACTGATCCCCGGCTGGGCGATGCCCCGCCTGCTGGCCATCGAGGATCTGTTTGAAAAGCCGCTCGGCCGGCTGCTCGGTTTTCGCATGATCGCCGTCCTGGAACGCCTTTAACCCACCTTGTTGGCCAGCTTTTTCCAGTTCCTTCGCGTATGGAAGCGGTCAACAAACCACTTGGCATAACGTGTGCTCTCCTCGCCTTTGAACACAGCCCGCAGCACGTTCCGCGCCAAGGTGACCGGATTATGCAGGAAGGACAACATATAGAATTTGAAGAACAGCCACAGCATCGTCCGGTAGAGCATCTTGCTGGATATCGCCTCGGCATAGGAAGGTGCCTTGGCGGTGTAGAAGTCCATCGGCGAAACGAAGAAATCATCATCGAGGTGGACTTTCCCCTCCGCCTGCAACTGGCGGAACAGCTCCGAGCCGGGGTAGGGAACGAACTTTGTGACCGCGATGTCGCTCACTCCCATGAAAGCCAGCTTTCCGACCAGCCTGCTGGTCATCCGGAGTGTGTCAGGCGTCTCGTTGGGAAAACCGATGACGATGAAACAGGACAGCTTGAAGCCATGCCCAACCGCGATCCGGACCGCCTCCAAGAGTTTATCCATATCCACCTTCTTGCCGATGCTTTGAAGAATCTTCGGGGCTCCGCTTTCGGGGGCGAAGGCGAAGGCACGGCACCCCGAACAGGCCATCAGCCCGGCCACTTTCTCGTCGAAGATTTCAGCCCGCGTGCCGCTCGGCATCTGCCACGTGATGTTCAGGTCCCGGCGGATCAACTCGCTGCAGAATTCAACCGCCCAGCGGCGCTTGACCGCCGGCGTGAGGTCCTGGAAATCGAAGTTAGATACGTCGTACTTGCGGACGTAGAACTCCATTTCGTCAACGACACTTTTTGGATCCCTGGGGACGTAGCGGGTCGTCCACATGCTTTCATTGGAGCAGAAGGTGCAACGGTAGGGGCAGCCCCGGGTCGCCAGCAGTGGCATTGAGCGGCCTAAGTTGATGCCGTTGCTCTGGTGGCGGGCGATGTATTCCTCTATGGGAAACGAATCCCAGTCGGGGCGCGGAATATTATTGATATCCCGCCTGCGCGGCGAAAGGCCCGTATTGACCACGCCGCCGCTATTGAAGGCCAAGCCCTTAATCGTGGAAAGACTCTCTCCGTTGCGCCGTGCCTCCAGCAACTTGAGGAACGTTATCTCTCCCTCTCCGAGAACCACCACGTCGAATCTTGAATTTCCGAGCACGTAGTCGGGAACCGCCGTCCCATGCTCACCGCCCAGCACCAACAACGCCCCTGGGAAGCTCCGCTGCACCTCCTCGGCCACCATCCTGGCCAGGGGCCAGAGAGTGCTGAAGTTGCAGGTAATCCCCACCACATCCGTGGTAGCCGGCATGCGCTGGACGATCTCGGAGGGCGACAGCCCTTGGATCATCAGGTCTTCCCGCGCTGGATAGGAGCGCACCCTGTCCAGCGCCTCCCCCACCGCGTCGACGACATGGTATTGGTGACCCGCTTCCTTGACTGCAGCGGCGATATAGGCCAAGCCCAGCGGCGGGTTTGGGGTGTGCATCTGAAGGCCGGAGAAGCTCTTCAGCCCCGGAGGGTTGATGAGTATGATCATGGGATAGGTAGCCAGCCTTTTCAGAAAGCAATTTGACCTACGGGGACAACCATGTCATCGCATGCCCAGCGCAAACAATAGCCGTTCCTGTTTCTACTTGCCAAAACTCCCCAACCAATATCAGTAGCGCCGATCAATATTCTCACTCTCAGTGCCCAGGTGCGGGGAAGTAGGAGGAGGGGCGTTTCAAGGAATACCTGTCCGTTTGAAAATGATATTGGCCTGGAGCTGATGGCCGGTCACGGGATCGGCGAAACCGGGTTCGAACGAAACCGGTTCGAAGGAATGCCCACGCAGGAACTGGATCGCTTCGTCGGCCAGAAAGGCGCTATCATAGAGGGGACGAAGGGAAGCCTCGATCTGAATAAGCTTGATTTCCTTGAGCGCGTCACCGGCGCCAATCAGGACGTTCTTTTCATACCCTTGCGTGTCGATCTTAAGATAGACTCTGTCGTCGGAATCGATATATCGACCAAAGATGTCGATTAGGCGGTTGATGGGAACCGCTACCTGACCGACATAGGCCGAATCAGGCGCGCCGTTCAAATGGGCGGGCAACATGTCGAGGAACGAACTGCTCACCGAATTGCCGGCAATGTTTATCTTTCGTGTTTCCTGCTTATCGCCGAGCGCCAAATTTTCATATGTCCACAAAGGATCGCTCGCGGCACAGCCGGCCAGTTCGGCGAAGGCCTCCGGCAAGGGCTCGAAGGATGTGATGCGGCCGGAATAGCCGAAAGACCGAAGCGCACGACCGTAATCGCCTGAATTCGCACCGACGTCCAGAACATGATTGATTCCGGCATCCTCGAATAACCGGATTCGCCGCCAAAGGGGATTGTCCTGATTGAACTGAACGATATCGTACCCCAGTCTTCTGGCGAGGTTGAGGATGGTTTTTTTCAGATTCATTTGATTGATCTTGCTTGCGACGCTGATTTTTAAATGAATGTATCGAAATCGATCACGGGTACCTGTACCTTCGTGCGTCTTAACTTAACATTTATTTCCTTTGGAAAATTGGAAAATGTCCTTCCAATACCAAAGCCGCCCGAAGACCAAGAAACATATGCCTGAGGAAACATTGAACATTTTAACCTTGAGCGGCCAAGACCGAGGCGGGGGCGCCAATGAGATCGCCAGGAGCTTGGCCGAGATCTATCGGGCGCGCGGCCACCAAAGCGTCATGGTGGTCGGTGAAAAGCGCAGAACGGACCCTTCCGTCATCGAATTACCGGACAGGACGGGTGGTCTCGCCGGAATCGCCCTCGCCCTCCGCGACACCATTCGCCCGGCGCTTGGAACAATTCGCGGGGCGGGACGATTGCATGAATTTTTCCACTGCTTGGGCCGCCCCAGGCGGTTCATCTACCGCCTGAGCGGCAGGGAA
>PBQI01000199.1 GCA_002725625.1 Rhodospirillaceae bacterium | reverse complement strand
GAAAACGCCTTTGAAGAGGACATTGTCGTCGACGCGGTGTTTGCTGAAAGCGAGGTCCAGGCCCAGGCTTTGTGGAAAATTCGAGAAGAAATTCCTGAGGCCCAAACCCGTGAAGGCGGCAGCATTAAACATGACGTCTCGGTTCCGGTATCAAAAACCGTTGAATTTATAGCCGAAGCGTCAGCCCGCGTGGAAGCGCACTTACCCGGTATCCGGGTCTGCGCTTTTGGTCATATCGGTGACGGTAACATCCATTTCAATCTGACTCAGCCCGTGGACTCGGATAAAGAGGCCTTCATTGCCCAGTGGGAAGAACTCAATCGCATCGTCCATGATTTTGTCGTCGAGTTGGGCGGCAGTATCAGCGCCGAACATGGTATTGGCCTGGTCAAGAAAAAGGAGTTGGCCCACTACGCCGATGAAACGAAGCTTAAACTCATGCGGACCATCAAACAGGCACTAGATCCCGACATTCTGATGAACCCCGGGAAGATTTTTTAGCGCTGTTTTCCAAAAATGTATTGCCTTTTACCATAGATTTGGACAGACCCCGCACATGTCCTAGTATTACCTTCGATGAAATCAGAGAACCAAAATATAGTCCGAAACATCGAGGGCCCAAGTTTCAGATCGCCACTTCCCTTCAGACCAGACTGGACCATCGGCTATCTGCCGTGTTCACTGCGCGTGCTGGCGGAATCGGAGCGAATTAAAAGTAGCTCTCTTCGCGCCATCATTAAAAAATTGGCCAAATTTTAGTTCGAATTGTGGCATGTCCGTTTGAAATTTCCGGCCTCGGGCACCTTTTATCTCGGCCAAAACGGAGAACAAAAATCACTGACATTCGATGGGCGAAACACCCATTTTGCCAGTCTCTACCAGGTAAATAGTAAGATTGGGTATCGAACTATTCTGGCAATAATCCTGATACTATAGGCGTTGGCGCTAAATCCTTTTTACTCCTTTTTGGCAATGTTACGGCGTGTTGGTTGCACGCTAAAATAGCTCTTCAGGCTGTGGACTTTCTGTGTGACGATCTGGCGAGTGAATCATTCTTAAGTGGTAAAATTTTATCAGCGCGTTATTTTGCCGGTCAAATTATGAGTCAATTCTCCCAATTGTCAGAAATTGTTAAAAACGGCCCTGAATCAGTTCTCGCAATCAAGAAATCTCAGTTTTAGAATAATACTGTTAGATCAGGTATAAATAAGGCCATCAGAAAACGATAAAACCTAATCCAAAATTTACGAAAAATAGTATTAATTGTTGAAATAATTATATTTTTTTTTATATTCTGTAGCTATTAACGGATAAAGTCCCATAAAATGAAAAGATTAAACAGATATCTCATGCGCCAACTGATAACCGCCGCCGCTTTGGTTGGCTTTGTCATGACTGGCGTTATTTGGTTGTTTGTCTCGGTTCGTGCCGTGGAATCGATCATCAATCGGGGCCTATCGTTAAAATTGTTTTTCAGTTTAACGATGCTGCAGATTCCTAATTTCCTCGTACATATTCTTCCTTTTTCGTTGTTCATCGCCATATTGTTCGTTTACAGCCGGCTGAATTCCGACCGGGAACTTGTTGTAATGAGAGCCGCCGGGCTCAGCCCGATATCTCTTGCCAAACCGGCATTGATCCTGGCATTCCTATTAACTGTTATCGGCTACTCTTTAACCTTGTATGTCACGCCAACGTCTTATCAGAAGTTCCGCGATATGCAGTGGGATATTCGATATAGCCTAAGCCATATCCTCCTAAAAGAAGGCGTATTTAATACGGCGTCCAAAAATTTCACTATATTCGTGCGGGAAAGATCAGGTAAATCTGAGTTAAAAGGATTGCTGGCGCACGATACTCGGAATGCTGATAAACCAATTACTTACATTGCCGAGCGTGGCGCCATGGTTAAAACCGCTGGTGGTGCCAGAGTGCTGATGTTTGAGGGACTTCGCCAGGAAGTCGACAAGAAAACCAACAAGTTGTCGACTTTATATTTCGACCGATACAGTTTTGATTTAGGCGGTGTCACCCCCAAACCCAGTGAGCGTTACCGGGAAGCACGTGAACGGATGGTCGGCGAGTTGCTGGCGATCAAAAAGAAAGATGTAGGAAATCCCAAAGATTTTGGGAAATTTAAAATTGAAGGACACCAGCGGCTTTCAACGCCACTAAACACATTAGCCTACGTTCTTCTGGCTCTTGTTTGTTTGCTGCTGGGTGATTTTTCACGACAGGGTCAAATGAAGCGAATTCTTCTCGCGTCAATACTTTTTGTCGGATTCCAGGTGATCAGTCTGAGCTTGATAAATCTGGGGGCGAAAAATCTCGACCTAATTCCTTTGCTATATGCTAAAGCTACAATACCCACGGTGATATTTTTGCTTATTCTGGTCTTTCAACCGCGCGGTATTTTGAAGCTGTTTTCCAACAAGGATGATGCCGATATCAACTCGGGTAATAGAGTATCATCATGAAAATATCGCAGACTCTAAGTTTTTATATCGGACGTAATTTTCTGTATAGTTTCTGCGCAGTTTTCGCTGTGTTTCTGGGGATAATTTACCTGTTTGATACGGTCGAACTGCTGCGTCGCGCGTCAAGCCACGACAATGTGGGTATAGGACTGATCTTTCGAATGGGTCTACTGAAGCTTCCATTTATGGGGCAACAAGTATTCCCGTTCGCGGTATTATTTGGAGGCATGGCAGCGTTTTGGCGCCTGACCCGCAGCAGTGAACTTGTGGTCACCCGGGCGGCCGGCGTATCGGCGTGGCAATTTCTACTACCGGTGCTGTTGGTTGCGTTTCTATTGGGGTTGTTAAAGATTTCCACCTTTAATCCTTTGGCTTCGGCGATGCTGACAAAATACGACCGTATCAATACAACGTTGTTGAAAGGCCAATCAAACTTGCTGGCCGTTAGCCAATCCGGGCTGTGGTTGCGCCAGGCTAGTGGCAAAAACCAGTCCGTAATCCATGCGCCTAAAATTTCCCTGATGAAAAATGAGATCAAGCTATCCGATGTCACAATTTTCGTTTATCAAGGAGCCAATAAATTCAAATCTCGTATAAATGCGGCTTCGGGCGACCTCGAAGATGGATTTTGGCATCTAAAAAAGGTCTGGATTCATGAGGAAGACAATCCCGCCGTGTTTAAGAAGGAACACTGGTTAGAGACTGATATTACGTTGAATAATATTCACGAAAATTTTGCGCCGCCAGAAACGACATCGTTTTGGGACTTGCCGGACTTTATCGCTAATATGGAACGGGCCGGCTTCTCCGCATTGCGTCATCGTCTGTATTGGCACTCTCTATTAGCAGCCCCGTTGTTGTTGTGCGCTATGGTGCTTATCGCCGCGATATTTACTTTAAGACAATCGCGGCGTGGAAATGCGACAATTGTGATAACCGGCGGTATCACGACGGGATTTTTACTGTTTTTCTTTTCCGACGTCGTCTTTGCGCTGGGATTGCGTGAAAGTATCCCTGTGGTTCTCGCGGCTTGGACGCCTTCAGGAGTTTGCACACTACTGGGACTCGCCATGGTATTCCATTTGGAGGACGGCTGAGCCAATGCGAAAATTACGCCACATCACTGCCGCTTTCGTCGTGAGTATATTGGTGTTGAGTCTGATTCCAGATTATGGAAATGCCCAACCCCAGGCGTCGGAAGAAGAACAGATTCTCTTCACCGCCGATGAAGTGTCTCATGACCGGGAATTGGGCATCACCAAAGCATCGGGAAATGTTGAGGTGTCGCGCGGAAAGAGAATACTAATTGCCGACAAAATTAGTTATAACCAGGGGCAAAATATCCTTTCAGCATCCGGCAATGTCAGTCTTCTGGAACCAACCGGTGAAGTTTTGTTCGCCGAGTTCATCGAAATCACCAGCGATTTCAAAGACGGTATTTTAAAGCAACTTAGAATCCGGTTATCTGACAACGCCCGTATTGCTGCGGCGGGAGCCCGACGATCCGGCGGCACCATTCTTGAAATGAGAAATGCTGTTTATTCGCCGTGCGAAAATTGCGGACGCAAAGACAAGGATAGTCCACCCCTTTGGCAGTTAAAAGCAAAAAAAATTGTCCATGACCAACCGAATCAGGTCATCGAGTATTCGGATGCCTGGCTGGAAATTGCCGGAAATCCAGTTTTTTACACACCCTACTTCTCGCACCCGGATCCGACAGTTAAAAGAAAGAGCGGTTTTCTAACACCTGGATTCAAGGCTTCAACCTACCTCGGGACCTCCCTCTCGACCCCGTACTTTTTCGCTATATCCCCTAGCAAGGATTTGACCTTTACGCCGACGATAACGTCGAAACAGCGGGTACTCTTAGCTGGTGAATACCGGCAACGGCTGTCAAAAGGTGAGACAAATGGCATTGCCAGTATTACCTACAACGCAAACAACGAGGTTCGGGGCCATGTGGATGTAAAGGCGCGTTTTGACCGAGACAGCAAATGGCGTTGGGGGCTGGACCTAAAACGGGCGGCCGATGACACCTATTTGCGGCGTTATGGCTTTACCTCTCAAAGTACTTTGACGTCACGCCTATTTGCGGAAGGATTCAGCAAACGGAATTACCTGTCGATTGACGCCTACGTCTTTCAAGGTTTGCAAGTAAGTGACAGCCCCGGTCAAACGCCGATTGTACTTCCTATGATTGAGTACAGCCGCCTGAGCGAACCCGGCCGCTGGGGTGCTCAGACAAGTTTTAATGCACATGCACTTGCGTTAACGAGAACGGACGGTACGGATACCCGCAGAATTTCGCTCAGCGGCGGTTGGAAATTACCCCATATCGGCCCCCTGGGCGACGTAACAAATTTTACGGTGTCCGCTCGGGGTGATTTGTACCATCGGACAAATATGGCCATACCCGGTTCAACCGGCACCGATAGCGGGTTTACCGGCAGAGTTGTTCCTGAGGCACGACTGGATTGGCGCCTGCCCCTGGCGCGTCAGCACGGTACCGTTAGTCAGGTTATAGAGCCTGTGGCGTCGACGATTGTCAGCCCGTATGGCGGCAATCCTTCTGATATCCCCAATGAAGATAGCATTGAATTGGAATTCGACGAGACCAACCTCTTCAATTCCAGCCGATTTTCCGGTCATGACCGGGTCGAGGGCGGGCCACGTGTTAATTACGGATTAAAATGGGGCCTATTCGGCGCCAAAGGAGGCAGCACGACAGCTTTCGTTGGCCAAAGTTACCGACTAAAAAAAGACGATACTTTTGCTCAGGATTCAGGTCTTGAGGATCATTTTTCGGATTTTGTCGGCCGAGTTAATATTACCCCCGGCAACAATATAGATTTGATGTATCGAACAAGAATCGACAAGAGCAATTTTTCACCCAAAAGAAATGAAATTCAAATGAAAGCAGGCCCCCCGGCATTACGATTGTCGACCAATTATATCTTCTTCCAACGTCAAGATGGTTCAGAATTTTCAGGCCGCGAAGAATTATCGGGTGAAATCAACGCTAAATTGGATCGGTTTTGGCTTACGAAATTCTCTGGCCGCTATGACGCCAACAAAAATGATTTGCGCAGCATCGGGATTAACTTCACCTATGAATGCGAATGTTTTGTGTTTAGCGCTTCCATCAAGCGGGATTTTTACGAAGATCGGGATATCAGACCCAATGACACATTTTTGTTAAAATTAACCTTTAAAACTTTGGGTGACGTCAAAACTGGCATATCCAGTTCTGGCGGCTAGATCGACACAATGAAAACCCTATGCGATGAAACTTTATAATTCAATTAACGGCAGCGTATCTATTGCTGGTGGTTCGCGAAAAGGGCTCCTGGCAATTGTATTTTTGCAATTGCTTCTCCTATCTACGCCCGTTGACGCCCAGGGGCTGGGTTCAAAGCAGGGCATCGCAGCCATCGTCAACGATGATATAATTTCGGCGCTGGATCTTGCCTCACGCATAAATTTTACAATTTTTTCTTCCAAGTTACCCAACAATCGGAAAGTCTTAGGTAGGATAAAACCGCAAATACTACGGACACTGATCAATGAAAAACTTCAACAGCAGGAGGCGAGAAGGGTAAAAATTCGGGTGCCGGAGGGGGAAGTTAACTCCATGATCCGCGAAATTGAACGGCGGAACAATATGCCGCAAGGCGAAATGCGAAAAGTGTTTCTCAATGCTGGAATAGATTGGCGGACATTCAAACAACAAATCGAAACACAATTGTCTTGGCGCTCGGTCATTCAGCGACGGGTTAATTCAAATGAAAAAATCGGCGACGGCGCGATTGATGAACAAATTGTGCTTATTGAAACGAATAAGGGGAAACCGGAATATCTAGTAGGCGAAATTTTCCTCCCTTTCGATTCAGGAAAGACCGTGGACAACGTTCGGCAAATTGGCGATCGCCTATACAGCCAAATAAGAAAGGGAGCCAGTTTTCCAGATATCGCTCGTTCTTTTTCTCAAAGCGCTTCGGCGGCGAACGACGGTAATCTTGGATGGATCAGGGCAGACCAATTAGATGATATTTTGGCTGATTTTATCAGTAAAATGATACCCGGCAGCATATCGCCACCCATGAAAGGCGCTGACGGATTCTATATCTTATCGTTACAGGACAAACGAACCGCCAAGGGCTTGCCGCCGCCAGACATATCCGTAACGTTTCAACAGGTATTTTTACCCCTCCGCAGCAATGCATCACCCGGTGAGGTTTCGGCGCAGAACAATGTTGCTAAAACGGTTTCAGCGGCGGCATCCAATTGCCAAGATATGGCGCGTCTGGGAAAAGAAAAAGGAGCCAAGCAGTCGGGTCGGCTCAATAATATTAAGCTGTCTGCACTACCTGAAAATTTTCAAAATGCTATTCAAAAATATGGTGTTGGCAAGGCCAGTGGACCGCTTCGGACACGGGCGGGTTTTATCGTGGTAATGCTTTGTAGCAAAAGCGGCGATGGCTCAAAAAATGTCGTTCGACAGAAGATAGAGCGAAGTTTGCTCGAACAAAAGGCCTAACTTGTCTCCCGGCGGTTGCTGCGCGATTTAAGAAGAGCCGCATTTGTGGATATACGCTAATCCTCGATTCCCAACTCCCGGTTGTCATTACAATGGGAGATCCGGCGGGG
>PBQI01000198.1 GCA_002725625.1 Rhodospirillaceae bacterium | reverse complement strand
CGTTTCACCTAATGCCTCAGAAAAAGAGGACAGGTTACGTTGACGCAGTCTCGGTTGGTAGAATGGGGATTCGTCGGCGCTTACCAAAAACTCATCAAAAGAGATGTAACCTCCCTCCTAATTCCTAGAAGTGCTCTAGAAAATAGCCCTTAATCGTCATTTTGTACTTGTGGATTTGCAGGAAAAGAGCGTTAATGCTTCTTATACTCGACTTTTGGCCAGGAGAATATTCCAAGACCTTTGTCTTTGCCAACAGGAATCATGAATCCGTTATTGAGGCTTTACGAGCCGGTCACGTCTTTGTGACCACCGGTGACCTTGTGAGCGAATTGTATGTGGAAGTTACTATGGGTAATCAATCTGCATCTATCGGTGAAGAAATCAGAATTCCCGGGGGAAGCGAAGTCAACGTAACGATAAAGGTGCTGGATCCGGATCTGCCCAATGCAGCAGGAGAGAATCCCCTGGTGAAACGTGTCGATCTGATTGCAGGCGAGGTCCGCGGCGAGGTTAGTGATCCCGAGACTAACAGTAATGAATCGACACGAGTAGTAAAACGATTTTCTTCGTCAGACTGGGCAAAGGATGGGAAGTATCTGGTTATGAGCCAGCGTCTTCCTGTTGGGGGTTCACACTATATCCGGATTCGGGGAACCAACACGAACGAACTGGAACCGGAGAAGGATCCGCCTGCGGAAAATCCGTTTACAGACTTGTGGTTCTATTCCAATCCGATCTTTGTCACCGTCGATTAGCTCCCACAAGAACGGCCCCGCTAGCCCAGGTGTTGGCATCGGAGAGCGGTAATTGAGTAATTCTTGCTATTACAGTTCTGCTGCGCGTAGGTAGCATGATTGGTCAGGCTAGCGCTGCATTTCTCACCGATATCTGTAATCCCGGTGAGAGTGTGTACTCTGAAAAGCTAATAATCTGGAGAGAAGACAAATCATGGAATGCTCAGTCAGCGAGATGCTGCTCGCAATACTCAAGAAACACGGTGTCCGATATATCTGCGGTTTACCCGCTGCACAGATTGCGCTTGTGATGGATGGCGCCTCCCGTGACCCGGATATCAAGTACGTAACAACACGTCATGAAGAAGCGGCCGGTCACATGGCTGCGTCGATATCGAGGGTCACCGACACATTGGGCGTGTGTTTTGCGACCGTGGGTCCCGGCGCGACCAATATTGTACCGGGAGTAGCCGCGGCCTTTGCGGATAATATTCCATTGCTGGTCATTACCGGGCAGAACCAGGCAAGATCCATTGATCCGAGCATTGATCAACTTCAATCCGCTGACCAACTCGCCCTGTTTCGATCCATTACCAAGTGGAACGCGTCAATCCATCATCCGGAGCGGGCACCTGAACTGATTGAGCGGGCTGTTCACATCGCCAGATCGGGCCGACCCGGACCCGTGCATCTGGATATTCCATGCGATGTGGGAACCCAGCTTTGCAGTTACGATCTTGAACTGGTGCCACCCTACAGGCCGAAACGCCCTATACCCAGCCCGGAAGAAATCGAACTGGTAGTTGACGCCCTGTCGGAAGCGAAACGTCCCCTGCTGATTGCAGGGGGAGGGGTCGCTCGATCCGGGGCCGTTGCAGAATTCAGAGCGCTGATTGAGCAGTGCAACATGCTGACAATGTCTACGACCAATGGTCGTGGCGTACTTGATCCGGAGTGCCCTAACAACATAGGTTCCGGAGGATTGATCGCAGGTCAGGTCATCATCGATGCAGCTCAGGAAGCGGATTTAGTCCTGGCCATCGGCTGCAAGTTTTCGACATTTACACCAATCCATAAACCTCCACATTTCCCCAAGCCCCAGGATCAGAAAATTATTCAGATCGATATTGATGCGGAAAGTATCGGTAGAGCTGCACCCATATCAGTTGGTCTGGTGGGTGATGCCAAGGCAACAATTGAGGCGCTGACCAGAAGACTGGAGGAAGGGGTCGACCTCCAGCAGGACGAGCAATGGAAGAACTCAATTCAGAAAAAACGCCGCGAGTGCGATGAGGTTTACAGCGCGAGCGCTTCAGAGGCTAAAGTGGTAGGCGGTAACGGTCTTCTTAACGAATCCGCAGTTGCCCAGGCCCTAAGCGGATTGTTACCCACAGATGCCATCATTGCCCATGATGGCGGCCAGACCATGATGTGGACACTTTCTCATATACAGGTTGATAGCCCGGAGAAATCCCTTTTTGTCCCGGGAATGGGGCATCTGGGATTTGGTTTGCCCTATGCAAACGCGGCCAAGCTGGCGCACCCGGGTCGCCCGGTGTTCAACATTGCCGGTGATGGTGCTTTCGGCATGACCATACAGGAACTGGAGACATCCGTTCGCTATGGTTTACAGGTTATATCGATTGTCTTCAACGACAGCTTCTGGGGGATGTACAAACCTTTCGGTGAAATGCTTCAGAATCCAGATTTTGGTACTCAGTTGACAACAGTTGATTTTTGCAAGATAGCGGAAGGCTTTGGCTGTTATGCGGAGGATGTGTCTGAACTTGGCGAATTGTCCGGTGCTGTTAAACGCTCAATGGAATCCGGCAAGCCCGCCGTGATTAATGTCGGCGTTGAATATACACCTCATCCAATGGACTTTTTGTGGCCGAACATCATTCTTGACGGCTTCCTGTTCCCCGAGGTCCAGCAAGATGCGATTCAGGCAGTGGCATGAGAGAAGATCCGGGGGAACTGCCTGCGTGCAATTCGCTCAGCCACTGTGTTTGCCGGGCATCCCCGATGTCTGGCCTCCATCTACTATGACCGGTGAGCCGGTCATCATTGCCGACTCGTCCGAAGCCAGAAATAGGATGACATTTGCAATATCCTGCGGCTGGGCAAGCTTGCCCAAAGGGACCTCCTCGGACATGGCCGATACCATGGCCTGCCTGCTCTCGAACATCTCTGCAATGGGGTCGAGCATTTCTGAGTCAACATAGGTTGGGTGTACCGAATTGCAACGTATGTTTAATTTGTACTGCGCGCAATGTAGTGCAACTGATTTGGTCAACAAGGTAACGCCGCCTTTGGTAGCACAATAACCGGCGATATCCGGCGCTCCTACCAGGCCACCCAGTGAAGACATATTGATGATCGAGCCACCGTTGTCGCTGGCTTTGATTCCCTTAATGCCGTGTTTGCATCCCAGCATCACACCAGTGAGATTGATGTCTATCATCCCTTGCCATTGCTCAAGCGAAGTCTCTTCAAAATTCCCACTGAAACCAACACCCGCGCCGTTGACCACGATATCCAGACGACCAAAATGTTCGATACACTCGGAAACACAGTTTTCCCACTGTGGTTCCTTGGTGACATCGAGTGTCACCGCGAGTGCAGCGTCTCCGATGTCATCAGCGACTTTCAGGGCGCCTTGCGTATTGATATCAGCAACCACGACCCTGGCTCCTTCTCTTGCCAGTGTCTTGCAGGTTTCGCGGCCTATGCCGGATGCACCCCCGCTGACAATTGCAACTTTTCCGTCGACTCTTCCCATGACCCTACCCATGACTCTTCCTCATTGTTGGCCTGCTTCTGCGTGTATCAGAGCAGAGCAATCAGAATCTGCTATTTGTGAGCTCAGCTCTATAGCGAGAATTGCCTAATTCCGGGTCGACGTCTGCAGATCTTGTTGTTCAACGTGGGCTGGCTTTAGCGATCCCCGGTAACCTGATGTATCAGGCTGGTGCGGTTGTGCACACCCAGTTTTGCATAGATCGAACGCAGGTGATTTTCTACGGTACGTGCACTAATGCACAGATTACAGGCAATCTGCGCGCTCGTCTGACCCACACCCACCAGGTGTACGATATCAATTTCACGCTTTGTCAGACCGAGCGCCTTGAGCTTTTCATCGCGTATAAGCGTTCCCCGTTTACGTTCGAGGTAAACGATATAGCGAACGCCGCTGCTGCCCGTGTCTACCTGCCTCACCCGGGCGCTTAAAGGTTCGCCGTCGGGTAGAGCGAGTTCCAGGTTCGTCGTCAGTGAGTCTGCATTCTTGCCAGGTTCTTGTGCGAGCATCCTGCAGAGCTGTCTCACCTGGTTGGGAACGTCAACCGTATTCCCAGTCTTCCCCATCTGGCCCTTGAGCAATTCGTGAACACCGACATCACAGAGCACCGATCTGAATTCCGAATCCAGAATCATCAGGCCTTCACAGTTTAGTTCCAGCGCCAGGGATTCGATGATCCTGTCGCGCTCGAAAACTTCTTCCAGTGACATTACTCTCTGTAGCGCTGCTGATAATCCGGGCACTGCTAACCGGGCTTTGGCTTGTTCAAGTTGAGTGAAATGTCTGGCGCTTCTCGGCCGATGCACGGCAAGCAGGCCAATTGGTTTTGCGTCCAGATGCAGGGTGATACCCAGCACGCTGTGTACCGAAATGGGCCGGAAGAAGTCGTTATAGAACTCGGTGCGTTCGAATGATCGATAGTTCACCAACCTGTTGGAGGTGATAATTGGAGCGCCCTGCGACGACTTCTCATCCAGTGCCTTGGCCAGGAAAGGATCAAGGTTCATATAGTGGTTGTGGTAGTCCGTCAGGTCCGCTTCGTCAGCGCCATAGGCCTGTCCCAGGTCTACGTTCCAGTCCTTCTCCGAGCCCGTGACGCCAAAAAAAACACTGCTGTCGGCATCGAGAACGCGCCGCATCGAGGACATTGCTGACGCGCGCAGTTGATCCATGCTGCGACAGCCGAGGAGTTCATCGTTGATGCAAAGGACTTCTTCGAAATCCTTTGTGGACAAATTGACCATCTGGTGACCAATTATCTGGGCATTGAACGCGGGACTGGAAGCCGACTGAGATAGCTTTAGTTAGTCTAATCCCACTTTTTGAATGTACTCAATGGGTACAGGTATGTCAACGTAATCGAACTCGTCACCGGGTGGCGCAAGCCCTGTTACACAAGCTATTCGGTTATTGTGAAACGTAGTTCAAGCTCCGCAGACAGGTCGCCCTCACGGGTATAGCCTCGTAGTGTACCTATCTCAACAAACCAGCCAGTCGCGTTTTCGAACTCTCCCGTCCCTGAAACGATCAGACCTCTTTTCTCCGGCAGTGGACCCACGGTATTTCGGGTCGTAATTTCGCCTGTCCAGTCTTGTCCGGTCTGATGAACAGTATCCATTACCTTGAAAATCTCGGTATTGAGCTGCTCCTGATGATAACCATATAGAGTTCCCCTGCCTGGAATGACAACAGTCCAGTAAGTATCCCAGATCTTCTCTGCGGTGACTGGTCCATCAGGAAAGGTTTCCAGTTCGCTGGATATCCCACTTATCTCACCCTTGTCATCTCTAACCCGTGCTGTGAGTAACAGTGTATTTGATATCGGTGTTCCGGCCATGGATGGTATTTCAGCAGGGAATAGGGCGAAACCAACCTGGCCACCATGGCTGACAGAAACCAGGTCCGATGGTGTTCTTATAAAAAAGGAAACAGTCGTTTCGTCACTCGCATATACAACATTGCTGACGAGACAAGCCAGGGTAACAATTAGCGCCGTAAGAACCTTCATGCTGGTTGTTAGAAGAAGTACTTAAGACTGACTCCCAACTCCCGCGGGCGCCCGGGCGTGTACTCCGCCGTGCCAAAGGAATCAAGTGCTCCACCACCGGCTACAATGTATTCCTCATCGAGAAGATTGGTGACGAATACGGCAACTTCATAGTTTTCCTTTGGTGGTAGATAGGTCACACGAAAATTCACAAGATCAAATCCATTTTCTTTCAATGAAGCTGCATTGATTGCATCCTGAAAATAGGAACTTGTGTAACCGTAATCAAGCCTGAATATGAATTCGCCTGATGATCCAAGTGAAGCTGCATACTGAACCATGGCATTCACATTCCATTCGGGTGTGTGAAGAAGCTCATGATCTGTGGTGATGCCAATGGCGCCGCCGGTATCGTCATATTCGGCATCAAGATAACCGATACCTAAAGCTAGTGTCAAGTGCTCAGTGAGTAAGGCTGTACCCTCAAATTCCACACCTTGTATGGTTGCCTCGGCAGCATTCTCGAGAGCCGACAGGAAACTACCGGAGGCTGGGTCGAGTGAGCGCACCAGCAACTGAATATCCTCGTATTCGTTGTGAAAATAAGACGCATTCAACCGAAGGCGGTTATTCATTACCTCAGTCTTAAAGCCGAATTCGATGGAATCGAGAAATTCAGGGTCATATGATTCGACTTCACCCAGGGTTGTCGGTCGGCCGTTGAAACCACCGCTTTTGAAACCATGGGAATAGGAACCGTACAGAAGCCAGTCATTGCTGGTTACATAGTCGAGGCCGAATCGATACGAAGATTCCTGCCAGCTATCCTTTACGGTCGTACCGGCAGGTATGATATCGACGCCAGAGTTGACCTTTGTGTTGAATGGTGAAAAATCTTTCTCTTCATCGGTCCAGCGAACACCCAGGTTCATCGTGAGCTGATCCGTGAGATGGTAGTTAAAGTTGGCAAAAACCGCATAACTGGTAACTTCCTGCTCAGTTATCGGATGTAGATCCAGATCCAGTGCGACATTGATGGGGTTTCCAGGACATCCTGGCGCCATAAAAGGTGGGGCACAGGGTGCGCCGCTAAGCTGAACAGGGATGGCCTCCAGTGCAGCATATATACCGCTGGCCAGACGGACAGTGTTATCGTCGCGCATCTTCGTTGTAATAATAGAATCCAGTCAACCAATCCATACGGTCATCGAAGGCCGAACCGAAGAATTGAATCTCCTGGCTGAATTGATCCTGTTCCACGGTGTTATGTGTGTGAACATACTGTGCAGGCGTATTGTCTCCGTCCCTGCCAAATTTGGCTTCGAGATCACGGAATCCGGTAATTGATTTTACCGTCATACTTTCAAGTTCCCATTCGATCGTGACGGCAATACCGGTCACATCGACGTCATTCTGATTTGGACCTGTCTGCTGAGTTTCAAAAAAGTCACCCGTTAGATCAACGTCAGCTGATGTGATTGCCTGCGGTGCTGCGATGAAACCGTTCCATAGTGGCAAAATCGAAGAAGTAGCTGCATCCACTTCAGCCAATAGAGAAGGCATTGATCCTTGCCGTTGCCTGGTGTGATCGACTGCGACATTTACAAGCAGATTGTCAGCCGCTCGCCACTCCAGAACGCCACGCGCGACCAATTGATCAACATCGCCCAAATCCTGTCCGTCGACTGTGCGATCAACGTATCCATCTCGATTGTTGCTGGCTATAGAGAATCGACCAAGCAATTTGTCCTCGATGAGAGGCCCGCTGACTGATAGTTGACCATCAATCCGATCATCGCTGCCAAAGGTCAGTTTAGCCTTGCCTTCAAATTCATCGCTCGGTGTGCCGGAAACAACGCTGATTGCACCGCCGATGGTGTTTTTCCCGAACAAAGTACCCTGAGGACCACGCAATACCTCAATCCGTTCTATATCGAGCAGATCCAATACCGCTCCGGTTGTCCGGCCGAGATAAATGCCGTCCAGATAGACGCCAACGCCTGGGTCTGTGCTGATCAGGAAGTCGAACTGACCGACTCCACGAATAGTTGCGCCGAGGTTCGATCCGCCACTGTTACCTTGAGAGAAGGTGAGATTCAGATTTGGTGTAAAGCTGCCGAGATTCGACAGGTCATTGGCGGACAGGGCTTCAATTTGCTCAGCATTGAAGGCGGTGATGGAAAGTGGAGTATCCTGTAGAGACTCCGCTCGCTTTCTTGCTGTTACGACAATTTCCTCAAGCTGAGTCTGCGCCAATGATTCTCCACAAATGAAAAGTACCAGGAATGAAATATTGGCGATTGTGTTCAATGCTTTCTTCATGGGTAACTGGCTACGATATTCACGTGGCCGGGGTATGGCTGGTGGCGATTATCCGGGTATATAGCGAAAAATACTCAGGAAACCGGCAAGTTGATCGACCTACATCTTCCATCTGCTGAGGAATCGTTCTCCTCTCACAGAGTATTTGCAGGAAAAGAGCGTTAATGCTTCTTATACTCCGCATGGCGTCATGAACCCGGATTTCTTTTTCTTCAGCTGGTCATCGGCTGATCGTGTAGACATAACGCTAGGCCTATTACAAATTTTCCAAAAACCAATCCCGAGCTGCCGGCGCGGACCGGTCGAAGAGCTTGACGTAGGGATCGAAATGCCCGCCCGGCAGCAACACCAGTTTCTTTGGTTCGAGCGCCCGCTCGAAAGTTTGAAGCGATACGTCGGTCGGCGTCAGCGTGTCGTGACTCGCAACGATCATGAGCAAAGGCGCCGGGGAGACCAGTTCCGCGTAGTCGGCAGGCTCCCAGGCGAACATCCAATCGGCACTCTGGAGCGTCACGTCGTTGATCCAATCCGGAGCTCGCGTGAGGGCGGCTTCCTCCAAAAAGTCGTAACCTTCCCGCCCCGGCAGTGCGCAGGGCACACCCGGCTCCTTGACGACTACGGGTATCTTGATCGGCGCTGCACCGGCAAATTGGGCTTCGCGGTCGGCCTCCAACATAGCGAGAAAACCGGGGAACTCCGGCCCAACCACGAACCGTTCAAGCGTTCGTTTACCGCTCACCATCGGTACCTGCGACACCACCGCCTTCACCCGCTTGTCCACCGCCCCGACCATGAGCACGT
>PBQI01000197.1 GCA_002725625.1 Rhodospirillaceae bacterium | reverse complement strand
CTTCCGTCGAAACATGGACGATAATCTCTTTCGAACGGTTCCGGTTGCCTTCCTCTTCGATGGCGCGCAAAACGTTCAAGGCGGCCGATTCCGTCGAGCGCCGAATGCCCATGCCGCTGCAATGGGGGCAAGGTTCGGAACTGGTTTCGATCAGACTGGGCCGCAACCGCTGGCGGGACAGTTCCAGAAGGCCGAAAAGACTGATCCGACCCATTTGAATACGGGCGCGGTCGTTGCGCATGGCTTCCTTGAGCTGCCGCTCGACCTTGACGTTGTTGCGCCGAACTTCCATGTCGATGAAATCGATGACTATGAGCCCGGCAAGATCGCGCAGACGTAATTGGCGGGCGATTTCGTCGGCGGCCTCCAGATTGGTTCTCAGCGCCGTTTCCTCGATATTTCGCTCTTTTGTGGAACGGCCTGAGTTGACGTCGATGGCGACAAGGGCTTCGGTGGGACTAAAGACGATGTAGCCACCGGACTTGAGCTGGATTTCAGGCAAGTGAATGGCATCCAACTGGCTTTCCACATGATAATAATGCATCAGGGATTTACCGGTTTCGCGGTACTTTTTCACCCGCTTGGCGTGGCTGGCAATCATTAGCTTCATGAAATCCTTGGCCATGCGGTAAGCGGTGTCGCCATTGACGATAATCTCGTCGATATCACGGCTGTAGAGGTCGCGGATGGCGCGCTTGATCAAGTTGCCCTCTTCGTGGATCAGGGCCGGAGCCATCGATTGCAATGTTAAATTGCGGATGCCGTCCCAAAGACGCATCAAATATTCGTAATCACGCTTGATTTCCGGCTTGCTGCGATTGATGCCCGCGGTACGCACGATGACCGCGACACCCTCGGGAATGCCAAGGTTGCCGAGAACGGATTTCAATCGCTTGCGATCGGCGCCGTTGGTAATCTTCCGCGAGATGCCACCGCCGCGCGCCGTATTGGGCATCAATACGCAATAGCGTCCGGCCAGTGAAATGTAAGTGGTAAGCGCCGCGCCCTTGTGGCCCCGTTCCTCCTTGACCACTTGGATGAGCATGACCTGGCGGCGCTTGATGACTTCCTGGATTTTGTAGCGGCGCAGCGAAGGCTTGACCCAATGGGCCTCAACCTCTTCGCTGTCGTCCCCGCCGATGGTTTCCAGTTTTTCACCATTCGCCTCGCCGTCATCCACCGATTTACCGTCCGCGTCGGCTTTTTCGGCGGGGTCTTGCTCAGCAACCAGCGCTTGCCGGTCTTCAATGGGAATCTGGCAGTAGTCGGGATGAATTTCGCTAAAGGAGAGGAATCCGTGACGGTTGCCGCCGAAATCGACAAAGGCCGCTTGCAGGGATGGTTCAACCCTGGTGACTTTTGCTAAATATATGTTGCCTTTAAGTCGCTTTCGGGATTCTACTTCGACGTCAAAATCTTCTAAACGGCTTCCGCTGAGAACCACCACCCGGGTTTCCTCCGGGTGACTGGCGTCGATAAGCATTTTTTTGCTGGTCATTAACTTGTTGACTCCATGGCACCACAGCCATCCGTATGCCCGGCCCTAGAATTCGGCGGGCGCGGGAACGGGGCCTAGAGGTGCAAAATTTTGGTGTTCGCATGCAGCCGGAGGCGCCAGCGAAATACCCTCTGACCATTTTCATGGGTAGATTTTGAACGGGAGTCGTTCGCGCTGCTCTATCCGGCATTGAGAAATCCTAAGACTAAGAAATCATTCAATCGCGGCTGA
Organism: Rhodospirillaceae bacterium; assembly: GCA_002725625.1. Taxonomy (GTDB): domain Bacteria; phylum Pseudomonadota; class Alphaproteobacteria; order Rhodospirillales; family UBA2165. The sequence continues at coordinate 5,442 of PBQI01000197.1, read as the reverse complement.
TGATATTTCCAATAGTTGCAGACAGCCACTTTGTTAACATAACGGTAGGAATTAAGTTCGACAATCGTCTTGTTGCTTTTAGCTCTGTGGAATATTAAGCCCATTGAGGTTAACAGCAAGACCGTGTGACATTTTTTGGCGGTATTTTTAAGGGCCTTACAGCGGGAAAATGCTTTATGCCGCGGTTTGTTTCCGTTTTTCATCTGCTTTTTCTTGTCTTGCCGGCGGGGCTTATTTTCGGCGCCGCCCCGCACCCCGCCGCCGCCGAAGCCGTCGTCACGGATGTACGGGTTGGCGAGCATGGCGGCATGACCCGGTGCGTCTTCGATTTGACCAGTCAGGTGACGTTCAATGTTTTCACCTTGTCCGATCCCGAGCGCATTGTCGTTGATTTACCGGAGGTGGGGTGGCGTCTTCCTGGGCAGCCCTTGCCAAGCCGAACAGGGTTGTTGAAAACACTCCGTTACGGCTTGCACAAGACGAAAAATTCCCGCGTGGTTCTGTATGTCAATGGACCGGCGGCGATTGCCAGAGCTTTTTTGGTGGCGCCGTCGGCTGGCCATAAGTACCGATTGGTGATCGATTTGGTCGCAACCGGCGGCGCGGCCAAGCAAGGAAATTCACCAGCAACGGGACTGTGGCAAGCCTCTCAGCCTCGGTTTTCCGCCGCATCCCCGGAAAGGGCGGCGGCCCCGTTTTCACCACCTTTACGCAAGCCTATGGCCCGGAAACGTCAAAAGAAATGGGTCGTCGCCATCGATCCAGGCCATGGCGGCGTCGACCCCGGCACCATTGGCGCCAAAGGAATGTACGAGAAGCACATCACCTTGGCCGTGGCCCGTGAAATCAAGAAACGTTTAGAACGCAGCGGTCGTTTTCGCGTCGTTTTGACACGTAACCGCGATATTTTCATCCGCTTGCGTGATCGCGTCGTCATCGCCCGTGAAGCCGGCGCCGATCTGTTCATGTCTATTCATGCCGATTCCATCAAGAACAAGAACATACGCGGCCTTTCCGTCTATACCCTTTCCGAAAAGGCCTCGGACAAGGAAGCGGCGGAGTTGGCCGAGCAAGAAAACAAGGCCGATCTCATCGCCGGGGTCGATCTCAGCAACGAATCACCCGAGGTCACCAACATCCTCATCGACCTGGCTCAGCGCGAAACCATGAATCAGTCTGTTCATTTCGCCTCGTCTCTGGTTGGAGAGTTAAAGCATAAAATCCGGATTCTGCGAAATAGCCATCGGTTCGCCGGTTTCGCTGTCCTCAAGGCGCTCGATGTGCCTTCCGTCCTGATTGAAGTGGGTTTCCTATCCAACCGCCAGGACGAACAGGCGCTGAGAAGTAAAGGCTACCGCGCAAAATTGGCCTCGTCTATCGAGCGCGCCATCGAAAGCTATTTCGCCCAAATCGAAGAGGCTTACAGGAAATAACCCGTTTCCCATCGCCGTCATAAGTCGGCCATATTTTCACGCTAACTGAAACATCCGGTCAGCTCGGTTATAATACTCTCTCCGCACAAATTTTCCGGTTATGTGAGACCATGTTCAAAGCCATCCTCAGCCTGTTGGGATCAGTTTTCATTTTGGCCATCCTGGGCGCGGTGGGGATGCTGTTCGTTTTCCATCATTTCGGGCGCGCCTTACCCGACTATCGCCAGCTCGCCGACTATGAGCCGCCGGTGATGACCAGGGTCTATGCCGGCGATGGACGGCTGTTGTCCGAATACGCCGTCGAGAAACGGGTTTTCGTGCCTATCAAGGCAATGCCGAAGCTGGTTGTACGGGCCTTTCTCTCGGCCGAGGACAGGCACTTTTATAGCCATCCCGGCGTTGATTTTCTGAGCATCGCCCGCGCCATGCTAACCAACGTCAGAAACTTGGGAAAAGACCGCCGTCTCGTTGGCGCTTCCACCATTACCCAGCAGGTGGCGAAGAATTTTCTGCTTAACAATGAGGTGTCCTGGGAGCGTAAAATCAAGGAAGCTATCCTTGCCTTCCGTATGGAGCGCGCTTTCAACAAGGATCGGATTTTAGAGCTTTATCTAAACGAGATTTATTTGGGCTTCGGTTCCTACGGCGTTGCGGCGGCGGCGTTGAACTATTTCAACAAGTCCTTGAACGAACTGACCACCGCCGAGGCCGCCTATCTCGCCGCCCTGCCCAAGGCTCCCAATAATTATCATCCTGTCAAGTATCCCGCCGCCGCCAAGAAACGCCGCGATTGGGTCATCGGACGTATGTTGATGGACGGCCTGATCACCGCCGACGAGGCGGAAATGGCCCGAGCCATGAGGCTGGAAGTGCGCCAGATGGCCAAAACCGAGTTCATCAGGGCTGAATATTTTGCCGAGAACGTCCGCCGCGAACTGGCCGAACGCTATGGCGAACGTCAATTGTACAAAGGTGGTCTTTTAGTGCGCACAACGCTCGATCCGAGGCTCCAGGAGATCGCCGATACGGTCCTGCGCCAAGGACTCGAAACATATAACCGCCGCCACGGCTGGCACGGCCCCCTCGCCAGCATGGAAGTGGGTGCCGATTGGCCCGCCAGGCTGGCCAATGTGGACCCTCCCCCTGGCCTCGGCGGCTGGCAGCTGGCAGTGGTCCTGGGTGTTGACAAGGCTGGTGCCGACATCGGCTTTCGCGACACCAGCCACGGGCGTATTCCCCTGGCCGAGATGAAATGGGCGCGGCCTTGGATGGAAGATCAGAAATTGGGTCCGCCCGTGCTGGAAGCGGCCAGCGTTTTGACCCTGGGTGCCGTAATCGCCGTCGAATCTGTCACCGCCGATGCCAAAGGCAAAATTTATCCGGAAAATACTTTCGGCTTGCGACAAATCCCCGAGATCGAAGGGGCCCTGGTGGCCTTGGATCCCCATACGGGACGTATTTTGGCCATGACCGGCGGCTATGAATACGCCAAAAGCCAGTTTAACCGAGCCACCCAGGCCATGCGGCAACCGGGCTCGGCATTCAAGCCTTTCGTCTATTTGGCGGCCTTGGACAGCGGTTTTTCGCCCTCGACTTTGATCCTGGATGCTCCTTTTGTCATCGACCAAGGGCCTGGATTGCCGAAATGGCGCCCTTCCAACTATACCAAAAAATTTTATGGTCCCAGCACCATGCGGTTGGGGGTCGAGAAATCGCGCAATCTGATGACCGTGCGCTTGGCGCAAACCATCGGTATGGAAAAAGTGGCCGAATACGCCGAACGATTCGGTCTCGTCGCAACATTGCCGCGCCGGCTCGCTTCATCCTTGGGCGCCACGGAAACGACGCTTCTTAAGATCACCACCGCTTACGCCATGCTGGTCAACGGCGGAAAGAGAATTACGCCGACCTTGATCGACCGCATCCAAGACCGCCACGGCCGCACCGTGTTCCGTCACGACAACCGTGGCTGCGCCGTTTGCCGCGCCACTTTTTGGATGAACCAACCGGTGCCGGTCATTGCGGAGCACCGCCAAGAGGTTACCAACCCCTTAAGTGCCTATCAGGTGGTTTCCATATTGCGCGGCGTGGTCCAACGCGGCACCGGCAGACGGATCAAGACGGTCGGCAAACCGCTAGCCGGCAAGACCGGCACCACCAATGACAGTGTCGATACATGGTTCATCGGCTTTTCGCCGGACTTGGCGGTGGGGGTGTTCGCCGGCTTCGACGAGCCGCGCACGCTGGGCCGCAAAGAGCAAGGCGCCTCGGTTGCCGCTCCCATTTTCCGCAATTTCATGGCCAAGGCTTTACAGGGACAGCCCACCGTCCCCTTCCGCATTCCGCCGGGCATTCGCCTGGTGCGCGTGAACGGAACCACCGGCCGGCTGGCGAAGAAGGGAGACCGCTACGTTATTCTGGAGGCTTTCAAGCCCGGTACCGTGCCAACGGAAAATAGCGAGGTCCTGGAAGGCTATACCACAACCGTAAGCGACACCCCCGCCACCGGTACCGGCGGCCTGTACTGAAGGAATTTTCCGGCTGACGGGCGGGGTAAAAGCAAAGGGCTGATCTTGGCCTTTGTATTGGCGCGCCTTTGTGGTTAAAAAATTCCTGAAAAAGAAACGGAGAAGCTTAAATGCGTGCCGAAATTGAAGTCCTGACGGAAGAAATCGAGCAGTCGCTAGAGCTGCTGAGGAGGCATCTTTGACTACGAATCCACCCTCGCCCGGCTGGAGGAATTAAACGCCAAGGCTGAAGATTCGGAGCTTTGGAAAGACCCGGTAAAAGCGCAAACATTGATGCGCGAACGCTCGCGCCTGGAAAACGGCCTCAAAGCCATGGATAGCCTGGAGCGCGAGCTTGCCGACAATATCGAGCTAATCCAATTGGGCTCGGCGGAAGACGATCAAGATATTATCGCCGATGCCGAGGCGGCTCTGAAAACGTTGAGAGGGCGTGCCGCCAAGGAGGAACTTCAGGCCTTGCTGTCGGGCGAGGCCGACGCCAACGATTGTTACCTGGAAGTTCACGCCGGCGCCGGCGGCACCGAGGCCCAGGACTGGGCGGAGATGCTTTTGCGCATGTACGTCCGCTGGGCCGAATCGCACGATTACAAGGTTGAATGGCTGGAAGAAAGCGGCGGCGAGGAAGCCGGCCTGAAATCGGCGACGATTAGGGTGCTGGGCGCTAACGCCTATGGCTGGATGAGTACCGAAAGCGGCGTGCATAGGCTGGTTCGTATCTCGCCTTTCGACGCCAGTGCCCGGCGGCACACCAGTTTCGCCTCGGTTTGGGTCTATCCGGTGGTCGATGACGCAATCGAGATAGAGATCAGGGACAAGGACCTGCGCGTCGACACCTATCGAGCGTCCGGCGCCGGCGGCCAGCATGTCAACAAAACCGACAGTGCCATCCGCCTGACCCATCTTCCCACCGGCATCGTCGTGCAGTGCCAGAACGACCGCTCACAACACAAGAACCGCGCCACCGCCATGTCGATGTTGAAGGCGAGGCTGTACGAACAGGAACTGTACAAACGCGAGGAGGAAGCCAAGGCCAAGCGTGAAGCTAAAACCGAGATCGGCTGGGGTCATCAGATCCGTTCATATGTCCTGCAACCCTATCAAATGGTCAAGGATCTGCGAACGAAAGTGGAAACCAGCAATACCCAGGCCGTTCTCGATGGCGACCTCGACGATTTCATGGCCGCCGCCCTGGCCGCCAAGCTCAAGGAAAGCGGCGAATAGCGGCAAGATCAACAGGGGGCGTCCTTTTACTGCAACAAAATCTCCCGGAAATAAATGGCCTCCGCCTTGGCCGGCGCCAGCGCGTTGTTGAGAATGGCAAAAAGGTTGAGGCGCATCATTTCGGTTCCTTCCCTTCCGACCAATTCGCCGCGCTCATGGTCGCGCAGCCAAGTCTGGAACGCGTCCAGGACCATAGGCTGCACCTCATTGAAACGGGATACATCGCTTTTGGACAGTTGGGCTTGCAACTTGAGTTTGAT
>PBQI01000196.1 GCA_002725625.1 Rhodospirillaceae bacterium | reverse complement strand
TATGCTCATCTAAAGAGAAGGATAAAGACTTGGTCAGTGATTGATACATATTCAGAGACTTTCCTCCAACAGAGAACCTCAAAATATGAACCACTTCAGGTGTTCATCCCGTTAAGTCGGGTACTGTGTGCCATATCATAATCCATAGTAAGTAGCCTAAGTAATGATAATAGGAACAGCTATGACAGAAGGCGGTCGATTGCATTTAATGACGCACCCATCTGACAATGTAACCACTTTGTTAGATGATCGCGGAGATATTCCTGTTCTGTTGGATGGTTTCCAAGTGTCGCTGGGAGTTTGCTTTGGTCACAAGGTCGCGTTGCAACCAATTTCCAAGGGCGCCCCGATCCTTAAATATCAAGTTGTTATCGGGCATGCTACAGCTGACATCAAAGCGGGAGAGCATGTACATGTCCACAATTGCCGTTGAATCACATAGCGCTAACCGAGTCACAGATTTGTCACACACAAGTTTTCAGGGGTATCTCCGTTCGGATGGGCGTGCTGGTGTTCGTAATTACTTGCTGGTGCTTTCCACTGTCGCCCTGACCAACCGGTGGGCTGACCTGATCAGCAGCAAACATAAAGACGCCCTCGCGATAACCGGAGATTTTCTGCGCGGGCTACGCGGCAATGATCAGCTCTTGCAAGATGATGTACTGGCGAAACTTGCTGCGCATCCTAATGTCGGAGCCGTCTTAATCCTGTGTTTTGACCGTTTTTCAGCGGATCAATGGCGGAAGCGGATTAAAAGTGCTGGGCAATCAGCAACGGTTTTGTCTCTCATGGATCAAAAAGGTATGACCGGTGCTCTGGAAGAAGCCCAAAAAGAATTATCGAATCTGGATAAGATAAGGCGAAAATTGAAACGTACGTCGATACCACTTTCAAAATTAACGATCGCGCTCGAATGCGGTGGTTCAGATGCGACAAGTGCAATTTGCGCCAATCCAAGTATCGGATGTTTTGTGACCAGTCTGGTTGAATCGGGTGGCAGCTCAATAATATCCGAGACCGCCGAGTTTATTGGTGCTGAGGATGTTGTACGAGAACGAGCCGTATCGTCTGAAGTCGCTGAGCAAATCCTGACATGTATTTTGGCCGCAGATGAACGAACAGACGAGGAGGGTGAGCGTTACCGTGGCGTAAATCCGACGCATGAAAATATTGAAGCCGGATTGACCACATTAGTGGAAAAATCTATGGGCGCTGTCTGTAAAATTGGTGATCTGTCGATTGATGGTTGCCTTGAATTTGCCCAGGAACCCCCGGGGAGCGGTCTATATTTTATGGACACGCCCTTCTTCTCCCCAGTATCGCTGAGTGGCATGGCAGCGTCAGGGGCGCAACTAGTCTTATTTGCTCTCGGCGTCTTTAATCCGTCGGGTAATCCATTGGTGCCGACCATCAAGGTATGCGGCAACGTTAACACTTTGGCCGCTTGGAATGACAGCATCGACGTTTCAGTATCGGGGCTCGTGGATCGCTCAATATCACTAGAAGAAGCAGCTCAGAAAATTGCTACAATGGTAATGAAAACCGCTTCAGGGCAGGAGTCGCGAGCGGAACATTGGGGCGAAGGCCAGGTCATTGTGCCAAAAACAAGAGCGTTGATTTAGAAAACCAACTTGGCCTAAAAGAGAATTTATCACCAGGAAGAAAACTTAAACCTAACCATAAGGAGACTTTATACAATGTTAATAAGATCGATTCTAATTAAACCATTTGCAGCAGTGCTAATATGCTTTGGCTTAACAGCCGGTACTGCGAGTACGCAGGCTGCTGATGCCGTGCGTACATCGTCGATTACCGCCTATACCGGATTTTCCATCTATGCTGCGAAGGAACTGGGCATGTTTGGAAAGCATGGTATTGATACCGACCCCAAGTGGTTCCCAAGTGGCGCACCTATTATGCAGGCTGCAGCAGCAGGAGCTTGGGACATGACGTTTCTCGGCGCTCCGCCAACGACGCTTGGTGGTCCAAAATTGGGTCTGATGACGGTCGGTATGGTTGCCGAAGAAGCCGGTATGCACCAACTTATTGGCCGGCCTGAATTTGTTACCAAAATAAAAAAGAATCCAATGAGTCTCAAAGGAAAAAAAATATTCGTCACGACGCTTTCTACCGGACACTATATGACCGAGTCGTGTCTTCAAAAGGTAGGGTTAAGCATTTCAGAGGTAAAAGTGATTCCCTCAGAACAGCAAGCGACTTTGTCCGCCTTTGTCGCGGGGCATGGTGATTTAGCTCAAGTTTGGTCGCCGCAATCAACGGCATTAAAGGATCGTGGTAACGTTGTTTATTGTGATGCCAATGAAACTAAGCTATCCATGCCTGCAGTCTGGGTGGCGCATCCGAAATTCGTTGCTAATCCTAAAAACCGGGATGTCATTGTACGTTGGTTGAAAGCACACCTTGAAGCCGTTGAATGGATTCTAAAGGATCGCAAACGGACATTTGAGTTGTATAAGAAATATGACAAGTTTCGTGGCTTCAACTTCGCTGATGAACTCTTGGAAGGAGAGGTTGATCTGGTAATGTCTACCTATATGCGGGCAGGCGAACAGTTGAAGATGCTTTCTAAAGGAGCAAATGGGAAAAAACCGATCGTTAAGTCTTTCGAAGACATTGCTCAGTTCTTTATACGGCAAGGACGTATGAAGAAAGTTCCAAATTACTCACCGGTAATTGATGCAAGCTATATGAAAGCCGCTGCTAAAAAGTAGTTTTATCATATATTAAACTGGGCCGGTTCTTGGAGCTGGCCCAGCGTTTATTCCAAGGAAAATTTAATGAGTAATTCAATTTCCTACCGGGGAATATCAAAAAAATTTACCGCAAAAGCTGGGGTCGTTACGGCATTAGAAAATTATAACTTTGAGATCGACGCCCATGAGTTCATCGTTATCGTCGGTCCGAGCGGCTGTGGGAAAAGCACTCTCCTGAGCCTAACGGCCGGTCTTATGTCTGCAAGTGAAGGGCAGATACTATTGGACAATCAACCGGTAACAGGCCCAGGTCCCGATCGTACAGTGGTGTTTCAGGATTTTTCCCTGTTTCCGTGGAAGACAGTTGAGCAAAACATCTCCTTCGGCCTACGAATCAATGGCGTGGCTGCGCAAGAGCGCCAGCAACTAATGACGAGGGCCATAAAAGTGATTGGCTTGGTTGGATTTGAAAAGTATTTCCCCGATCAATTATCAGGTGGCATGCAACAGCGTGTTGCCATTGCTCGTGCATTCGTTATGCGCCCCAAGGTTTTATTGATGGATGAACCATTCGCTGCTCTTGATGCTATGAACCGAACCTTGATGCAGGAAGAGCTGGTGCGAATTTGGTCTGAAGACAAGCCTACTGTTCTATTTATTACCCACAGTGTTGAAGAAGCGATTTATCTTGCCGATCGAGTCCTCGTGATGACGCGACGCCCCGGTAGTATCAAGGAACTGGTCAATGTGCATGATTTCAGTGGACCTGATAGCCATTGGCGGCATGGTCCAATCGATGCCGCAATGGCCAGAAAAGAATTCCAAGAACTTCGTCAACAAATATGGAACTCCGTGAAAGAAGAGATTGGCGAACAGTAAGCCATGAACATGATATTTTCCAGGAAAGCGCTTGAAGGTTCAGCCTATGCCGTTGTTTCGATCGGCGGCTTGATTGTCTTTTGGTGGTTAGCAGTTCACCATAATTGGGTAAGCTCTTTCGTGCTACCTCCGCCGACTGATGTTGTTAAAGCTATACTTCGCATAGTCAACGGTTACATGGGAACAGGTCTTTGGGTTCACTTTTCAGCTTCGATGAGTGTCGTTTTAATGGGTTATATTATCGCTATTTTTCTCGGGGTCCCGCTCGGAATGTCAATGGCCTATTTACCGATAGTCGATCGAATTTTTGCACCAATGATCATGACATTGCGCCCAATTCCACCACCAGCATGGATTCCATTAGCAATCCTATGGTTTGGCATTGATCACAGCAGTAAGGTTTTTGTCGTGTTCGTTGCTGCTATAGTACCGTGCTTACTGAACGCCTATGAAGGTGTTCGTCAAACATCGCCAAAACTAATTAATGCGGCTGAAATGCTGGGTGCAAACCGGTGGGTCGTATTCAGTGAAGTAGTTTTGCCAAGCGCTCTCCCTGTGGTCCTGACAGGAATTCGTATCTCGCTCGGGAATGCCTGGGCCACGCTAGTTGCCGCCGAATTGGTTGTCGCCACAGCGGGGTTCGGATTTCTAATCATCAATGGTTACCGGAATTTTGAAATCAGTATTATGGCGGCAGCCATGTTCCCGATAGCTTTAATTGGTGCTGCAATGAACATTGGTTTCATCTTACTTGAAAAACGCCTCGTGCCATGGCGAACGGAGCAAAAGAATTAGGCCATGGCTAAGCAGTCTTCACACAACATGACCCATGTGCACCCTCCCGGCCTGGGGGCCCGTTGGCTGAAAGCGCTTGATGCCTCTTCAATTTGGCTCAGTTTGATCTTTTGGATGTTTTTATGGTTTTTCGTAGTTGATATATTCGATGTTGACCAAAGTTTATTGCCAAATCCTGCAAAAGTTATCCAACAAGTTGTCTGGCTTTGGTCCAACCAAGTAGGCGCTGGTGGACTATTGAACCACATATCTTCAAGTTTCCAGAGATTTCTCGGTGGGTTTCTACTGGCAGCTGGCGTTGGTAGCGTGCTAGGCCTTTGGATGGGCTATTCGAGACGTGCAGATTTGTCCGTCAACCCGGTCTTTGAATTGGTCCGTTACGTTCCACCGATCGCATGGGCGCCATTCTCTATTTTGTGGTTTGGCGCTTCCTTCGGGGCCCAAGTTTTCGTTATTTTTATTTCTGCCTTGCCTCCAATTTTAATAAATGCACACAGGGCGGTGCGTAGTATTAAACCCGGATTGATCAACGCCGCAAGAATGATGGGTGCATCACCCTTAATAATCCTGGCGGAAGTCTCTCTACCAGCTTCATTCCCGTTATTGTTTAGTGGTTTGCGGATAGGTGTCGCAACTGGTTGGATGGCACTGGTCGCAGCAGAAATAGTAGCTGGAGATGGATCAAGATCTGGACTTGGCTATTTGGTGCTGATCGGCCAACAAACCTTACGACCGGAAACGACTATTGCGGCAATGTTAGTTATTGGTTTAATCGGCGCCGCCTTTGATGTTGGGCTTCGTTATTTGCAGCGGCGAATCATCAGATGGTAAAAAAATAGTGGTAAAAATGCGATGAAGAATATTGGCGAATATGACTATGTTATTATTGGCGCTGGATCGGCCGGCTGCGTCGTGGCAAACCGTCTGAGCGCTGATCCCAAGATTCGCGTACTCTTGGTCGAGGCGGGGCCGCCGGATCGAAATCTATGGCTGAAAGTACCAATTGGCTATGCCAAGACTATTTCGAACCCTTCGCTGTCATGGAACTACCAAACTGCTCCGGAGCCTGAACTGAACGATCGCTCAATTATTTGGCCGCGTGGTAAGGTGCTGGGAGGTTCCAGCTCAGTAAACGGACTGATCTATACCCGTGGCCAGGCGGAAGATTACAACCACTGGCGGCAAATCGGTAATTCGGGCTGGGATTACGATAGCGTATTGCCTTATTTCCGCCGTTCTGAAAGGCAAATTCGGGGTGCAGACGAATGGCATGGTGATAAAGGTCCGCTAGCCGTTTCCGATCTCGAACCCAATACGTTGGGGGATTCTTTCATTGAGGCTGCCCAGCAAGCGGGCTTACCTATTAATCAAGATTTCAATGGTGCGACACAAGAAGGCGCAGGTTACTTTCAAGTAACTACTCGTAAAGGCGTGCGTTGTTCGGCGGCTCAAGCCTTCTTAAAACCAATTCGCCATCGAAAAAATTTGAAAATCCTAACCCGCTATCTGGTTACCCGATTGATAATCACCGAGCGTCGGGTAACCGGTGTAACGCTTCGTGATAAAACCGGAGAAAATTTTTCTGTAAGTGCCAAACATGAGGTCATTCTCAGCGCAGGTTCTATTAACAGCCCGCAAATCTTGGAGCTTTCCGGAATCGGTAGTGGCGACCGACTGCGTCAGGTAGGTGTGGATGTTGTCCATGACCTGCCAGGCGTTGGTCACAATCTTCAAGACCATTTCCAAGTTCGGTCGATATTCCGTTGCCGCAAACCGATTACATTGAACGATGATTTGATGAACCCGCTGCGGCTAATAAGAGCAGGTATAAATTACGTTTTCCGGCGTTCCGGACCAATGACCTTTAGCGCCGGATCGGCAGGTTGCTTCGCCAAAGTACATCCCTCCTCAAAAACACCAGACACCCAAATTCATTTCATTACCTTCAGCACGGACCGACCGGGAGAGGGTTTACATAAATTCTCCGCGTTTACTTCATCTACCTGCTATCTTCGCCCAGAAAGCCGTGGTGAGGTCCACATCACATCATCTGATCCATCAGTACCGCCAAGGATCCAGGCAAATTACCTTACCGCTACCCGTGATCAAGAAATGGCAGTGCGTGGTTTGCGATTGTCGCGGCGTGTAATAGCTCAGCCTGCGATGACCCAATTTTTCCAATCCGAGGAACGACCCGGCAGTGCGCTAAATAGTGATGAAGAACTTCTTGAATTTGCACGTGAAACTGGAGGCACAATTTTTCATCCGGTCGGCACCTGCAAAATGGGCCCGGCAAGTGATGTCAATGCAGTCGTTGATAGTGAGTTAAGAGTTCGCGGCATTGACTCTCTCAGAGTGATAGATGCTTCTATCATGCCAACATTAATATCGGCTAATACCAACGCGCCGGTGATCATGATTGGAGAAAAGGGAGCCGATTTTATTTTATCATCGTAATAGAATGTACCCCTTCAGCGCCACTTGGATAAATTAAAATGGGGGTTTATTATCTTTGCCTTTAATGCTTGCCAAGCTCAGAGGCTCTGAATGATAGAGAGTGTCATCTGGTAAGACGCCGGAGGCTTCGAGCAACGATAGTGATCGCTGTTCTTCTTGTTGAAAGTGATACAGTCGATCCCATAAATCAGGATCGATAGGTCTGTAGTTATCGGGATTAGTTGCGTGATGGCGTTTGTTGCCATCCCTATTATCGGGCTTAATCTACTTCTGAGCCAATTGTTAGATACCAGTTGACACCGAGCCGGAGCCCCGTCTGTTTGTCGTACTTGAACATGCCATGATGATCCACGTTTCCTAATTGTAGCCATAATAAATCCTCCAACACTGTGCCATTCGTGTGCCAGATTGATTCATTGTGACTATTTGAGTGGTATCGCTCTTTTGTAACTCATTGAAAATAAACGATAAAGTTGGTGGAGCCGAGGGGAATCGAACCCCTGACCTTCGCATTGCGAACGCGACGCTCTCCCATCTGAGCTACGGCCCCACATATTTTGCCAAATTATTTGAAGGCGCGGATAATGTGGCGCAGCCTTTGATCTGTCAAGGTCCGTGGTTATCTCAGCTTATAATTTTTTCCGCCTTTTTTTATGTTGCTGGCCGTCCTTTCCAATATCCGTTTCTTTGGGGACTTGCCTCAGAAGCACGCTGCCGTTAGGGTTCCGCCAGATACATTCTTACAACAATAACTTTGGTCCAGGATTCCATGAATTCTTTGCTAAGTCTCGTCGATACGGTTATCGATCTCTATATGTGGTGCCTGATAATATTCGTGGTTATGAGTTGGTTGATTTCATTTAATGTCATCAATACCCAAAACCCGTTTGTCCGTACGGTTAATGATTTTCTTTACCGCATTACGGAGCCAGCCATGCGGCCTATCCGGCGATTTATTCCCGATTTTGGCGGCATTGACGTCTCACCGGTGGTGCTGATTCTCGTGCTGGTTTTCGTGCGTAATCTTCTCCGGGAATATGGCGGCGGTCACGTCTGACAACGATTTACTGCATCGGCGGGAACAAGGTGCGGTAAGGATCAATATCCGCCTCATACCCAAGGCTAGGCGCAGTGGCATTTCGGGTGAAGCTGTGGATGAAAACGGCACCCGCTATCTCAAGGTTTCAGTTACCGCCGTACCCGCAGGGGACAAAGCTAATAGAGCCATGATCAAACTGCTGGCCAAAGAATGGCAACTGCCCAAATCCACCTTTTCCATAATTCAAGGGACAACGGACCGCAGAAAAGTGATTGAGATCTGTGGTGATATGGATATGGTGCAGTCGAAAATAACGGCGTGGATGAATACCAATTTGAGGGAAACAAATGGCTGACGCAAAAATTATCGACGGCAAGGCGTTTGCTCAGGGTTTACGCCGCCGGGTCGCCGATCAGGTGAAGATTCTGAAGGAAGATCACAGTTTGACGCCGGGTCTGGCGGTGGTACTGGTGGGTGAAGATCCGGCCAGCCAAATCTATGTGCGCAGTAAGAATAAAATGACCGTCGAAGCGGGCATGAAAAGTTTTGAACATCGCCTGCCAGCGGAAACCTCTCAGAAGGAACTACTGACGTTGATCGAAGGCCTCAACTCAGATCCTGACGCTCATGGTATTCTGGTGCAATTGCCCCTACCGGACCAGATCGACAAGCAGGTGGTTCTGGCCAAGATCGATCCAGCCAAGGATGTGGACGGCTTCCATATTTTCAATGCCGGCAAGCTGGCCACCGGTTCGTCCGGTTTGGTGCCCTGTACGCCACTCGGCTGCCTGATGATAATCAAGGAACAGCTGGGTGACGATCTTTCCGGCAAGCGGGCGCTGGTTATCGGGCGCTCCAACATCGTCGGCAAACCCATGGCGGCGCTGCTGCTCAGAGAACATTGCACGGTTACCGTCGCCCATTCCCGGACCGCCGATCTGCCGGGCGAGGCCCAGCGCGCTGATATACTGGTGGCCGCCGTCGGACGTGCTAATATGGTCAAAGGTGACTGGGTCAAGGAAGGTGCTATTGTGATCGATGTCGGCATGAACCGCTCACCGCCTGACGCGGAGGGTAAATCAAAATTGGCTGGGGACGTTGACTTCGACGAGGCCAGGGAAGTCGCTGGCGCCATTACACCGGTGCCGGGTGGCGTCGGTCCCATGACCATCGCCTGCCTGTTGCAGAACACCGTTACCGCTGCCTGCGCCCAGAACGAATTGGACGTGCCGGAAATATAGGTGGCGCAAACACCAAGGCCCCTATAGAAATGCCCTTATGGATATGCTGGGGGCCAGGGAGAAACGCATTATGCCCATCAAACGCATTTATCTGTATCTGGCCCTGGCTGTTGTGGTCGTGCTGGCGGGGGCGGGCCTGAAATATTTCGAGAATCAGAAACGCATCGCTTCCGGGCAGGTGCCGGGCGCCCAGGTGAAAACCGTCAAACCGGCCATTGGCGGCGCCTTTACCTTGACCGATCACAACGGCAACAGGGTCAAGGATACCAGTTTCCACGGTAAATATACGCTGATGTTTTTCGGCTATACCTATTGTCCCGATGTTTGCCCGACCACCCTTACCACAATATCGGAAGCGCTCGACCTGATGGGTGATGACGCCAAAAAAATTCAGCCGCTGTTCATCACCGTCGATCCCGAACGGGACAAACCGGAGGATTTAAAATCCTATCTTGAACACTTCCATTCCAGCTTTGTTGGCTTGACCGGAACCCGGCCTGAGATTGACAAAATAACAAAGTCCTTCCGCATTT
This sequence comes from Rhodospirillaceae bacterium, assembly GCA_002725625.1. Lineage (GTDB taxonomy): Bacteria > Pseudomonadota > Alphaproteobacteria > Rhodospirillales > UBA2165. The sequence goes on along the minus strand of PBQI01000196.1, from coordinate 15,052 downwards.
ATGCCGCCAAAGCCCAGGAGAACAAGGAAGACCCGGAGGATTACCTGATGGATCATTCGGCGGTGAGCTACATGATGCGGCCCGACGGAAGCTTTGAAACTTTTTTCAGCCACGGCATGACGGCCGAGTCTATCGCCATTAAAATCAAGGATCACCTTTGACCGATAAAGAAAATAGGGCCGGTCGAAGCGAATGTAATGATGACCAGCCCTTTTGGCAGGTTAAATCACTGCAGGATATGAATCTGGACGAGTGGGACGCCCTTTGTGATGGTTGCGCCAAATGCTGTCTCCATAAATTGGAGGACGAAGATACCGGCGAACTGGCCTTTACGTCCGTTGCCTGCAGTCAGCTGGATATCGCCAGCTGTCGGTGCCGCAACTATGCTGAAAGAACGTTCCTGGTAGACGATTGCGTGGAGTTGACCAAGGAGAATCTCAGTCACCTGAAATGGTTGCCGCCCACTTGCGCTTATCGTCTTATCTATGGGGGCAAGCTCCTTTTTAATTGGCATCCGTTGATGTCCGGTGATCCGGAAAGTGTCCACCAGGCCGGTGTTTCAGTGCGCGGAAAAGCAGTGGAGGAAGGCGGTGACCAGGATCTTGAAGACCATATCGTCAAGTGGCCGGAACAGGATTATGAGGAAGACTTTGAGGAAGCGGGCTGACGACGAAACCCGGTTGGTTACGCTGGCCGACAGCGTCGTCCCGGTGCGTATCCGGCGCAACAATAAAGCCCGGCGTATTATTTTGCGGGTCGATTCCGACACGGGCGGCGCCTTGGTTACCCTTCCCCGGCGCGCGACCGTGGCCGAAGCCACGGCGCTGGTCGCCGATCAAGCGGACTGGTTGCTGCAGTGCCTGGCTGACCTGCCACCACGCATCAGGTTCGCCGACGGCGCCGTTTTTCCTTATATGGGCGAAGATCATGTCATATATCATGACCCCCATATACCGGGCGTGGTGCATATCGATGACGGCCGCATGGCCATCAGCGGGGCACCCGAACATTTGCCCCGCCGCCTGACCGATTGGCTCAAAGGCCGGGCCAGGGCGAAAATTACCAACCGCGCCCATGACATGGCGGCAAAGATAGGAAAAAAAATAAACCGCATTGGCATCCGCGACACCAAATCCCGGTGGGGGTCCTGCTCACCTACCGGTAATCTGAATTTCTGCTGGCGGCTGATCATGGCGCCGCCCTGGGTGATGGATTACGTCTCCGCCCATGAAGTCGCCCATCTCCGTTATCTGGATCACTCAAAAAAATTCTGGCGCACCGTCGACGATCTCGGTGTCCAGATTAAACCCGCCCGCCAATGGCTCATCGACAACGGTTCGCGATTGCAGCGTATCGGGTGAGGCAGCGCAAGGACCAGATAGTTTTATCTCTTTCTTGCGGTATGGTGTCACCATGATGGATGATTTCAGCATGAATCTTAAAAAACCGACGAAACACCACCGCTTGGTGGCACGGGTGGTGAAATTGATCGACGCCTTCGAAGACGAAGGACAGCCGACTTTAGCTTATCTGGCTGAGCGTCTCAGTGTCAGCCCCTTTCACCTGCAGCGAGTGTTCAAGCGGGAGATGGGCGTCTCACCCCGGCAATATGCGGAGCAGCGCCGGCTCGGCTCATTGAAGGAGGAGTTGCGCAATGGCCGTTCAGTTACTACTGCCCTTTACGAAGCGGGTTTCGGCGGATCCAGCCGGTTGTATGAAACGTCCAACCGGAAGCTGGGTATGACACCGGCCAGCTATGGCCGGGGTGGCCGGGGGGCACACATATTTTACGCTGTCGGCACCTGCACGCTTGGCGTTGTCCTGGCCGCGATTACCGAGATCGGGCTTTGCAGGGTCTGTTTCGGCGATACCGCGGCCGACGTGGAAAAAGAGTTAGCGGAAGAATTTCCTGCCGCCACGCTCGAACGCGCTGACAAAGACATGAGCGAGCTGCTTGCGATCCTCGGCGCCCTGATCGATACGGGGAAACGTAATTTTTTCGGCCTGGGTCTGGATATTCAGATTACGGCTTTTCAAGCCAAGGTCTGGTCAGCTTTGATTCTCATCCCGGAAGGCGAAACCCGGTCATATGGTGACATCGCAACTGAACTGGGAATGCCCAAGGCGGCGCGGGCGGTGGGCCGGGCCTGCGGATCTAACCCGGTGGGTATTGTCATTCCCTGTCACCGCGCGGTTGGCGCCGACGGAAAAATCACCGGCTACCGCTGGGGTCTCGACCGCAAAAAGGCTCTGCTAGATGCGGAGCAGAGACGCTCGAAATAGACCAATCAAAAACTTGGATCGTTGATGTGGTGCAAGCGCCTGGCGGCGGTCTGGCCGAATCGCAGGGTCTGGGTCGAGCGGCGTTTAGCGTTGAGTTTGTTGACCGGTGATTCGCGAAATATGGCGGCATTGTAAGCGTCGGCTATCATAACGCCGCATTCTTCCGGCAGAATATCCACGGGAAACCCATTGGCGACAGCGAAATAAATTTTATCGCCATAGGGTATATATTCCGGCCATTTATCATCCGCCCGGAAATCGGCGACAGAGGATTTGATTTCAATGATGGTGAAGCATCCACCGTTATCGAGGCCTATGACATCCACCCGCCGGTTGGTACGTAGTTTGAATTCCGTCAGGGGAATCGATCCAAGATGGCGCAAATAGCGGCAGACCCCACGGGCTATATCAGCGGCGGCAAAGGGGCCGAGAGTGGGGATTTCCTGGTCGAATTCAGTAATGTTCATATTTTGTTCCTATAATTACCCCATCCTAATGGCTAAGACGTTGAAGATGCAAGGCCGGTTTCGTAAAAAGGAGTCAGATGTGAGGTCGGACCAAAATTTTCCTGAGAGTGAGCAAATGATTGAGCAGGCGACCCAATCCATAACCGTTACCACCAGTGGTCAGGCACTCTATGAAGTGACACGGGAGATCGCCGATTGGATGAATAACCAATCAATTGCCGAAGGGATGTTCACCCTCTACTGCCGCCATACCTCGGCCTCATTGGTCATTCAGGAAAACGCCGACCCCAACGTCATGGCCGATTTGCAGACTTTTTTTCAAATGCTGGTGCCGGAAGATTTTTCCCTTTACCGCCATCGTTCTGAAGGATCCGACGATATGCCGGCTCATATCAAAGGCGCTTTGACCCAGTCATCGCTTGCCATACCGGTCAGCTGCGGCCGACTTATGCTGGGCACCTGGCAGGGCATCTATCTATTCGAACACCGGACGCAGCCTCACCGGCGTGAACTCCTGATGCATGTGATCGGCGAATGAACACTTCACGGGAACAACTGGAAGCGGGACTCAAGCTTCATCAGGCGGGCCGGATGGATGAGGCGACCGCCATCTATCAAGGGGTGCTGGCGGCCGAGCCGAATAACGCCGACGCGCTTCATTTTCTGGGCTTGATCGCTCAACAAAGGGGCGATGCGGCACAGGCAGAAGAACTGATTACGGCGGCCTTGAACATTGATGATGACCGTCCGACTTTCCATTTCAATTTGGGTGCAGCGCTGGTTGCACAGAACAAGAATCGTGAGGCTATAGCTGCCTACGAAAAGGCCATAACGCTTAAACCGGATTGGGCGGAGGCCCATCTTTCAGCGGCCACTCTTCTGGCTCAAGCCGGTTGTAAAGAGGAAGCGGCAGATGGGTTCATGCAAGCCATTGGACTCAACCCCGGCTATGCGGAAGCCCACAACGGATTGGCGCTGGCGCTGAAGGAGCAGGGGCGCTTGAGTGAAGCCGAAAAGGCGTGTCGGCAAGCCATCGCCGCCAACCCGGAATTTGTCGAGGCCTGGACCAATCTTGGCAATATTCAGCATCTCGCCGGGCAATTGGTGGCGGCCGAGAAAGCGCAACGGCACGCCATTTCCATCAGTCCGGACTACGCAGTCGCCCATTACAATCTCGGTAAAGCTCTGGCCGATCAGTGGCGAGTCGACGCGGCGATTGACTGTTATCAGACCGCTATTCTCAAAGACCCAGTCTATCAGGACGCCTGGGAAAGTCTCATGCTCAATGAACTTTACCAGCCCCAGGCAACAGAACAGAGCATTTATGAGCGTCATCAAGCATGGGTCAAGAGTCTTGTCCCCGTTTCAGTCGTTGAAAAACATAACCTCGATCGTTCACCGGACCGGCGGCTGCGGATCGGTTATTTATCGCCGGACTTCCGCACCCATTCCTGTGCTTATTTCCTGGCGCCGCTGTTGGCCGCCCATGACCGGTCTGCGGTGGAAGTTTTTGCCTATGCGAACCTGCGGCGTGCCGATGAAATGACGGAACGATTTAAGGGCCTGGTGGATCATTGGCGGGATATCATCGATTTGGACGACCGGGCTGCTGTTCAACAAATTAAGGCCGACGGCATCGATATTTTGGTGGAACTGGCGGGTCACAGCGCCAACAACCGCCTTGGTGTTTGCGCCTACAGACCGGCACCCATCCAGGTTACCTGGCTGGGATATCCGGCAACAACGGGTCTCAGTGAAATTGACTACCGGTTGACGGATGGGATTACGGATCCAGTGGGGCCGGCAGACGACTTCCATGCTGAAACTCTTTGGCGGCTGGAGGGTGGATTTCATTGTTACGAAGGGCCAGAGACAGCACCCGATGTCGCCCCGCCGCCATTTGAGAGAAACGACGGTGTCACCTTCGGTTCGTTTAACAATATCGCCAAGATCACGCCGGAAGTGATTACCGCTTGGGCCGGAATTCTACTGCAAGTCGCTGGATCAAGGTTGATTATAAAAGGAAAAATGTTTGATTTCGACGAGACCAAACAAACCTTGCGGGATCAGTTTACGGCACTTGGTATCGAGCGGAACCGTCTCGAGTTAAGATCATGGATTTCCCGGGATGAGGATCCCATGGCGTTGTACAATGATATCGATATTGCCCTGGATACCTTTCCTTACAATGGCGCCACAACCACGTTCGAAGCGCTTTGGATGGGGGTGCCCGTGGTGACCCTGCGCGGTAATCGTCATGCCGGCTGCGTCGGTGCCGGTGTCCTAACCCATCTCAGCGCTCCTGAATGGATTGCAGAAAGCTGCGCACAGTATACTAAGATTGTAATCGATCTAACCGAAAACAAAGAAAAATTGGCGGAAATTAGACGGGATCTACGGACCCGCTTGACCTCTTCGACACTCGGGGACAGCAGGCATTTCGCCCGGAAGATTGAAGCGGCCTATCGGGCGATGTGGCGGAAATCATATGGCTTTTGATTTTTATTGATCGTCATCCGAAGTTTTTTATATCATTGCTAAATTTCTCAGTTGATTCTTTGGGAGTAACTTGGAAAATTTAGAAAACATGGCGGGGGATAACCGTCATTCGAGTAGGAACCGAATCTTAGAATATCCATATTATTGAGAATAGTAATATTGTTCGCCGCTTCGGGGTGGTGAATTTCATCGTGTGGGAAAATTAATTGAATAAAGTTATGCCGCAAGGCAACGCATTGCCGGATATGTCAAAATTGGGGGTGCTGATAATTGAGGAGTTTTCGTAAAGGAGGATTTCTGGGTCATCGTAATGACTGAAGGAAATGAAGATGAGACAGAAATCCATGAATTCAAAAGAACCTGATGAGAAAGTCGTGCGTGATATCCGCCGCAAGACGCGTCGAGAGCATTCAATGGAATAGAAGATGTACGGCGGGCGCTTCAAACAGTTGGTGTTTTACCTGAGGCCTAAAATTTCCATAATAGGAATGCAGTGCTAACAACCCCAAATCGGTACCGATCGTGGCTCCTCCCCTTCTTTCCCTAAAAGATATCTCCCTCGGATTCGGCGGCCACCCCTTGTTCGAAAACACCGAACTGGTGATCAGCCAGGGGGACCGCATCTGCCTGGTTGGACGCAACGGGTCCGGTAAATCATCGCTTCTGAAGATTGCCGCCGGCAAGATCGAACCCGATGGTGGCGAACGTATCCTCCAGTCCGGTTGCCGGGTGGCCTATCTGGAGCAAGAGCCGGATCTGAGCGCTTATTCCACTGTCGGCGATTATATTGCTGCCGGGCTATCTGGCGGTTCGGGCGATCAGGGCTACAAAATAGATATGGTACTTGCGGAGTTATGTTTGGATGGGGGCATATCATCCGCCACCCTGTCAGGGGGCGAGAGCCGCCGGGCCGCCCTCGCCCGAACCCTGGTGAGCGAGCCGGATATTCTTCTCCTGGATGAGCCCACCAATCATCTGGACCTGCCGACCATTCAGTGGCTGGAAAGAACCCTTCAAAATCACCGCACGGGATTTATCCTCATCAGCCATGACCGAACGTTGCTCGAGAATGTCACCACGACCACCTTTTGGCTGGACCGAGGCAAGGTGCGGCGGTTGGACGGAGGCTTCGGGGATTTCGAAGAGTGGGCCGAGAATATTCAGGAACAGGAGGCGGAAGACCGCCGCAAACTTAATAAACTGATCGCCCAGGAAACGGTCTGGTCACACCAGGGCATCACGGCGCGGCGCAAACGTAATCAGGGCCGTCTGCGCCGTCTCTGGCAGCTGCGGGAGGACAGAGCGGCGCAAATCGCCCCGACCGGACAGGTCAAGCTGGCGGCGGAGAGTGGCGGCAAATCAGGTAAGCTGGTAATTGAAGCCGATAATATTTCCTTCGGCTATGACGGCATGCCCATTGTCGCTAAATTTTCAACCAAAATCAGGCGGGGGGACAGGATTGGCTTGATTGGGCCCAATGGTGCCGGCAAATCAACATTGCTTAAGCTGCTGACCGGCGAACTGCCCCCCGACAGCGGTACTGTTAAACTGGGTACGAATTTAACGCCAACATTTCTCGACCAAAGCCGGTCATCGTTAAATCTTGAAAAAACAATCTGGGATACCTTGTGCGATATGGGCGGCGATCAGGTCAATGTGCGGGGCCAGCCGCGGCATGTGGTTTCATATTTAAAGGACTTCCTGTTTGCCGAATCCCAGGCCAGAAGTTCCGTCGGCAGTCTTTCAGGCGGCGAACGCAACCGCCTAGTGCTGGCCAAGACCCTGGCCTTCCCATCCAATTTCCTGATTCTGGACGAACCGACAAACGATCTCGATATGGATACTCTCGATTTGCTGCAGGAAATGCTGGCCGATTATGATGGTACGGTCCTGCTGGTCAGCCACGACAGGGATTTCCTCGACCGGGTAGTGACCTCCACCATCGTCATGGAGGGAGACAGCCAAGCCGTCGAGTATCCCGGCGGCTATGTCGACTATCTGCGTCAACGGCCGGCCGCAAAACCTGAGAAAATTTCTCCTGGGAAAATTAACCCTGAGAAACTGGGCAAGGAAGCTGACAGGAAAGAGAAAAATTCTGCTAGAAAACTCAGCTACAATCAGCAGCGCGCGCTTGGCCAATTGCCCGGTCAAATTGCCAAACTGGAAAGTGAAATCGTCGCAGTGGAAGAGCGACTCGCCGATCCCGAACTATTTGATAAAGATCCGGACCTTTTCAGTATTTCGGCCAACCGCTTGAATGAGGCAAAAAATAAATTAGCCGAGTTAGAGGACCAATGGCTTGAAATCGAAATGCTGCGGGAGAAAATGGCCAACCGCTAGATCACCTTGGGCTCTGTTTCTTCTAGCCTTGCCCCCGCCGCCCATTTGCCTATACTGCGCCGCCATAGAAATCAGCGTTTAAATTCATAACATAAAGGAACGACCGCCATGCCGAACAGGGCGAAAAGTGGTGATGTGAAAAAAGTGGTGCTGGCCTATTCGGGCGGCCTTGATACCTCGGTGATCCTGCGCTGGTTGCAGGACGAATATAATTGCGAGGTGGTGACCTTCACCGCTGATTTGGGTCAGGGTGAGGAGATCGAGCCGGCCCGGGCCAAGGCCAAACAGATGGGCATCACGGAGATCTATATTGAGGACCTCCGGGAGGAATTCGTGCGCGACTACGTCTTTCCCATGTTCCGGTCCAACGCTATTTATGAAGGCACCTATCTGCTGGGCACCTCCATTGCCCGCCCATTGATCGCCAAACGCCAAATCGAAATCGCACAGGAAGTGGGCGCCGACGCCGTTTCCCACGGCGCCACCGGTAAGGGTAACGACCAAGTGCGGTTCGAGCTCGGCTATTATGCCCTCAACCCTGGCATCAAAGTTATCGCGCCGTGGCGGGAATGGGATTTGGGATCCCGGACTAAACTAATCGACTATGCGCAAAAGCATCAAATTCCGGTGCCCAAAGACAAGGAGGGTGAGCCGCCCTATTCGACCGACGCCAACTTGTTGCATATATCCTACGAAGGTAAAGCCCTAGAAGACCCTTGGGTTGGTCCGGATGAGGATATGTTTACCCTGTCGGTATCACCGGAAAACGCTCCTGATACGCCGACCGTTATAGAAATTGATTTTGAAAACGGTGATCCGGTGGCCATTGACGGTGAAAAACTTAGCCCGGCGGCGCTTCTGACTAGTCTCAATGAACTGGCTGGCGCTAATGGTATCGGCCGTATCGATATTGTTGAAAACCGGTTCGTCGGCATGAAATCCAGAGGCGTCTACGAGACGCCTGGCGGCACCATCCTGCTGCCGGCACGGCGTGCGGTGGAAAGCCTGATACTGGACAAAGGGGCGCTCCACCTGAAAGACGAACTGATGCCCCGTTACGCTGAACTCATCTATAACGGTTTTTGGTTCGCGCCCGAGCGGGAGATGCTACAAGCGGCCATTGACGAAACGCAGAAAAATGTCACCGGTACGGTTCGGCTTAAATTATACAAGGGCAATGTCATTGTCGAAGGGAGAAAGTCTCCCTTTAGCTTATATGACGAAGACGTGGCGACCTTTGAAGAGGATACGGTGTATGATCAACGGGATGCTGAGGGCTTCATCAAGCTCAACGCCTTGAGGCTGCGTCTTGCCAAAAATATCGACCGGTAAAAGGAAGAAAATATTAGGTGGCGAGAATCGGTCGTTAGAACCTAGAATTTCTGTCCGGCGATTGGCAGCGTAAAGCTAACGATGGCCCCGGTATCACCGTTTTTGATTCAAAGTTCACCGCCGTGATCTAAAATGATCGCCCGGCATATTGCCAGCCCCACGCCCATACCCGTCTCTTTGGTGGTGAAAAACGGATCAACAATTTGTTAATCGGATACCGAATCAATTCCTTTGCAACTATCCTTAATTCGAATCATCAGACTGTCTTCATCAATCGTGGTCAAAATATCGAGACGATTTGACCTAGTATGATTTTCTTTTATGACGTCCAGCCCGTTGCGGGTCAAATTAAACCACTACCGACTGACGTCGGTAGATTTGGGAGGGTGTTTCTCAATGTACTGAAGTATTGTCTCATCGTTGACTCTCCCGCTTGTTGTACAGGAATAACCACGAGCCCAGAAATACCGTCCCCAGAACTTTCTTCGTAGATTAGGAAATTCCATCTGTGTTTTGCGAGAAGTGCGTCCCTTGATACGTCTCATCACGTCACTCACCGCCTGATGAGGTGGAATGGATACAAACACATGTACATGATCCGTAGATCAAAACACCGCTGATAATCTTCACGTCAAGTTCTTCGCACACTTGTCGGGTGATTTCTCTAACCCGTGTCCGAATAGCGCCTTCCAATTCCTTAAAGCGATATTTGGTAATCCAGAAAATATGATACCGATGGTGATAAACCGTGTGCTTCCCTTTATCGTAAAATAGCTTTCTATTTTTTTCTAGAATTTCCGGCTAGGCGGGCGATGGCGCATTCTTTCGCTCCCGGACAGTAATGTATACCCCGCACATGATGACGATGATAATACCTGCCCAAGTCAATCGGTCGGGAAAGTCATTGAACATAATAAAGCCGAAAAATGTTGCGCCGATAATCTGACTAAACTGAAAAGGTGCAATAAACGTCGCCTCACCTAGACTAAACGCCGTCGTCAGGCAGGTTTGGCCCACCGTAGAGATAATCAGAAACCAGAAAATGATCGAATAGTCCTGAGGTTGGGGCGGTGTCCAGACGAAGGGCACAAACGGCGTTAGAACGATCGCCCCGATATAAGCCGAATAGGCCGCCGAGACGAGCAGAGGCGTGGCGCTGGCCAGTTTGCGGTTTAACATATAGAAAAAACCCAAAAAGAGCCCGGTACCGAATGCCATGAAGTACCCCTGTCGACCACCATCGAAATCAGGACGCAGGATCAGCAGGACCCCGAAGAAGCCGACAATGACGGCACTCCAGCGCCGGAAACCCACATGCTCGCTCAGGAACAATGGCGAAATGGCCGTAACCACCAAGGGAGCGACAAAAACTGTGGCCGTGGCATCTGCCAAGGGGGTGGTTTCGATGGCCCGGTAAAACAGGCTGACGGCGAACACGATGGCTAACCCGCGCATAACCTGCGGCAGAAAGGGCTTTGGCAGCAATATTTCCGGGCCATAGCGCCAGATCAAATACGGGAAATAGACCGCCGACATGAAAACGAATTGAACCCAAAGAATCAGGAGTGGCGAATAGTTGCCGCCGGTCAGTTTGGCCAGCGAATCTTTTAACGTCATGAGAAATACGGCGAGCACCATCACCGCCACACCCATGAGTGTATTCTGCCCTATTTTTTGTTTATTCACAAAAGTTTACGCCAGTTTTTTAAGTTTGGTTAGTATTATTTACCCAATTTTAAGAGATCGTAGTCATAAACGAAAGCACCATGAAAATTTACCGGAAATCAACGGGGTACCTTAAAGAAACCTCACGTGATGATCCTGCGTAAAGTTTTAAAGCGTCAAACCAACTAGGAATTAAGTAAATGGAATTCGCATCTGTCATATTTGTTGTATTCGGTGGCCTAGCCTCCATCGCCTACGTCATCGATTAGGCAAAAAATCCAACAATCAACCTTGCGCACATCATCTTCCGGACTACATAAATTTTGACGAAGGACGCCTCTGAGAGGGTCCGCCGTCGAATTAAGAACCAGGGTCAGGCCATGACACGTAATCTCGTGGGGCGGGCTCGTTTCAACTCATATCGCTTCAAAGGAGGATATGCCATGCGCAGATATGATTTTTCCCCGTTATTCAGTAACACCATTGGTTTTGACCGGATGCAGCGGTTGTTAGATGCTGCTTCAGAACGGTCAGAAACGTCCAATTCGTACCCGCCCTACAATATCGAGGCGGTCGAGGACAATGCCTACCGAATTACCCTGGCAGTGGCCGGATTTTCCGAGAAAGATCTCGACATCACGGTCAAAGAGAACGCCCTCACTGTCTCCGGTAAAATTGAAAGGGACGGCGAAACGGTTGCTTTCCTGCATCAGGGAATTGCCGGTCGAGCCTTTGAGCGGCGTTTTAGTCTTGCCGACTATGTCGTCGTAAGCGGCGCCAATCTGGAGAACGGCATGCTTTACATCGATCTGGCACGTGAAGTGCCGGAAGCCCTGAAACCCCGTAAAATTGACATCAAGCATGGTGGCGTTGCGTCGCTGACCGACAAAGCCAAGAAATTGATTGGCGGCGACGACAAAGCAGCCGCTTAAATACATGTAACTTTCCTAAACTCGCCAAAAAGACAGGCTCGCGATATTATTTCGGGAGCCTGATTTTTTTCTCTCCTTAAAACCGTCTCTGTGGTTTAATAAAATCAAGGGTTTCAAAAGGAGATTTTATGTTGGTGAGTGGCATCGCGGTTAAACTGGCCGGTTTGGCTATGGCCGTCTGCTTGATGGCCACGGGCCCGTCATTTTCCCAGGATAAAGAACTCGCGCCGGATATTTCCGCTTTGGGTCCCGAAGCTGCCAAAGAGTTTGAAGACACCCAGAAATTCATCGATCAGACGCGGTCCAAAATCAGCGTTTACCAGGCCGAAACCGAAGCCCGCGCCCAAGAAATAGAATCCCTCGCCGACCGGGTCAGCGATATCGTTTCTTCGATCTCCAGCAAAGACGAAAACAACTCAAACCTGAGATCGGAAATTTCCGTGCTGACTGAATTGCTCAAGCTGGAGCGGCAGACCACCAAAGTTTTGCGCACCGATATTGCCACTGTTAAAACGGCGTTGACCAGTGCCGAGACGGAACATGAAGCTCAGCAGAAAAAGTTCGAAAGGGCTCTCAAGGCAAAAGATGTCGCCCGGGCCGACGCTGAATTAAAACGGGATCTTGCTCTCGAATCCGTACTGTCTCATGAGAATACCAAAAAGGTGTTGGTTGACGATATCGAACTGCTGCAAATGAAAATAGAGCGACTTACCAAAGAAGTGACGCTTTTGAAGAAGAACCGCTATCGCTCTAAACGCCGGGGTACAAGACCCAGCACGCAATAACACAATCCAGTTACCCGAGTATAATTTTTTGACTTTCCCCTATGGAAGAGTTCTATTTTTCAATAGTGGTGGAAAATAACGCGCGTCCGAATTCATAAACAAACATTGTCGGAATATTTCCCAAATAGGAAGGAATCGTTGCAAGTATTGTGAAATAAGTGTGTCACATTCAAAAAATTGCGGGTTTATTTTAAGCCTAACCGGCCTATTTTTTATTCTTTTCGGCACCCCCCAGCTTTGGTTCGAGCCCGGTCATCTGCTTCAGTCGCTCGAGGCGGTCCTCCATTAAACTTTAAATGGTTAGGCCCATTATTTTTTGACGCCCTTCATGATTTCCCTGAAGGCGTCGGAATTGGGGTTCGAAGGTATCGATCTCTGGCTCATAGCCCCAGCTTAACCGCCTTATCATGGTTCTGGAAAAGTCTCAAATTTCTATCGAATTAGTGATACGGGTTATTCAATTTACCATTGAAAGACGGGCGCCAATATGCTCCCGTAGAGCCAACCGCAACATAGGGGAACGGTTATACTCATCAACAATAATCATAAGGAAAGAACATGGCGGACAAATTGAATATGGGGGATAGCTTCCCGTCCATAACCCTAAACTTAGTTGGCGGCAGATCGGTTAACCTGCCGGCCGATTTGGACGCTAAATATAACATGGTCCTGTTTTACCGGGGACATTGGTGACCTTATTGTCGTCGGCAGTTAGCCGACTTCGAAAAACATATTAACGATCTGGCAGCAGTCAACGCCAAAGTTATCGCCGCCAGCGTTGATCCCGAAGATAAAGCTAGGGAAGTGGCCGATGAGGTCTCCTATCCGGTCTCTTATGGGGCAACGATCGCTGAGGCTAGGCTCCTTGATTCCTGGTGGGAAGAACGAAGGGGCATCATCCAGCCTTCCGAATTTCTGGTAAATAGAGAAGGTAAAATTCTGACGTCGTCCTACAGCTCCGGTCCCATTGGCCGCATTAATCCGGGCGATGTTGTCAAAATGATCAACTACATAGAATCACTAAACAAATAGATTCCAGACTGACCAAATTCCGGCCACCAGTACATTTTGCCGGCGCCTTTCAGCGCTTTGAGGAAAGCTGTATTGATAGCGTAACGGGTCTGGGAGTACTGCTTGGTTAGCAACCCAGCACTCTAATTTAGGAGAACTGCGTAAGGCGCGAGCGGGAGAGAAATTAGTTTTGCGACCTCAGCGTTAATCTACTTCCCGCCTCCTTCCGCCTTCACCGTCTCGTAAATCTCATAGGCTTTTTCCGGCTTTTCGTTCTGGTGAACCACGGCGCCGACGGCTTGGGTCATTCCGATGGGGCTGTCGGACTGGAAGATATTGCGGCCCATATCGACGCCTGCGGCCCCTTGGTCGACGGCTTTGTAAGCCATTTCCAAGGCTTCCATCTCGGGCAGTTTCTTGCCGCCAGCAATGACGATGGGGACAGGGCAGCCGGCGACAACGTTTTCAAAACCGGGCTCGAAATAATAGCTTTTGACATAATGCGCCCCGATCTCAGCGCAGATGCGGGTGGCCAGGGAGAAGTAGCGCTGGTCCCGCTGCATGTCGGCGCCGACGCCGGTGACCGCCAGGGTCGGAATGCCGTAGCGGGTGCCGGTATCGATCAGCTTAATAACATTTTGGATGGATTTGTGCTCATATTCGGCGCCGATATATACTTGCGCCGCCATAGCCGCCACATTGAGGCGAATGGAGTCCTCGATATTGACCGCCACCAGTTCGTTGGAAAGCTCGGTCAGAATACTCTGCCCGGCAGAGCAGCGCAGCACCACCGGTTTATTGGTTTCCGCCGGGATCATCGACCGCAACGCGCCGCGGGTGCACATGAGGACGTCGGCGTAAGGGATCAGTGGTTTGATGTCGATGTCGATGCGTTCAATGCCCGTGGTCGGACCCTGGAAATAACCGTGGTCAAAAGCCAGCATAACCGTGCGGCCGGATTTAGGATTGAAAATTTGCGCCAGCCGGTTCTGCATGCCCCAGTCCAGCGCCCCCGACCCTTTAAGAAAAAAGGGTTCGTTGACGGCGGGCGTGTTGACGTGAAATTCCTTACCTTCCTTGACGTCGTCTTTATCGGCCATTGGTCGCACTCTCCACGGTGTCTTCAATAGTTAATCCTTGAGCGCCGACTTTATCCATTCAGCAAATTAAGACAAGCGATTAGGTAGCACCCGCCCTATTTATCCGGCATGGCTAACGACTGAGGTTTTTATACCAACCAAGTTAGGATCAGGCGATGAATCATTGCCAGGACTAAGGAAAAGTTGAACTTGGCGCGGCTGGAGGCGAAAGAAGAAGTCAAATCAATTGAAATCAAGCTGGGCTCTATTGAACTCGGCGCCATCGCCAACAAAATCAACACCGGAGATAAAGATCCAGCCGTCGGCGCTGGTGGCTAAGACCTCTCCGAAACCAAATCGACCGGGACCGACCTCCAAGCCGATTTATATTCCCCGTCTGAAATAGTAGGTTGGCTTGGGGATAAATATTCCGTGAATATTCAGGTTTTATTCTACCTAAGGGGCCCTATTTGAAATGCTTGGACAGTTTAAGACCCTGGGCCTGGTAGTTGGAGCCGATATCCATGCCGTAAAGCTGATCGGGTGTGGCGGTCAGGGATTCGTAGATGAGACGGCCGACAACCTGGCCGTCCTCTAGCACAAATGGCACGTCATGGGAGCGCACTTCAAGGACGGCGCGGCTGCGGCGGCTGCCCGCC
>PBQI01000195.1 GCA_002725625.1 Rhodospirillaceae bacterium | reverse complement strand
ATCCCGACCGCCAGGAAAATAACGAGCGGTAAACCGATCAAGATTCCTAAAGATATATAGAACACATGATACTGATGGCCCGTCTCATCTTGGCGTTTATGGGCCCAGCGCCGAAAGTAAACTATAGCGGCAATGGCGATAATCATCGCCGCCGTTACGAATTCGAAGCCGTCGCCGAATACGGGTCGCGGCATGTAGAAACCACGGTTATTGAGGAAAAAGGAATCCCCCAACATAATGCTTTGACGCAAAGCGGGCAGGGTCTGCAGCACGGCGATATACCAGAAAAAAATCTGTAATAACAGAGGAATGTTGCGCAGTACTTCTATATATACGGTGGCGATTTTTGCGATCAACCAATTGTTCGACAGGCGGGCAATGCCAATTATGAAGCCGATGATGGTGGCCAAGATGATGCCCAAAAATGAGACCAGAACTGTGTTCAGCAGGCCGACAACAAAGGTACGTCCGTAACTGTGACTTTCGTCATATTCGATCAAGCTCATCAAAATACCGAAACCGGCTTCAGTATTGAGAAACTTGAAACCGGTGGTGATGCCACGCTTCGCCATATTGGTTAGCGTATTGTCCAGGATATACCAGAAGAAACCGCCAATGCAGATAATCGCAACGATTTGAAACACGACGGAGCGGATGACGGGATCATTCCACGGTGGCGGCTTCGCCGGCGCCGATATGTTATGTGCGGTCCCTGGTTGGAGAGCCTGGTCGGTCATGATACGTTAATTGGCTAAATAACAGCCTCCGGTAAGATTAGAGCCCTATCCGGAGGCCATTTTTTGATTGTTCGGTTAGCGGATCGGCGGCGCGTAAAGAATGCCGCCTTTGCTCCACAAGGCATTCAGACCACGGGCAATCTTGAGTGGCGAATCCTGGCCGATATTACGCTCAAACGACTCGCTGTAATTGCCGACCTGTTTGATGGCGCGATAGGCCCATTCGGCGCTGAGGCCCATTTTCGGTCCGGCATCCCCGGAAGTGCCCAGCAAACGTTTGAGGGCTGGGTTTTTCGAGCCCTTCATTTTGTCGACGTTGGCGGCGGTTACGCCCATTTCTTCGGCGTTAATGAGAGCGTTCAAAGTCCATTTGACGATGTTGAACCATTGGTCATCACCTTGGCGGACGACAGGACCAAGCGGCTCTTTGGAAATAACTTCCGGCAATACCATGGCGCCGCTCGGTTTTTTGAGCTTGGTCCGGAGCGCGTAAAGCTGAGATTGATCGGAGGTTAACATATCGCAGCGACCGGCCTCAAAACCCACGCGCGTCTGATCTGAGGTATCGAACACCACCGCTTTATATTTCATTTTATTTTCACGGAAATAGTCGGCGAGATTTAGTTCCGTGGTCGTACCGGCCTGAATACAGACAGCTGCACCGTCAAGTTCCTTGGCGCTTTTAACGCCGAGAGACTTAGAGACCATAAAGCCTTGTCCGTCATAATAGTTGACGCCTGCGAAATTGAGTCCCAGCGAGGTGTCGCGGGTGTGGGTCCAAGTGGTGTTGCGCGACAGCAAGTCGATCTCACCCGATTGCAGAGCCGTAAAACGTTCCTTGGCTGTCAGCGGGACAAATTTAACTTTTTGCGCGTCCCCCAATACGGCAGCGGCAACGGCGCGGCAAACGTCAACATCAAGACCAGACCATTTGTTGTTTTTATCGGGCGCAGCGAAACCCGGCAGGCCGGTGGTCACGCCACAGGAGAGAACTCCTTTTTTCTTAACATTGTCCAGCGTTGCGGCGTTTGCAGCGGCAGATAGCAGGGCAGCGGTGCCAATTGCCGACAGAATTTTCACGAGTTTATTCTTCATCAATTCCTCCTTTGAAGACATTTAAAGTTAGATCGTTTATTCCGAGCTTTATATCACGCCCATCCTTTATGCGTAGCACTATATTGCAAATCATCTCAAGCGTGAAGAGGCGTAATCCAATATTCCTGCAGGTAATAAATAGACGATCATCCGCTTTCCTTTTTGCCATAAATTAGGCAGAATCAAGATATGATGGAACAACCATCAAATTGGAAAGAACCTAGTGAGCCTGATTTGGGCAGTCTCGACAGTACCGAATATTGGATGGGTAAGAATCCAACGCCGCAGGAACGCGCAGACGTTATTGTAAAGCGGCTCGAACAAATCATTCGTGGCGGCAAATCAGACCGTGGCGGCATCTCCTTCAAACGCTGGCAGGAACTGGCGGTTCATGAAGTTACCAATGCCATACGAGATGCCGAAAAACGATGGCGAAAAGACAACCGCTTCATCAGCAGAGGCCTGGCGGTCGGTGCTGCAACTGTCGTCACTATCGGCCTGTGGGGGACGGTTCTTGCATCGGCGGCGGCATTCGACCGGCAGACGGCCGCTTTGATATTAATTCTCGCCGGCGGTCTCATGTTTGCCGTACTGGGAACCTGGGGGATCAAGCGTCTCAATAAGTACTACCAACTCGGCCGCCGGCGCGATCACCTCAAAAGGGTTTTTGATTTCGATCGCCAACTGGCGCAGTTGGATATCGACCTTGAAAAGCGCCTCAAAGAACTCGAAGAGACCCTGGACGAGATGAAGAATGGGCCCCTCGGGAAACCGTAAAACCACATAGATTGAACGGTTGTATCCCCTCGTAAAATGGCTATGAATACGCCATCAACGACTGTTGCAGAGGAATTTGGTAATGCCTGAGTTACGTTCGAAAACATCGACCCATGGCCGTAATATGGCCGGTGCACGGGGCCTGTGGCGCGCCACCGGGATGAGAGACGAAGACTTCGGCAAGCCGATTATCGCCATCGTTAATTCCTTTACTCAATTCGTGCCCGGTCATGTTCATCTAAAGGATCTGGGACAGATGGTCGCCCGCGAGGTTGAAGCTGCTGGCGGTGTTGCCAAGGAATTTAATACTATCGCTATCGACGACGGCATCGCTATGGGCCACGACGGGATGCTCTATTCGCTGCCGTCTCGGGAAATCATCGCCGATTCTGTGGAGTACATGGTCAATGGTCATTGTGCCGACGCCATGGTCTGCATATCCAATTGCGATAAAATCACGCCGGGAATGTTGATGGCGGCCATGCGCTTGAACATTCCGTCGGTTTTCGTATCCGGTGGGCCCATGGAGGCCGGAGATATCGTGATCGACGGCAAAGAAAAGAAGATTGATTTGATCGACGCCATGATCGAAGGAGCCAATCCCAATGTCAGCGACGAACTCGCCTTAAATTATGAACGGTCGGCCTGTCCGACGTGTGGCTCGTGCTCGGGTATGTTTACGGCTAATTCCATGAATTGCCTGGCTGAGGCCTTGGGTCTGGGCCTGCCCGGCAACGGCAGTATGCTGGCTACTCATGCCGACCGCAAAGCAATATTCCTGGAGGCGGGACGGCTGGCCGTTGAAATAACCCGGCGTTACTACGAAGAGGATGATGAATCCGTATTGCCGCGCAGCGTCGGTAAAAATGGTTTTGAAAACGCCATGACCCTGGACATCGCCATGGGCGGTTCCACCAACACGGTTTTGCATCTTCTGGCCATCGCCCAGGAAGGCAATATTGATTTTTCCATGGCCGACATTGACCAGCTTTCTCGGAAGGTTCCCAACATCTGCAAGGTCGCACCTAGCACTCAGCAATATCATTTGGAAGACGTGCACCGGGCCGGCGGCATCATGGCGATATTAGGAGAGCTTGACCGGGGCGGCTTGATCCATGGAGACGCACCGACGGTACATACACAAAATATCAGTGCCTCCATTGAACGTTGGGATGTTGTGCGCAACAACGATCCCGAAATTGAAAAATTTTATCGTGCTGCGCCGGGTGGCGTCGTTACGACCGAGGCCTTCAGCCAGGATAAACGGTATAACTCGCTTGATGTTGACCGGGAAAATGGCTGTATCCGTTCTGTCGAAAATGCCTACAGCGCCGACGGTGGCCTGGCTGTGCTCTATGGTAATATTGCCCTGGAGGGCTGCATTGTTAAAACCGCCGGCGTCGATGAAAGCAATCTCAAGTTTTCTGGTCTGGCGCGTATTTTTGAAAGCCAGGAGGATGCCTGCAAAGGAATTTTAAGCCGGGACATCAAAGCGGGTGACGTTGTACTAATCCGCTACGAAGGTCCCAAAGGCGGCCCGGGCATGCAGGAAATGCTGTATCCGACCAGTTACCTCAAATCCATGGGGCTCGGCAAGGATTGTGCGCTGGCGACCGACGGCAGGTTCTCCGGCGGTACTTCCGGTCTTTCCATCGGGCATGTTTCCCCCGAGGCGGCCGAGGGCGGTGCTATCGGTTTGGTGGCAGAAGGCGATGCTATCGAAATCGATATACCAAATCGGAGTATCAATGTTGCCGTCGATCATGCCGAACTGGAAAGTCGGCGCGCGGCCATGGATGCCAGGGGTGCTGATGCCTGGAAGCCCGTTGCGCCGCGGCCTAGGAAAATATCCCCCGCGCTCCGCGCCTACGCCGCCTTGACTACAAGCGCCGCCAAGGGTGCCGTTAGGGATGTGGGTCAGGTTGAAACGTAAATCGGCCGCGTCTGATGGATGACCTCGCCCTCGCTCGTGCGTTGCATGTTTTCGCCATCGTTCTCTGGATTGGCGGCGTGGCGTTTGTGACTACCATTTTGCTGCCGTCTATTCGAAAGCGGCAGAACGAACTCAAAGGACCACAGCTGTTTGAGAGCCTGGAAGGGCCGTTTTCCCTGCAGGCAAAATTTACCACGCTTCTGGCTGGCCTCACGGGGCTCTATATTATTTATGCGACCGACGGTTGGAACCGGTTCCTGGAGCCATCTTATTGGTGGCTTTCTGCCATGGTGGCGGTTTGGTTTATTTTCACCATGGTGTTGTTTGTTCTCGAACCACTCTTTTTGCATGCCTGGTTCCGACAAAAGGCGGGATCCGATCCTCAAGCAGTTTTGTTACTGCTGCAACGTATGCATTGGGTTTTGTTGACTTTGAGTTTGATCACCGTGCTGGGTGCGGTTTACGGCTCCCACGGATAAATTAATCGACTCGAATGAGGTGTGGCAGCCAGAGAGTAAGTATGGGGAACCAGAGAATAAAAGCGACCCGAACACCGTCCGAAATAAAGAATGGGATAACGCCTTTAAATGTTTCGATCATTGGCACGTCTTTGGCCATAGAGTTGATAACGAACACATTCAGGCCAACCGGCGGTGTGATCAAACCTACTTCCACCACGATCAGCGTAATTATACCAAACCAAAGCTTTAGATCGTCAGGTCCCAGGCCAAAATCCAATCCGGCAATGATGGGCCAGAATATCGGCACGGTCAGCAGGATCATGGAGAGGGAATCCATGACAAAACCTAACAGAATATAGAGGAAGATCATCGCCAGCAGGATTGTGAAGGGCGGTAAACCGGATTCTTTAAAAAACTCTGCGGCCAAAATTGGCAGTTCCGAGAAACCTAGAAAGGCGTTGAAGATGCCTGCACCCAGAAGGATAAGGAAAATCATCGCTGTTGTATTGGCGGTGCCCAGGATGGCCTCAATAGTTCCTTGGAGCCGCATGCCGCCACGGGTGACGGCAATCAGGAAGGTGCCGACACAGCCGACACCGGCGCCCTCGGTGGGGGTGAATAATCCGACATAAATGCCGCCCATCACCAACAAGAATATAAGTAGAACCGGCCAGATATCAAATAGGGCTGCCCATTTTTCCGACCGTTCAGCACGCGTGCCCGCCGGACCGGCCTTAGGATTAATTCTGACAACGATTGCAATAGCTAGGATGTAACCCAAGGCGGCCAGAATGCCCGGAATAAAAGCCGCCTGAAATAGCGTCGCGATATTAGCTTCAACCATAATGGCGTAAATAATGAGGACGATTGACGGTGGAATGAGGATGCCAAGGGTGCCGCCCGCCGCCAATGCGCCGGTAGCCAATGATCCGGCATAATTGTAGCGCTTGAGTTCCGGTAGAGCGACTTGACCCATAATCGCCGCGGTCGCCAAGGATGATCCACTGATGGAGGCGAAGCCGGCGCAGCCGCCGATGGCGGCCATGGCGACGCCGCCCCGGTGATGGCCGAGCCACACATTGGCGGCTCTGAATAATGCCTGGCTAAGGCCAGCTTTTGATGCAAACTGGCCCATCATAATAAAGAGTGGCGCCACCGATAGATCGAAGCTTGTGAATTGCCAATACATCTGGGTTTTCAAAAAGCTCATCAGGGGAAGCCACCCGGCGATGGACACATAGCCAATCATTCCTGTGGCCAGCATGGCGACACCAATAGGGATACGGATGGCCAGCATTATCAATAAGCCAGCAAAGCCGATGATTCCAATTTCAAAACCAGTCATAAAATTATGATCCGTCGCCTGTTATTCGTGAGCCGAAGCTGCCCTGGTCTCGGAAATATTATTCACTAGGGTATACAGGGTGACGATCAGCAGGAGTGCCATGCAAGCGACGCCATAGGGAAATGAATACCATCGCGGAATCGCTAAAGTTCCGGTCGTTTCCGCAAATTCATACATTTCAAAGGCACCGTGAGTCAGACGCCAAGTCAATATCGACCCAACAAGCAAATACAGCAATGTGCCGAGCACATCACAGGCTGATTTGACGGTTTGCGGCGCCCAGGTCAAAAAGAAATCGACGATGACATTGCCGCGCATAAGTTGACAAAATGGCAGGAAAGCAAAGACCGCTGTGTTGGTGCCGATTTCGATCAATTCAACGTCGCCGGGGACCGGCATCGAGAGCGCAGCCCTGCCTGTGACGCTGATGGTTGTCATCAGGGCTA
This sequence comes from Rhodospirillaceae bacterium, assembly GCA_002725625.1. Taxonomy (GTDB): domain Bacteria; phylum Pseudomonadota; class Alphaproteobacteria; order Rhodospirillales; family UBA2165. Next base: position 10,340 of record PBQI01000195.1, on the reverse strand, counting down.
CCGCTCCGACAACGAACCCGCCGAATATCGCGAGAGCGGCCGTGATCCTATAAAGAATCCGGCCCACCTTATCAGTGGGCCGGACAGAGCTGTCTAAGCCTTCACTCAAAGTACTGAGTCCTTACTATTTTTTTCGATCACGAACTTAAATATTACTTCGAATGTTTCACGATCATGGCGCGGGCATCCGAAAGCAGGGCCGGGCCGTTATGTCCCAGCTTGCTCATTTCCCGGTACCAGCGCTCTATCACTGGAGCGGCAGCGACTTTTACTTTGGCAGTCTCTGCCGGGCTCAGCTTGGAGAACTTGTTCTTGGATTTCGAGCGCATAATTTTTTCGCCCGGCTTCTCGATAGCCATCCAGTTTTCACCGGCGGACCGGGCAATATTGCGGCCTGAATTGGCGTCGATGATCTTTTTCAAATCAGAAGGCAATTTGGCGTAGCTTTTCTTGTTCATTAGGAACGAGAAAACGGCGGTGCCGAGACGCGGCTGATCACCTGACAATTCTGTAAAGTAGTTGACCAATTCATGCATTTTAACGACCGGCGCGATTTCGAAGGGAAGAATTGAACCGTCGATGACGCCTTTGGATAGCATCGGAGGAATCCGGCCCAAAGGTGTAGAAATACCGGCAGCGCCCAAAGCCTGGATCAGCCAGACGCCAGTGCGTGAATGTGAGCGCAGTTTCATGCCCTTCAGATCCGCCATTGTTTTGACGGGGCCTTTAGTCATGAACATGGCGCCAGCATGAGAATGTAGAAGAAGAATCTTGTAGTCCTTGTATTCATCTTTCAGGTGTTTGTCCTGATAATCCTGCAGGGCCAACGTTGTGGACACCGAATTACGGTGCACGAACGGCAATTCAAACACCTCGACCTTTGGTGCGCGGCCAGCCGTAAAACCCGTTAATGTCCAAACGATATCAACAACACCGTCTTTAACCTGCCCAAGCAACTGCGGCGGTTTTCCACCCAATTGCATAGCCCAGAAGGGCTGAACCTTGATGCGGCCATTTGAAGCCTTGCCGATTTTTTTGGCCCAAGGCGCCAGAAACGTTTTCCCAGGATTGGCAACCGGCGGAATAAACGTATGCATGCGAAGAGTAACTTCGGCTGATCGCGCCGGGGCAACTGCCGACAAAGCAACGGCCGAGCAAATGACCAAAGAAGATAACAGAACTTTTCCCATTTTGGTGTCTCCCATTTAGAGTGAATGTTTTATTTCTACGATCTTTTCTAGATTTATATTTCTGATTCAAAATTCTCTTTGTCGGCGTGATTCACGACGAAGTGAGCACCAACGTGAAGCAAACTAACAAAGCTTGCCGATGATCACAACAATATTGATCAACTCAACAGAAAAGATACCGCCACCACAGCGCCGACAATACCAGCAAAATCGGCGCTCAATCCGGCGATAAGGGCATGGCGGATGCGGCGGACTTGAACAGCGCCGAAATACACCGCCAGTACATAAAATGTCGTTTCAGTTGAACCCTGGAGCGTCGAGATCAGGTAGCCGGTGTAGCTATCGGGCCCGATGGCCGGATCATTGATTAAGGATGCTAGAATTCCATAGGCGCCGGAACCGGAAAGAGGCCGCAACAAAGCCATGGGTAAGGCCTCCGCCGGCATGCCGACTGGAGTCGTAAATACAGAAAGCGGACTGATCAGCAGATTCATGGCACCGCTGGAGCGGAACATGCCGACCGCGACTAATATGGCGACCAGATAGGGGATGATGCGGAGAGCGACCAAAAATCCCTCTTTTGCACCTTCGACAAAGGCTTCGTAGACCCGGACGCGTCTCACCACACCAAATCCCAGCAAAGACACCATCAGGCCTGGAATAATCCATGGTGCAATTTGGTGCCCGAATAGGACCGTGATCGGTATCAACGCCACAATTCCGAAGAGGACATTATAGGATATCCAAGCGGCATAGGGCTTATCAGCGTCGCTGGTGTCCAATTTTTTGGGAGAAGACGCCGGACTATCAGAATCAAATTTTTCCAGCCCGGGTACAATTTGATCTGGTTCACCCTGATCCGGTGAGATTTTTGTATCATCAAACCAATAACGCTGGCACAACTTGGCGACGATAATGGCAATCGTCGTTGAACAGATGGTCGCGAACAACGTGGTGGGTACGATGCCGGCGGGATCCTGTGATCCTGCGGCTGCCCGCAGCGCAATTACGCCGGTCGGCAGCAAGGTTACGCTGGAAGTGTTGATGGCCAGGAATAGGACCATGGCGTTGGAGGCTGTTCCTTTGGCGGTGTTAAGTTTGTCTAGTTCCTGCATTGCCCTGATACCGAAGGGTGTTGCAGCGTTGCCAAGACCAAGGGCATTGGCTGACATATTCAGGATCATCGCACCCATGGCTGGGTGATCAGGCGGAACATCCGGAAAAAGCTTCTGCATTAAGGGCCTGACTAGCCGCGCGATTATGACCAGTAATCCACCTTTTTCAGCAACTTTCATCAGCCCTAAAAACAGTGCCATGACACCGACCAGACCGATAGCCAGAGTTACCGAGGCCTCAGCTGAATCGATCATCGCCTTGGCGAGAAGTTCCATCGGTGATAGGACGCTGGTGGAAGTTGCGGCAGCTTCTGTCGCGGTGGGCGGAGCCCAGAAAATCTGGCGAAATCCGGCGACGCCAAAGGCGATTAAGACAATGGCGAAGAAAATACCGTTCATTCAGTCGTAACCTCTATGAACCGTTCATCGAAATAATTGCGGAATTTTAAGACGAGTTGGAATCTTATAGGCATTTGATAACTTCGTTCCGTTTAATAACTCTATCGATATAACTTTTTAATTCCGGGCCTTTTAACACGATACCCACAGTACCCGACTTAACGGGATAAGCACCTAAAGTGGTTCATATTTTGAGGTTCTCTGTTGGAGGAAAGTCTCTGAATATGTATCAATCACTGACCAAGTCTTTATCCCTGTCTTTAAATGAGCATATTTCCCTGTGGCGAACAAGATGCGAAACGCTTGTCTGGCTGGTTATACTGATGATTCAAAACGGGACCGTCAGTCTTTGGCATTGGATCGTACTAACTGGAAGTTTGGACGCTTCTATATCAATATCCTGATGCTGGACGTCATCCATGAAAAAACCTGCATCCCACTGTTCGGGCCTTGCTGGACAAGGCTGGCAATTCCAATGCCCATGAACGCACCGACCTGATGGGACGACTGAACAAGATTTTCCCGAAACAGCCGATCTCCAGCATGAGCGGAGACCGCGAGTTCATCGGCGAAAGGTGGATGAATTGGCTGGAGAGCAAATGCATTCCCTTTGTTTTGCGTCTCAAAGGAAACATGCGTGTCTCAGCAGGATCTTTTGAACTCATGGATTCCTGTCTCATCTTCATTCCCTTCGGTCATTACGATGAACCAGAAATCCTCCTTTACGAAAACCCCTCAAATATGTCCCAAGGGCGTTGATGTCACACAAAATATTCATACCATAAGTGGCTCAGTTATAGGAGGGCAGGACAGTGGAGTTTGTCTACGATGTCATTGGCTTAGCACCTCTTTTAACGATGCCAGACAGACAGTGTTGTCTGCTTGCGTGCCGACGGTAATACGGATGTAGTTTTCGTATCCCCTATCTGCCCAAGCATTGATCTGCACACCTCTATTGAGCATGGCTTTCATGATATCTTGGCCATGCATCGAAACGGGTGTCGACACAAAATTTGCGACCGAAGGGATGGGCGTTAGGCCAAGTTCCTTGAGGCCGGTATAAAGTTGATCCCGACCGGCGACGATCTGCGTCAAAATAAAATCGCGATACTCGATATCCAATAGGGCCGCTTCACCGGCATATTGAGCCAGCAGCGGAACGTTGAATACACACGTCGTCTTCTGCAAGGCCTGGGCCAATTCCGCGTCGCTGCAAAGCGCATAACCGATCCTCATGCCAGCCATGGCATAGGCTTTCGAGAAGGTAAAAACGGTGATCCAGGGGCCTGTTCGGGTTTTCAATATTTCCAAAACGTTGGGGCCGCCGGCGTGGAGTCCAAAATCGAAATAGGCTTCATCGACACAGAGCAAAATGTCTTCGGGCACGCCTTTGATTATTTTTTCGATATCCGCTTTATCGATCATTCGGCCGGTTGGGTTGTTGGGGGTAATCAAGAAGACGATTTTGGTGTCGCTGTGAATAGCGGCCAAAATGCCGTCTATATCGGTGTGGCCATCCGGCAGGTTTTCGACTTCCACCACATCCGCTTCAAAAGCGGCGATCAGCGATTTGTAACCCCAAAATGTCGGTACCGGTAAAACCAGCCCCTGGCCAGGCGAAAGCGACAAATCAATGGCGCCTTTCAACAATTCTTCGCTGCCATTGCCCCAGACGATACAATCATGATCGACATCGGTTCGCTCAGCGATGATATCGCTGAGGCGCGGACATTGCGCATCTGGATAGAGATTGACCGCGCCCAGATTATCCCGCATCGCCTGGATAACTTTTGGTGACGGCGGATAGCAGCTTTCATTAAGCCCCATACCGCGGATTTTTGACGTATCCAAACCTTTATGACGCATTGCGCCTTCAGTAGGCGGATCGACCTTGTTCGGCGCATTTTTCAATGCAGGCCGGATGTAAGGCGATGATTCTCGGACGCTATCCAATGTCGGTTTCTCCCATTGCCCTTCCTTGAAGGAAGTGCGGTTTTCCGTATTCGACGAATTGTACTTCAACGGCATCTAGGAAAATAAATATTTTAACCCCTGTGCAGTTAATGCAAAATTGGCCGAGCGCTACAACTTAGGTTAATAACCTATCGGATTTATTCAGTGACAGATATAGAGCTTTTCAGGGGTGTCCTAAAACCCTGAAAGGCGGGACCTGGTGAGCTGGAACGGCACCGGTCAAATTCTCAAAATTCAAGTCATACGTTGTTAACTTATATGAGTGGTTTTCAAAGCCGAAAATTAGTGGCATGAGCCTACAGGTATCACGACCGGCGGGTTTTAATCGTAAGGGGAATAAAGTTGCTATGCGAAAATTGACGACAGGGGCTGGTGCCTTGGTCAAATCACTGAGGAATCACGACGTGGATACGGTTTTCGCCTTACCGGGCGCCCAGCTTGATCCGCTGTTTGACGCATTCCATGCGGAACGTGAATCCCTCAGGGTTATCCATACCCGCCATGAACAGGGTGCCGCCTACATGGCGGTCGGGTATGCCCAATCTACGGGCCGCGAAGCCGTCTGTGCTGTCGTGCCCGGACCGGGCGTGCTGAACGCCGGGGCGGGGCTCCTGATGGCTTACAGCAATGGCGCTAAGGTTTTATGCATCGGTGGTCAGATTCCCAGTAAAGCTATCGACAAGGGGTTTGGTCTTCTTCATGAAATGCATGATCAGAAAGGAACCATGGCGGCCGTAACCAAATGGCAATGCCGCATCGACAATCCGGAGGATGCACCCGCTGCAGTGGATGAAGCATTTCGGCAAATGAACACGGTTCGTCAACGGCCGGCCTTTATCGAAATGGCGCCCGACATAATGGCCGCCGAGAGAGCACTTGATATTCCGGCGCCAATCCGGGATTACGCGATGATTGAGCCCGATCCGGACCGGGTCGAACAGGCGGCGGCTATTTTAGGCAACGCAGAAAATCCAGCGATTTTCGTTGGTGGTGGCATTTTCGGTGCTGAGAAAGAATTACTGGATCTGGCAGAGACCCTTCAGGCGCCGGTCTTCATGACTGCCGCCGGACGGGGCGCTGTTGACGACAGACACTATCTGGCCCAAAGCATGATCGCCGCAGGCCGCCAATGGCCCAAGATTGACGCGGCGCTGGCCGTGGGCACAAAATTCCTGCTGCCGATTTCCACCTGGGGCTGGGACGACGAAGTGAAACTGATGCGGATCGACGTCGACCCGGACCAATCGGTCGATAGGTGGAAACCGGACGTCCATCTGGTGGCTCATGGTAAACCCAGTCTGGCGGCCATAGCGAACAGGGTGGCCCGCCATAACAGGTCGCGGGTGTCGCGGGAAGCCGAATGGCGTGATCTCCAACGGGCTGCCGATGGTGATCTTGCTGATACCCTACCGGGCCTATACGCTTACGGTGGCGCCCTGCGCAGCGAATTGCCGGAGGACGGCATCGTTTGTTTCGGCGTCACCCAAATGGGATTTTACAGTTGGTTTGGCTTTCCCACCTATCACCCGCGAACCAATCTGCAAGCCGGTGTCCAAGGCACGTTGGGGTTCAGTTTCGCCACCGCCCTGGGCGCCCAGGTCGCGCACCCTGACAAGAAGGTCGTTTGCGTTACCGGCGACGGCGGCTTTATGTTCACCAGTAACGAACTGTCTACTGCCATCCGCCATGGCATCAACCTGGTCACGGTGGTGTTCAACAACGGCGGCTTCGGCAACGTGAAAAAAAACCAGACGGTGGATTACGGCGGGCGGTTGATCGGTTGGGATTTGGCCAATCCGAATTTTGTCAAATTCGCTGAAGCCTTCGGCGCCATGGGACTCCGCGCCTCCTCACCCGAAGAACTGCGGGTTGCTCTAAGGCAAGCTTTCGCCGCTGATGGACCGGTGATCATCGAGGTGCCGTTTGAAGATCTGGCCGACTGGCGCACACTGGAACACCGCTACCGGATGCGAGGTTAGGGAATGTTCCGCGTCATTTAAATAAGCTTTCCAAGCTCGCTTATCATCCGATTATTTTCTTCCGGCGTACCAATGGTAATGCGCAGGACGCCTTCTTCACCCCGACCTTTTTGCCCTTTAATAAATATGCCGGCTTTCTGCATGGCAGATTCAAATTCCAGGGATTCTCCGATCGTTGGCAGTGATATGCAGACAAAATTACCTGCGGAGTTGAACAATCGCAGACCCATTAAGCGTAGGGCATCTTCGACCTTTTTTTTCTCCTCTGACACCGCCGCTAGGTAGTTTCCCAAATGCTCAGGATCTGTCAATGCCGCTTCTGCCGCCTTGAGAGTTAGGACGCCAATATTGAATACTGTGTTGGCGCTTTTGAGCAAATCGGCGAATCCCGGATCATAGCAGATACCGTAGCCGACCCTCATGCCTGCCAAGGCATAAGCTTTCGACATGGTGCGAAGCGATATATACGGCTGGCCGGCGTCTTCAAGTATGCTAATCGCATCCGGGTAATCAGCTATGTCCCGCGAAAATTCAAAATAGGCTTCATCGAGCACGAACAATGTTTCGGCGGATGCCGCAGTTACTACTTTTTTCATCTCCGGACCCGTGAAGTAACTGCCAGTCGGATTATTGGGCATGCACAGATAAATCATTCGGATGTCGGGCGATAAAGCCTCGCAAAACCTGTCGGCGGAAAAAGTAAGATCGTCTTCGTGCTCAATACCGATTACATCGGCGCCAACGGCATTAGAAAAAATATTGAGCGCGGGAAAGCTCGGCTTGAAGCTGACGACTTTGTCTCCTTTGCGAAGACACAGGTTCATTAGCAGCAACATTATGGATTCGGCGCCACAGTCAAATATCAGGCGTTCTGGATCCACTCCAATCAGCGCACCCATTTTCTCCGAGATGATGGCACACGTATTGTCGGGATAGCGGTGGACTTCCTTTAAACCATCCTGAATAGCCTCGATCACGCGCTGACTGGGACCATAGGGATTTTCATTGCTGGCAAGCCTTATTATTTCAAGCTGCGGACTTTGCCGCGCAAACTCTTCGTACTTAACGCCGACTTTGACAAACGGCAAATTCGCGACGTCTTCACGGACGAGATGCTTGGGATCGATAGTTCGAGTAGACATTGCACTTATCCTTTTTGGGCGGCGATGGAACGCTCGACTAATTCGTCTAAAGTGAAAGCCGGAGATATCGCTTGTTCGGAAACAACTAGTTCAATCAAACTCGGTGTTGAATTCGCTGCAGCTTGTTCGAAGGCTTCTTGAAATTGGGATGTTTTGGACACTCGAAATCCCGCTATACCGAAGGCTTCCGCATAGGCTACGAAATCAGGATTTTCCAGGTCACAGCCGATGGTACGAGTCGGGAAGGCGCGCTCCTGGTGCATACGGATAGCGCCGTACATACCGTTATTAATCACGATAAAGACCGGGTTGGTGCTGTATTTCTTAGCCGTCGCCAAGTCCTGGGCATTCATCAGAAAACAACCATCACCCGAAAACGAAATAGCCATGCGATCCGGATATTGCAGGGACGCGGCGATTGCCGCAGGTACGCTATAGCCCATGACGGCTCCCAAGGGTGCCAATTGGGTGCCGAACTTTCGATGCTGGAGGAAGCGCAGCACCCAATGGGTATAGTTGCCCGCGCCGCAGGAAATGAACGTATCCGTCGGCAGCCTGCTATCCAGCCAATGCAAAATTTTACCGATTTGGACATCGCCCGGACATTCACCCGGGGTCGTGAACTCTTGATAGGAACGGCGCAATTCTTGAATACTGGTTTTGCGGCTGACATCCGGCGCCAAACTCATGCCAGAGATTGAAGCGGCAAAACCAGCGATAGCGGAGTTGATGCCCAGGTCCGGCTGATAGATACGCCCGAGCTCCGCCTGGTCAGGATGCACATGAACCAACCGTTGTTTCATTTTGGGGGCGGTAAATTTAGTAAATCCTTCGGTCACGATTTCGCTCAGCTCGACGCCCAGCATGATTAAGAGATCAGAATCATCAATCCGCTTGGACAAGAGTGGGTTCGTCCCAACACCGAGCACACCGACATAATTGGGATGATCGTTATCGATCCTATCCTGGCAGCGAAAACTTGCCACGACGGGTATTTCGCTGCGTTCCGCGAAATCGGCAATTTGCTGACAGGTATCCTCAGACCATGTGGACGACCCCAAAACGATCAGAGGATTCTCAGCTTCGCCTACCAATTGGAAAAATTGTTCGACCTGGACTCTCGAGGTGCTGGGTATAATCGGCGCTTGAAAAACCGGATCACCGGCATCGACAATTTCGCGCTGCACGTTCTCAGGCAAGCTGATGACAACCGGACCGGGCCGGCCCGATGTGGAGATTTTAGTGGCCCGCGACAGGATCTCCGGCAAGCGATCGGCAGAATCGATCTGAACCGACCATTTGGCTAGCGGTTTGAACATGGCCGGTATGTCTATTTCTTGAAAAGCGTCACGGTGGGTTGATGACGTGGCCACCTGCCCCACGAACAAAAGCATCGGGACGGAATCTTTGGCGGCGACATGAACGCCGATACTGGCATTGGTGGCGCCCGGACCGCGGGTTACAAAACAAACCCCCGGTTTTCCAGTTATACGACCGTAGGCGGCCGCCATGAATGCGGCACTGCCTTCCTGTCGACAATTGATAAATTTGATTTCATTGCTTCGTTCATAGAAAGCATCCATGGCGCCCAGAAAGCTCTCTCCTGGGACAGAAAAAACCTTGTCGACACCATTACAAATTAAGTGATCGACAATTACTTGACCGCCTGATCTCATCAAATTCGGGACTCCACTCTTACCAGTTGATCCAAACGGCGCGTACGATATGAACTTTCCTTGAGCCGGTTTAGAAAATCCATCAATGTAGCGATTTCTGCCGGGGAAAAATCCTTGATAGATTCATTGTCTAGTTTTTTTACAGCTGGGCATGCTGTTCTGAATTTTTTTTTCCCTTTTTCGGTTAGGTGGACCAGGATGTTTCGTTGATCCGTGATTTCTCTATTTTTTTTCACCAATCCCGCTTTTTCAAGTGCAGAAACGGCGCGGCTGAGATTAGTACGATCCGTGTAACTCCGCTCTGCCAAGGCATTTAGATTTTGCCCGTCGAATTCCTGTAAATTTGTGAGAACCCGCCATTGAACAGGCGTTATATCGAAACGTCGCAGCACTTCCTTCAGAGAGCTATAATTGCGCACATAAATGGCGCGGATCATCGTCGTCGGGTAGGTTTCGGAGATATAAGTCTCGTTTGAATCTAATTTTACCTTACTCATTTCATTTGCCCGAAAAACTCTAGAGGTCACCTTCAGAGACGACCTTTCATCAAGGATTTTAAATTTATGTTGTAATGATACATATTTAGCATAAAATTTAACTTGTAGCCAAACTAATATTGGTTAGGGTGAAGGCTGCATTAAATTGTAAAAAATGAACACTTTAGTTTGGGAGGTTGAAAATGAAATTCAAATATACGATTGCTACGTCTCTAGGACTTTTGTTCCTGGGATTAATTACCGCCGCCGCTGAAGCCGATAGGTTGGCTGATGTTAAGAAAGCTGGCATCCTGCATTGCGGCGTTGTGCCAGGCGTGCCGGGTTACGCTTTCCCGAATAAAGCCGGAAAAATGGTTGGCTTTGATGTT
>PBQI01000194.1 GCA_002725625.1 Rhodospirillaceae bacterium | reverse complement strand
TAACAATTATGTCTACGGCACATGGTCGGTGCTTTGTACTCTCAAGGCGAGCGGTGAAGACATGCAGGCGGCTTACGTCCGCAAGGCCGTGGACTGGCTGAAGTCCCGCCAGAGAGGCGACGGCGGTTGGGGCGAGGATTGCGCCAGCTACTGGCAACACCGCCGCGACGAGGTCAAGGAGAGCACACCATCGCAGACCTCCTGGGCGCTCCTCGGGTTGATGGCCGCGGGCGAGGTGAACAGCAAATCTGTTCAGCGGGGAATTGATTTCTTGCTCAAGGCCCCGCGCGTCGGCGGAAATTGGCATGAAGAATATTTCAATGCCGTCGGTTTCCCGCGCATCTTTTATCTCCGCTATCACGGCTATAGCTTATATTTTCCCTTGTGGGCGTTGGCTCGCTATCGCAACCTGACGCGGGGCGGTGGCAAATTGCCTAAATTTGGTATGTGATTGCAGTACCTCGGGGTCATTACCGGCTTGCTCCGCGAGGCCGATTGCTTGCGCATTTTTCCCGTTGACCAAAGACCCCTGATCCGCAGCGTCGGGGCCGATACCCTCCGTGCCCGTGACGCGGCCAAGGAATTGCTTCTGCAAGGCTGCCGTGGGTTGCTCAGTTTTGGCTTGGCGGGTGGAATCGCACCCACCCTCACGGCCGGCGACCTGATCATTCCCAAGGATGTAATCACCACCGACGGCCGACGGTTTGTCCCTGACGCGGCTTGGCTGAATGGGCTCCAGGACAAACTGGCCAAGGGAATCGACATCAACGTTTCATCATTGGCCGGAAGCAATTGCGCGGTGACGACGGTGGCCGCGAAACGGGCATTGAGGGAATCCACCGGCGCCGTCGCCGTCGATATGGAAAGCCATGCCGTTGCCGATCTTGCCTCGGCATCCGGTGTTCCGTTTCTGGTGGTGCGCGCCGTTGCCGACGCCTACGACCGGACCGTACCCGGATGGATCGTCAATAAGGGGGTGGACGAGAACGGTCAAATCCGCCCGCTGCCGCTCCTCGCCGCTCTGGCCTCGCGGCCATATACCTTGCCGGCCCTGATTGTCCTGGCGGGGGACAGCCGAAAAGCGTTCGCCACTTTACGCCGCGTCGCTTTGCTTGCCGGTCCCGGATTCGGTTTCGGTTAGCTTTTCGGATGATTCCGCAAAGGCAACCGTGGCTGGGCGCTGCTTCTCAAAAGACAGTTCGGGGGCCATGGACTTAACCGTTTCGGGACCTCGCCAAGTGACTTTCAGGGCTTTCCAGGGGTGGGCCACGGTATCGACAACGGCGGTGGGCTCGTAGCCGCAATGGACCATGCAATCGGCACATTTTTCATAATTTCCTGTGCCGTAATTGTTCCACTCGGTGTCTTCCATCAATTCCTTGAAGGTTTTGGCATATCCTCCGCTCAATAGGTAACAGGGACGCTGCCAGCCGAAGATATTGCGCGTCGGGCTGCCCCATGGGGTGCACTGGTATTGCTGGTTGCCGGCAAGGAAATCCAGGTACAGGGCGGATTGGTTGAAACGCCAATTGCGTCCTTTGCCTCTTCTGAACAGGTCGCGGAAGAACTCCTTGGTTCGAGACCGTGTTAAAAAGTGTTCACGGGCGGGGGCACTTTCATAAGCATAACCCGGCGCCACCGTGATGCTTTCCACATCCAGATCATTGCACGTGAAAGTGAAAAAGTCGGCCATGTCGGCGGCGTCGGCGGTGTCGAAGAGGGTGCAGTTCACCGTCACCCGGAAACCGCGGCCACGCGCCTCGCGGATGGCGGCCACGGCAAGGTCGTAAACGCCCGGCTGGTCGACCGTCCGGTCGTGGTGGTCCCGGTTTCCGTCCAGGTGGATCGACAGGGTCAGATAAGGGCTGGGGGTGAACAGATCCAGTTTCTTTTTCAACAACAGTCCGTTGGTGCACAAATAGACGAATTTTCGGCGCCGGGTCAGACCGGTGACGATATCACCGATGTCCTTATGAAGGAGGGGCTCGCCGCCGGGAATGGAGACAATAGGAGCACCGCATTCATCAGCGGCGGCCAAACACTCGGCAACGCTCAAGCGACGGTTGAGAATCGTTTCCGGAAAATCGATCTTGCCACAACCGGAACAAGACAGGTTGCACCGGAACAAGGGTTCCAGCATCAATACCAAAGGATACTGCCGCACCCCTTTGAGCCGTTGCTTGACGACATAAGCGCCAACACGGACCCGTTGGATCAACGGAATGGTCATGAGGCCCCTGTCTTCGACAAGGAGCCGGTGGCTCCAAGCAGCTCACGGGGAAGCTTGAACTGCATATGTTCCTTGATGCCGCCGGTCTCCCGCACCTGGACTGGCCCGAAATCTTCCAGCCGGACGATCAATTCCTGAACCAGTTCCTCCGGCGCCGATGCGCCGGCGGTGATGCCGATGATTTTAACGTCGGCGAGCCAGGCGGGGTCCAGGCTTTCGGCGTCATCGATCAAATAGCTCGGGATTCCGGTTTCGGAACCGATCTCGCGCAATCGGTTCGAATTGGAGCTATTGCGGGCGCCGACCACGAGAAGCAAATCGACCTGGCTGGCGAGATCACGCACCGCCTGCTGGCGGTTCTGGGTGGCGTAGCAAATGTCCTTGACGTCGGGACCGATGATTTTGTGGAAACGATGTTTTAGGGCATTGATGACTTCGCGGGTATCGTCCACGCTGAGCGTGGTCTGTGTCACGTAAGCGATCTTTTCGGAGTTACGAATTTGCAAAGAGGAAAGATCGTCAGGGTTGATGATCAGATGCACACCGCCGGGAATGCGCCCCTGGGTTCCTTCCACTTCCGGGTGGCCGTCGTGGCCGATAAGAATGACTTCCCTGCCCCTACAGGCATGGTTCTGTCCTTCTCTATGCACCCTTGAGACCAGGGGGCAGGTGGCGTCGATAACCGGTAAATTGCGGCGCTTGGCCTCTTGCTCCACTTTCTCCGAGACGCCATGAGCGCTGAAAATCGCCACGCCGCCATCGGGAATGTCATCCAGTTCCTCGACGAAAACCGCTCCCTTGGCACGCAGGGATTCCACCACCCGCTTGTTATGGACTATTTCATGGCGCACGTAGACGGGCGGGCCGTATATGTCCAAAGCCTTCTCGACGATTTCGATGGCCCGTTCGACACCGGCGCAAAAGCCTCGGGGCCGCGCCAGAATTACGCGAATGGTATTTCCGTCCATGCCTGAAAAATAGGTCCGTATCGGGTCCAGGTGAAGGGTTGTTTATATCATTTTTGCATCCATCGTGGAACAATATGCGTTTTCCCGCAACCTGAATGCATGCATCGACATGACCATCCTCGTTACTGGAGCCACGGGTTTTGTTGGTTCGGCGGTGGCACGCCAGCTTATTGATCGGGGTGCTGGTGTCCGCGTCCTCGTCCGTCCGAGTAGCGACCGCCGCAACCTGGAGGGCCTATCCGTCGATTTGGTTCTTGGCGACTTGACGGACGCTGCATCCCTGGCCGCCGCCTTGAAAAATTGTCATGGGCTATTTCATGTCGCCGCCGATTATCGCCTTTGGACCCGTGACCCTGCCCCGATGTTTGCCGCCAACGTGGACGGTACCCGCGCAATCATGCAGGCCGCATTGGAAGCAGGTGTTCAGCGCATTGTTTATACTTCCAGCGTGGCTACCCTTGGCGCCCGCTCCGATGGAACCGCCGTGAACGAGGATGCGCCGGTCGTTTACGAAGACATGATCGGTCCTTACAAACAATCCAAGTTCCTGGCCGAAACGGAAGTCCGGCGCCTGGTTTCCGAACATAGTTTACCTATCGTCATCGTCAATCCATCGACGCCTGTTGGCCCTCGCGACATCAAGCCGACACCGACGGGACGGATGATCGTGGAAGCGGCTTCAGGACGCATGCCTGCCTATGTGGATACGGGCCTGAACTTAGTCCATGTTGATGATGTCGCCGCCGGCCACCTGCTGGCTTTTGACAAGGGAAGGGTCGGCGAGCGTTATATTCTCGGCGGCGAGAACATGGGGCTGAAGGAGATTTTAGGCGAGATCGCCGCCATCGCTGGCCGCCGGGCGCCCACCATTCGCATTCCCCGCCGTCTGATCCTGCCCCTGGCCTATTTGGCCGAGGCGTGGACCCGCCTTGCCGGCGGAAAAGAACCTTTCGTCACCGTCGACGGGCTCAAAATGGCCAAGAAAAAGATGTACTTCTCAAGCGCCAGGGCAAAGGCCGACCTCGGCTATAACCCGCGCCCGGCGCGCGAGGCTCTGCAGGATGCTGTCACATGGTTTCGTGACAAAGGGTATTGCCGGTAACCTTGCTGGGCGGCGCGCCAGGCTTTATTGTTAGCGCTGTTTAGTGTGCGTCCAGTTACATGGAAATAAAAAGATTATGAAAGCGATCATTTTGGCGGCCGGTGTTGGCCAGCGCCTATACGGCGACGATCATAATCAACCGCCGAAAGTCTTGCTCCGTTTCGACGGCAAGACCCTGCTCGAGAGACACATCGAGAACCTCAGAGACAACGGTATCGACGAATTGGTGTTGGTGGTCGGCTACCGCGGGGACGAAATCCTCGGGGAAGCAAGGGCCGTTGCTGGCAATAATTACGTACGCGGCATTTTTAACCCGCATTTTCTTAAGGGATCCATTGTTTCGTTGTGGTCGGCGCGGGAAGTGCTGCGCTGTGGCGACGATGTTTTGTTCATGGACGCCGATGTACTCTACCACCCGGCACTTATTCGCCGTCTGATCGCCTCGTCTCACAAAAACTGCTTCCTCCTCGACCGCGAAATCGAAAATGGCGAGGAACCGGTCAAACTTTGCATTCGCGACGGAAAACCGGTTGATTTCGGCAAGAATGTGACGGGTGATTTCGACTTTCTCGGAGAATGGCCGGGGTTCCTGCGGATGTCACCGGTGATCGGCGATCGATTGGCGGCGGCGACCGAATCATTCATC
Organism: Rhodospirillaceae bacterium; assembly: GCA_002725625.1. GTDB lineage: Bacteria > Pseudomonadota > Alphaproteobacteria > Rhodospirillales > UBA2165. Next base: position 15,148 of record PBQI01000194.1, on the reverse strand, counting down.
AAGCAGGCCAGAACGGAACTCATTTACGAGGAAGCGATGCGCAAGGTGTTGGTTAGCGAGACGCTGGGTACCTTCGGTTACGAGGATATCTCGGATTTGCCGTGGATTGAAATTGACTTTCCGGCCGATTTGATGCGCGCCCAAAAACATATTTTCCCGCGCATTTCCCTGGCCATCGGCATGGACGATGGAGATGGAGATGAAGATGAAGATGAAGATGAAGATGAAGATGTGGTCGAAACCGTTTGAATCTTCCACCGCCAGCGAACGGCGACCGTCGAGAGCGGCCCTTTTACGGGCAATGCTGATGTCGGCGGAATTGGAATTCCTGATGGAGGCACTCGCCACGGCCTTTAACCGGCCGGGACCGCTTCTTGTCCACTTGCGCATCGCTTCGGGCTCCAGGCCCGGCCTTGGCTGGCCAACGCTTGGACCGCTCGAAGTGGCTTTGCGTTTCAAGGCGTTTTTGGGCGGGTAACATAGCACTCAGACCCGGAACACGTATTCCCTGCCGTCTTTGCGTTCGATGTCGGGGGGAAAGCTCTTGCGTTTGTCGGCGTAATATTGCGCCATATGGTCACCGTCCGAGAGCTTGTTGTAAGTGGCAAAATAGAGACGTCGGACCGTGTCGCTCATATTGGGTTCCGAGGCATGCGGGCAATAACAGTCGAAAAAGGCGACATCGCCCGGCTTAGTCGGGCAGGGGACGAAATCCATTCCTTCCACATCCTCGTCGGTTAAAGGCTCCCACATGCGAAACAGTCCCCGTTTGTGATGCCCCGCCACCATCTTCAGGCAGCCGTTCTCTGATTCTGCCTCGTCGATGCAAACGAGGACGCTGATGAAGAAATCAGCATATTTATCCCATCCGGCCTGGGAATCCTGGTGTGGCTTGAAGCCGTCGCCACCCGGCATCTTGAAGTTGATCTTTTCCTTGAACAGTGTCGCTTTCTCGCCTAAGAGCTGGCCCACGGGGACCTTCAATGTTTCGCTTAATTCGGCAAAGCCGGGATGGAAAGGAGTGATGTTCTCGATCCGGCAGATCAGGTTCTTGCCCGGTTCCTTGCGGCTTTCCTCGTGATAGACCCATTGCTTGCCGGCATCCTCGGGCATTGCCGTAATCTCCCGCGCCCATTTCTCGATGTGCTCTAAATCGGTACCGCCAAAGGCTCGCCGAAAAACAACAAAGCCGTCCCTAAAGAAATCACTGATCTGCTGTTCTGACATTTGCGGGGTCTTCAGCATGCGTCGGTTCCTTACCTGTGAGTTTCGAGCGGGCAATATATTAAATCAAAGCATTTACCGATGTGAAGCCTCCTGTTCGCCGTTGTCTCTTAATACGATATATGTCTCAATGGTCGTGGCCATATCCGGTTGTTCGGTTGGGTTCCGGGCGCCGGGTGGCAGTTCAAGGAGCATGCACCATTAGCCACAACACCTGGATCCACTGTATTGCCCGAGTGGCAATCGCCAAGCCGTTGGTGGGCACCAAGGTGGCGCCCAACCAGCTGACCACCGCCCGCTTGGTCACCGGCTTGGCGGCGGCGGCGGCTTTGGCCGTTGGCGAGAACCCCTGGCAGCACTTGGGTGGCGCCCTGTTTGTCCTGTCCTTGCTGCTTGACCGGGCCGACGGCGAATTGGCGCGGCTGACCGGGAGGACTAGCTCCTGGGGGCATACCTACGATCTTATTGCCGACGCCGCCTCGGACTTGCTGATTTTCGTCGGCCTTGGAATTGGCTTGCGGGACAGTGCCTTTGGTCAGTTGGCGGTCCCGCTGGGTTTTCTGGCTGGTGTCGCGGTGGTGGCGATCTATTGGCTGATCATCAGAATCGAGACCTTAAAAGGAGTCAGGGAGGCTGAAATGCCGGGATTTTTCGGCTTTGATGCCGATGACGCGATTATCGTGGTGCCCGTCGCTATCTGGCTCGGTTGGTCTGAACCTTTGCTCGTCGCCGCCGCTTTGGGCGCGCCTCTGTTCGCCATATTTTTCTTCTTTCTCTTTTGGCGCAAACTAGCGGTGGCCGAGCCGGAGCAGCAAGGCAAGGGTCCAAAGCATATAAACCGCCGCGCCAGCTCCAGCCAAGACGAAAAAGGGTAATGAAAAACCAACCCAAACGATAGGAGCTAAAAGATAAATGCCGTCTTCCAGTTCGAAGCCGGCAAAGCTGGGATATCCCACCGTATCGCCATTTTCCAGTCTCTTCAGTTTGTCGATGCCAAGATTGACGAACATCGAAATAAGTGCCGAGGCGGCGCCCGCCGCGCCCAAGGCCACGGCCCAGTTGCCGAGGAAGCTGTCGCGTAACCCGATGCCTAGGCAAACAAACAAGGCGGCATAGCTCAAGGCACCCGAGACGTAGTCCAAGTAATAACCAAGTTTCGACGTCTGGTCCGATTGGCGTGCCAGTTCGCCATCGCAGTGATCGAAGAAACGGGCAAGGACAAAGATCCCGGCACCATAGTTAGCCAGTAGAGGATCGCCGGGAACAAACAAACCGGCGCCGGCAAGGGCGAGGAGCAGGGTCACAAAGGTCAACTGATTGGGTGAGACCGGAGTTCCGATCAGTGGTTTGACAAGAACGCCGGCGAAGCGTTGATCCCAGGGCTGTTTTTGCAAAATCTCGTGACCCTTGGTATCAAGCCGGGGGTTCGACGTAGAAAATCAAGATGGTGGCGATCAGCACCATGGAGAGTACCGAACTATGCCATCGGGGATCAATATTTTTTTAAGGGGATTTGCATTGCGCCGGTTTGTTCGTTCTTTTGGCCGCCGTCGGGCTTGTTGCTTTTTTGACTCGCCGGAAATGGTTGCTAAAATTTAAAAAGTCGGCGGACGACGATGAAGAAGAAGACGATGATTTTTAGTCATCAGATAACCAAGGTAGAGGTGATAGTAAGGATCGCTACCACGTTATCGGCGACGGTTCTTCCAAAGGCTTGTGTCTCCCTGGCGTTGACGGCTCAAGCGCTGGTGAAGGGGCTGGCAGCCTTGCCATCGGCGTTGTTGACCACACCTCTTCGCTGCCTGTCGAAACACGACCGTTCTCACCCATGGCGCCGCCGCTATTCCCGGCCATAGGCGCCTTCGGCTTCCACCCGGCCTGTCTCAAATGGCATCAAATGGGTGTACCCCCTTGCCCAGTGGGTAGCAAGAGGACTATAAGCGCCGCCCAAAACAATGCCTACGCCATGATTGAAATCGCCTTCAAAACCTACCACGGCATTCTGGTCCGTTGGGTTGACTTGGTTCGCCGGTTTGCCCTCGTCGTCCTTTTGCTTTCGGTAACCGTAACCATAGGGATCGCGGCGTACCTGGAAAGCAACATGGCCATCAACACTGATCTGTCCGACATGATGTCGCCGGACTTGGAATACCGCAAACAATCCCGGGCACTCAGCAGGGACTTTCCGCAGTTCACGGATAATCTTCTCATCGTCATCGACGGCGAGACTTCGGATCTTGCTGACGACGCGGCCACGGCCTTGACGACGCGGATAAGAGAAAAACCGGAGTTGTTCGGTGGTGTTTATGATTTGAAGGGGGAAGCCTTTTTTCGCCGCAACGGACTGTTGCTTATGGAGTTGGATGAACTGGCCGATCTCAGCGACCGGCTGGCCGAGGCGCAACCCTTTCTTGGCGCTTTATGGCGTGACCTGACCTTGCGCGGCCTCTTTCGGATGCTGGGGCTGGCCAGCGACGAGGTTCTCAAGGAAGATGGAACCGCGATAGAAATCAAAAAAGTGTTTACCGCCATCGCCGAAGTTGCCGAAGCCCAGGCGGAAGGACAATTTCGCCGTCTCTCCTGGCAGCGCCTGATGATGGGCGACGTTGACGGTGGCAAAGAAGAGGTGGCAAGACGTTTTATTCAAATTCAGCCCATTCTTGATTTTACTTCCCTGCAACCGGCAACCGCCGCCATGGGAGCCTTGCGGCGGATTGCCGCCGACTTGCAGTTGGATCAAGACCATGGGGTCCGGGTCCGTTTGACAGGTTCGGTGGCGCTGTCCGAGGAAGAATTCGAGACCGTCGAGAAAGGCATTGGTTTGGCCACCTTCCTGTCCCTGATTCTTGTCGTTGGATTGTTGCTGGGCGGTCTACGCTCGCCGCGTCTGGTGATCGCGACGCTGGCTACCCTGGTCATGGGCCTGATTTGGACCGCCGGATTCGCCATTGCCGCAATCGGTCAGCTGTCTCTGATTTCGGTGGCGTTCGCCGTGTTGTTCATTGGTTTGAGCGTCGATTTCGGCATTCATTTCGCCCTCCGCTACAAAGAGGAAATCGACCGGGCCGCTTCCCATACGGCGGCTTTGCGTTACGCCGTTGAAGACGTCGGCGGGGCACTGACCCTATCCGCTGTGGCGGCGGCCATGGCTTTCTATTCCTTTCTGCCGACACCTTATCTAGGACTGGCGGAACTTGGTCTGATCGCCGGAACCGGCATGTTTATCGCTTTTTTCGCGAATCTGACCGTTCTTCCCGCCATTTTGACCTTGATGCCGATCGGCATGAGCCGGGAGAAGGCGGCGCGGCGGCGCCGCTTCGCGGGGTCGACTTGGGTTATGGGACATGCCGGCGTTATCCTGTGGGCTGCCACGGCCCTTGGATTGGCGGCTACCGCCTTGTTGCCGCAAACCCGCTTCGATTTTGATCCCATGAACTTGAAGGATCCAAAGACGGAATCGGTCAGCACCCTTTTTGATCTTATGAGTGACAGCCGCACCAGTCCTTATTCCATCACCGTTCTTGCGAAAAATTTGGATGAAGCCCGGGATTTGGCCGCCAAGCTCACCCGCCTTGAGCAGGTGAAGGAGACGATAACCCTGTTAGATTATATTCCCGCTGACCAGGACGAAAAATTGGATATTATCGGCACCATGGGCCTGTTTCTATCACCGGCCCTGGCTGCCCGCCAACAGGTGCCGGGTCCGGTGATGGAGGAAATCAAATCCTCTCTCGATGTCCTTGGTGGTAAATTGCAGCGTCTGGCCGCTTCCCGGAAAAGGGAGGGGGCGGCCGCCAAACGGCTGCTCGCCGCTTTGCGCACCGTATCGGACCTTGCTGATCTGGAAATCCGGTTGTTGTCGTCCCTGCCGAGGCGACTGGTGATGCTGAAACAATCCCTGGAGGCGGAACCGATTTCCCTCGAAAGTCTTCCCAAAAATTTAAAAAATCGCCATGTTGCCGCTGACGGCAGAGTGCGAATCGATGTTTATCCAAAGGAAAAGATGCAAGATAGGGACGCGCTGGCCAGTTTTGTTGGCGCCGTGCGTAAGCTGGCCCCCCAGGCCAGCGGCTCGCCCGTTGTTATCTTTGAGGCGGGGAAAGTGGTGGTCACCGCCGTCCGTGACGCGGCGGTGCTGGCGGTGGTCATGATAACGGTGCTGTTGGCGGTGATTTTGAAGTCTTTCAAGGATGTGGTTTTGGTGTTCGTGCCACTATTTCTGGCGGTCTTGCTGACCATCGCGACATCGGTTCTGTTGGGCCTTTCGTTTAATTACGCTAACGTCATTGTCCTGCCCCTGCTGTTCGGGCTGGGCGTGGCGAGTGGCATTCATCTGGTGCTGCGACAAAGAAACGAGGGCGGCACCCTCAGCATCTTCGGGACCAGCACCCCCCGTGCTGTAGTTTTTAGTGGGCTGACCACTATCGGGTCGTTTGGTGCAATCGCTTTGTCCAGCCATCCTGGAACATCAAGTATGGGCATGCTGTTAGCCATTTCCATCACCCTGACTTTGGGATGCACTCTGGTCGTTCTGCCGGCCTTGATGGTTTTTTGGAAGGGAGCGACGGAGCGGGGAGCTTCTTGATTGGGTTCGACAGCGGTTCGCTTGTTTCCTTTAGTCCGGCATATTTCAGCGCGGGCTTGCCCCGATATTGCCCAACTTCCGGTGACTGCCAAGCAAATTACAGCGATGTCTCTGGCTCTGATCGACTTGTTTGAGGGGCGGTGAAGTGCGGTACCTGAAATATTTTTTTCTATTGATTGGTTTGGCGCTGCTCGCCGTTGTCGTTAGCGAGATCGAGATCGCCCAGGTGATCAAACGAGTCAGTCAGGTGGGTTGGGGAATTACCGTTATCCTGGGCCTATATCTCCTTGCTTTTGTGATCGATTCTTTTACCTGGCAGATGGCCTTGACCGCGGTTCCCCTTAACCTGGCTTGGCTATACCGAATCTGGAAGATGCGTATGGTGGGGGAGGTTTTCAACAGCATTTTGCCACTGGCAAACATGGGCGGTGAACCGGTGAAAGCGGTTCTGTTGAAAAAGTATTATGGCATCGGCTATCGCGAAGGAACGACGTCCCTGCTCATCGGCAAAACCATCAATATGTTGGCGCTGGTGATTTTCCTTGCCTTGGGGTTTGCTTTGATGTGGGCATCACCTGTCCTCCCGGCATCCTACAAGATTATTGCTGGCCTGGGGCTTTTTGCCCTAGGCCTGGGGACGGCTCTATTTTTTTTCATCCAGCGGCTGAAAGTTTCGACCATCACGGGAACCTGGATCAGCCGGTGGAGGTTTACCCGTGGTATCGAAAAGGTGATGCATCTTGTCCGTGACGTGGATGAACGCTTGGTGCGGTTTTACATCCATCATCTGAGACGGTTTTCTTGGGCCGTGTTTTTGGCCCTTGTCAATTGGTTGATCGGTGTCCTGGAAATTTATGCCACCATGTTTTTCCTTGGCCATCCGGTATCACTGACGGATGCCTGGATCATTGAGGCGGCGGCGCAGCTGGTGCGCACGGGCACGTTTTTTATTCCGGCTAGCATCGGTGCTCAGGAAGGAGCGTTTCTTTTGGTTTGCTCGGCAATGACCGGCTCGTCGGTGCTTGGCGTTGCCGTCGCCTTGGTCCGCCGATTCCGGGAAATCCTATGGATACTATGGGGACTGCTCCTGGGGTCAATGTTTCCCCTGAAAAATCCTTCGGCGGCGCGCTAACAAACCGATGTCTATGGGGTGACAAGCTTGTCGGCCAGCCTGTCCAATGCGGAGATCAGCCCATTGATGCCATTCTTGCGCAGCAAGTGGCGGTATTCGGAACGGCGAACGGCCAACTGGGAGATGGAATTGTCGAGCAGAACATCGACAATCAACCAGTGGTTTTCGACTTTCTCTAAAACGTAAGTGAGATCCGCTTTTGGGCCGTCACGATCGAGAATCCTGGTTTCAACCAGCGCTCTTTCTTTTGGTCCCGCTCTTTCGCCGACGGTTTCAAAGCTCTGGCCGGAATAACTATCGAATTGGGAGGCGTAGGTGCTGATGCTCATTCGCCGAAAGGCGGCGAGGAGATCGGCCTGTTCGGCTTCGCTCGCACCTTTCCAGAATCGGCCGGATGCGACCCGAACCATCTTATGTTGATAAAAGGTCTGATCAAATTTAGGCGCCAATTGTTCGTAACGCCCTTTGCCTCCAAGTTGTTCCGCCCCTTTCATGATGGCTACCAAGCTGTCATGGAATTTCTCAACAACCGCGCTCGCCGATTCGCTGGCTACGGAAGGGGAAAGAGAAACCAGAAAATAAACAATTAAAACCAAACATTTAAGGACGAGATGATCCGCGGTCATACGTATTTTACTCCGAGATCAATTGGTTGGCTTTGTCGTTCAGGGCCAAGATCAACCCCTCGACACCGCTCGTTTTCAACAGCCGGCGGTATTCTGACTTACGCACCTTCAGTTCGCTTATACCTCGGTCGACAATAACGTCGACGACGAACCACCGGTTATTAATTTTTTTCATGACGTAAGCGATGTCGACGTAGGATTTGTCCACGTCAACGATTCGGGTTTGGACGAGAAATGTCATTTGCTGTCCGGGTTTCTCGCCAACCGTCTCAAAAGTTTGACCGGAATAGCTATCGAAAAACGTCGCAAGGGTGCTGATGCTCATATGCTTGAATGCGGCGGTGAGCCGCTGCTTCTGTGATTTGCTGGCCTGTTTCCAAAAAGAGCCAGTGGCGACCCTGATCATTAAAGGAACGTGAAAAGCCTCATCAATGTAGGGCGTTAACCGGTCATAGCGTTCCTTGACACTAAGCTGTTCCGCCTCTTTCATGACGGCTAATATGCCAGTTTGAAAACGCTCGACCACCACGCGCGCAGGAACTTCGTCGGCCATGGCAAGGTGAGCCGTAAGAAGGAAAGTCAGGATAAATAGGGTCTTGTTTGCGTAACGGTAATAGGTGTCCCAGGAAAGATACATAATTCCCCTCAATCATCGTCATGATTTTGCGGAGAGACTAAAACCTCGGCGTGTGGTTGACAACGGGCAACCTTTTCCGGCAAAAGGACGTAGCAAAAAAATGAAAATGCGGACTCGGCATGTTTAAGTGAATCATAAAGTTTACATCCGCTTTCCGATGCTTTAGATTTTATTAGACACTGCCACAGTATATTATGGGCCAAAGGGGAATAAAATTGTCGCATAAACTTTTCAGACTACCGTACTGGTGCGGGGTTTTGATCCTCACCTCTACTTTATTGACCAGCGGTGTTCCTTCAGCTTTCGCCAATGAGGTGGTGGCGGCTCAAGACGATATGAACCAAGCTGCAAGCGTAGAGGATGCCAACGATCCGTTGGAACCCATGAACCGTTTTTTCTTTGATCTTAATGAGCTTCTACTACACGTGCTGTTGCGGCCCATCGGCAAGGCCTATGCTTTCCTGCCGGGGTATGTCCGCACGGCCATTGGCAACGCCCTGGACAACCTCAATTCACCCGTTATCCTGGCCAACGACCTTATGCAAGGAGAAGGCTGGCGAGCATTGGATACCATCGGTCGCCTAGCGATCAATAGCACCGCCGGCGTGGGCGGTCTTTTCGATGTTGCTGAAAAATTTGTTGGGTTGGAAAAGCATGACGAGGATTTCGGGCAGACACTTGGCGTCTGGGGCGTCGGCGAGGGCTTTTATCTTGTCCTGCCACTCTTTGGCCCTTCCAGCCCGCGCGATGCGTTAGGTAAACTAGGGGTTGATCATTTCTTGGATCCGTTGGGGCTTTATCTTGAAAATTCGAATCGCGACGCCGCTAAATATTCGCGGATGAGTTTGACCGCTGTGGATGAGTACTCCGGCGTTATGGATGAGTTGGAGCAGGTGAAAAAGACATCCATTGATTATTATGCGGCGATTCGCAGCATGTATCGTCAGAAACGCAAGTCGCTAATCGAAAACGGCAACCCGGACGAACTTCCGCCTATTCCCGAGCTCAGTTATGAACTGGAGGATGATCACTCCAGCGATTCGGCATTCGCGGCAAACGACGTTACTCAAGACCTGAACGGGAAATAATTAGTCTTTCGGTTGGAGTGATTCGTTAGCGGAGCGGCGACACAAATTTTCTTCTGATGGTGTCTTGCTGGTAACCCGTTATCGGGGCAGTTTTCTTTTGTTTTGGCCTTAACGAACGCCTGTAGTGAGCGCATTTTTCGTTGTCCTGCAGCAGACTCCCTATCTGTATTTATAATGTCAATTATCAAGCGCGTATAATCAATTGAAATATAATGGCTTTTTAACAAAACCATTGACTTTGCTTGGTTATTGGCTAATATAGTGTTCATCTGGTGCCTTGTTGGGGCCGGAAAGAAGGTTATGCATGGCTTGAGGGCAGGCTCGACCGGCGTATTGCTTCGTTAAGGAGGATATGGCGAATGTGGTATATTGCTCACGTCACGTTTTTTTTGGACATTCCCTTAAAAACTAGCATCTCCGCGGTTTGTAAGCACGGTCGTAGCGGCGTTGGTAAATATGACCGTTCGGATCTGATGAAACTCGGAAGAATGGGGTAACCGTAAATTATGGCTGCTTTAACTTTGCCAATCGTACCGATGGAAAAAGGGCTGTCGCGGTATTTCCGCGAGGTTTGGTCCTTTCCCGTTCTGGAGCCGCAAGAGGAATACATGCTGGCCCGCCGCTGGCGTCAGCACGATGACGTTGACGCCGCTCATAAGCTGGTAACAAGCCACCTGCGTCTAGTCGCCAAGATTGCCATGAATCACCGGGGTTACGGCCTGCCGGTAGCGGACCTGGTTTCCGAGGGCAATATCGGTTTGATGAAAGCCGTAAAGAAATTTGAGCCGGAACGTGGATTTCGCCTGTCGACCTATGCCATGTGGTGGATCAAGGCGGCGATCACCGAATATATCCTGCGCTCCTGGTCGGTGGTCAAGATGGGTACTACGGCGGCACAGAAGAAGCTTTTTTTCAGCTTGAGAAAGCAGAAAAATCGCCTGAAGATTATGGATTTTGGTGATTTGGACAAAGACCAAGCCGCTGAACTCGCTGCCGTCATGCGGGTTTCAGAGAAGGAAGTGGTTAATATGAACCAGCGGTTGACGGCACCCGATGTTTCGCTCAATGCGCCTCTTAGCCAAGCCGAGGATGAAAGCCTGGAATTCCAGGATCTCCTGGTTGATGAAGCCCCTTCCCCAGAAACCCAAACCGCGGAAAGCGAGGAAGGTAAGTTGCGCAGTAAATTCCTTAAACAAGCCCTTGCCAAGCTTCCCGAGCGTGAGCGCAACATCCTGGTCGAACGACGCTTGACGGACGATCCCGTAACACTGAAGGAACTGGGCAAAGTTTACGGAATCAGCCGGGAGCGGGTTCGCCAACTGGAAGTCCGCGCTTTCGAAAAGGTGAAATCATTGGCCGAGGTGGCCGCCGGCGGTGCGAATCGGGGAACATGACCCCGGCTTTATGATCGTCCTTTTCACTGATTTCGGTTCGACTGGCCCTTATGTGGGGCAAATCAAGGCGGTGCTTTACCGTCAAGCGCCGGAAGTTAGCATCGTCGATCTTTTTGCCGACCTCTCCCCATTTAACCCGCAAGTCGCCGCTTACCTGCTGCCGGCCTATGTTGAAGAGTTTGCGGCAGGCACGGTCTTTCTATGTGTGGTCGATCCCGGCGTTGGCGGAAAGAGAGCGCCGTATCTTTAAGCTGGACAATTCGTCGTTGGCGGTGCCGAAGTCCTTCTGGACGGCTTCTTCTTTTTCGTAGCGCATGTTCACCAGTTCATCGCGCAGCGCGTTGATGGTGTTTTTCAGATGGTGGTTCTCGGAATGAGCTTCTAAAAGCTCGCCGGAACCGTTCTGGCTATCCATATTTTGATCGCTCATGGTGCGTGAACTGGCAGGCGTCCCTAAGAAAAACCGCCCTAGTGTCGCCGCCAGCGCGCAAGGGCGCGCTGGCTAGATCTAAATCCGCTTACACCAGGCCTTTAGGGCAAGGCGGCCAGCATCGCGTTGCCCTGAACGCCTATGCCCGGTTTCAGGTGAATACCCCAGACATCAGCAAAACCAGTTTTGGCAAGCCGTTTGCTGGTTGTCTTCCTTCGCTCTGGCGCGACGGGGCCGACGATCACTCGATACATGGTCCGGTCCTTGACTTTCGCCGTCATCACCTTAGGCGATAGTCCAGCGTTGAGGTGCAGCAGTTTTTCGGCGTTGCCGCGAATGGAGAAACTAGCCAGAACGAAATGGTAACCACTCTTTGCACCGCCGCCCTGACTGTTCTGGCCGGATTGGGCAACGTCGGCCGGCCTGGCTTGCTTGACCACTGGCGTGGCGCCAAAAGCAACCAAGGAGTTCGGCTCGGCGAGGGCGAGGACGCCAGCCGGTTGGCGCGCCGCCGGCTGGCGAGGGTTTGATAATGGCTTCACGGTGGCGGGGATTGCGCTCAAAACTTCCTTTTCGACCGATTCGACCTGGGCAAGGGCAGGGCGGCCGGCGGCCGGTGGCGATGCGACTGGGCCGGACTGAGAGGCCGTCATCACGCCATCCTTTGCCTCGTCCTTGCAGATTTCATCGCCCTTCAGGCCGCGCCATACGGCGCAATCCTTATCCATGGCCATGGAAATGCCATGGTCAGAGACGGTTTTGTCTGTGGAGAAAAGGCTGATCCCGTCGGCGACGAAAGTTGCGACCTGAACGGGAAGCGAACATGCGGCGATAAATAAGGGAAACAGGAGAACCGGCAATAAGCACGGGATACGATGCATCATATTTTCCTCTACAGTTTGTTTGTTTTTCTTTCTGGTTTCGCCTTCCCGCAAGGCTCAATAATGCAGGCGATTTATTAACGAATCCCCAACACCGTGGACACCAGCAAAAAAAAGAGCCGCCTTGAAGGCGGCTCTTTACGGTTGCTAGCGATGTCTGGCGACATCAGCCGAATTCTTGCGCCACCACTTTCCAGGTACCGTCCGCCAGTTGGCAAGCAGTGCCGCTAGTGGTCTGCATTCGCACCATAAAGGCGACGGTGCTTGAATAGTCGCGGCAATAATGGTCATTGCGGGCGTGGAAGGTGCAAGCCGCCCGGAAGATGCCGCTATGGCCAGTTTTTGAATTTGACCAACCGTGGATTTCACCGTCCCTGGCGCCGACATAGGTCTTGAAAGCCGTCAGTTTAAATTCGAAAATATCGGATGATAAAAACCTTTCGCCAAGAACATGTCCGACGCTGCCACCAGCGACGACTCCGGCGGTCGTGTAAAGAGCTTGACCCAGACCGCCGCCGAATTGGTAGCCTACAAAGCCACCGGCAAGCGCCCCTAGGCCAGCGCCCAACATAGCACCTTGGTTGACCTTCTCGGTCGAGCAGGCGGTGAGAAAAAAGATAATAATGACAATTGCAATCTTCTCCATTGCGATACTCCCTATTCTGGGGAGACGGCCGCACGATAGCCGCTGTTAACTTGATATTATATCTGTTTTCCGCCTTTATTGCCAATAAGTTGAAGAAAAAGGAGCCTTGTCCTTCCCCTAGCGTCCCGCGTTATCATTGGATTCCGCGCAAACACCGATTGTCGATGATTTTATAGCCGATGGCCAACGATCCACGCCTCTATTACACGACCCATTTGTTCTGCTGTACCAACGTCCGCGCCGACGAGCATCCCCGCGGCTGCTGCGCCGCCAAGGGGTCCGGGGCACTTCGCGATTACATGAAGCGCCGCGCCAAGGAAATCGGCCTGAAAAAAACCCGCGTCAATGCCGCCGGCTGCCTGGACCGCTGTGAACTTGGCCCGATCATGGTCATCTACCCCGAGGGTGTCTGGTATACCTACGCCTCGGAGAACGATATCGAGGAGATACTCCGGGTTCATGTTTGCGGCGCCGGCCGCGTCAAGCGGTTGCTGCTAAAGCCCGATGAACGTTTGCCAAGTGACTGGGAAAGCCACTAATTGATTGTCACCGAATTTCCTGGTGAATTTCTAGCAGCGCTTTGGCTACCCAATCAAAAACACCGCCCCAATCGCCAGGCGAGGTTTGGCGAAACAGTCTCATGGTCGGGTACCAGGGGCATTTATCGCCTTCCATCAGCCACCACCAGTCCGGGACATAAGGCAGGACAAGCCAAACCGGTTTTTCCAAGGCGCCGGCGAGCGTCATAAGCACCTTGCTGATGACTGGGGCGACACCCATTATATCGAAATCATGGCTGACAACCAGGACCAGGCCCGCTCCAACAAGGCCCGCGCCAAATTTCCCCAAGCGGACGGCTATGTGATCGAACAAGTCGTTCCGGCTTTGGAAATTTAACGGTTTGATTCTGTGTTGACGGCGCCCTGGTCGGGCCCATCCACTCTTATTCCCCAATATATGCGCCTTTCTAGACGATTTCCTGCCACCGTTGGTGATCGGCCGAAAGGCTTTGTTAACTCTCCCGCCGTAGAATTATTTAGGTTTTCCATTCTGGCTACCTGCCCTTAAAACCGCGTTCGAGACCTGGGGGTGGGTTCAGGGATGGGAAATCCGGGATCACCGTTTATCGGAAGAAGGATTTGAGAAATGCTTCATCCCCCGGTCAATGGCGGCAAGGTCTTCGAGGTTTCCATATACAACAGGGACGTGCGGGCTTTGGTGAAGGAAAGCCAAAGCCACGGTTATTTTGATGACCGTTGGGCGGACCTTCATGTTCACAACATTATTGCCAGCAATGAGACCGAAGCGCGGGCCTTGGTCGCCGAACACTTTCCGCCAACTGACGGTTTTGTCATCGAGGGTATTTACGCAAGCTGTTGCTAAACCGCCCGGGATTGACAATTTCTACTGCTCTTCTTCTTGCCCTTTCTCGCGGCCGGTTTCGAAAAAGAGATAGACATCCAGTGCTGATTTCCAAGCTGATTTTCAGAAGGGGCTGGATGCTTGGCAAAAAAAAGACTACGCGACTGCGTTGAGGGAGTGGGAACCCCTTGCCAAACAGGGAAATGCCGATGCCCAGTCTTATCTGGGTTTTATGTACCATTCAGGAAATGGAGTTCCTCAAGACTATAATGAAGCAATGAAGTGGTTCCGGCTTGCCGCCGGACAGCGTTACGCTGCCGCCCAATACTTCCTCGGCCTCATGTACTATCACGGCCAGGGTGTGCACCAAGACTACGCCGAGGCCGCCAAGTGGTATCACAAGGTTGCTGAGCTAGGGTTGGCCAAGGCCCAATACAATCTCGGTTTCATGTACAATATCGGCCAGGGTGTGCCTCAGGACCACGCCGAGGCCGCCAAGTGGTGGCACAAGGCCGCTGAGCAAGGCATCGCCAAGGCCCAACACAACCTTGGGGTCTTTTACGCCGAGGGCCAAGGAGTGCTCCAGGACCACGCCGAGGCCGCCAAGTGGTACCGCAAGGCCGCTGTGCAAGGACATGCTGATGCCCAATACAATCTCGGACTGGCGTACGCTCGGGGCCAGGGTGTGCTCCCGGATGATACCGAGGCCGCCAAGTGGTTCAGAAAGGCCGCCGGACAGGGGATGGCCGATGCCCAATACATCCTTGCGGCCATGCACCTTCAAGGCAATGGCGTGCACCAAGACTACGCCGAGGCCGCCAAGTGGTACCGCAAGGCCGCTGTGCAAGGGCATGCTGATGCCCAATGGCTGTTTTCCCGCATTTTTATGCTGACGAGAGCCTCAAGAATGAACTCCAAGTAGTTCTTGAGGAGGCAAAACATGATGGTCCGGCACTGCAAAATGCAGATGAGAACTCCCACGCTGCGGATAGTGGCTACCTCGACGACGAAATTCCTTTTTGATAAATCACGCTCCCCCAACTTAACCGGCGGTCCCGTGAATTGTGGTGACCTGCCCCCCTTAACCGGATCCACATGCTTAGTTAGAGAAACTGGGCATCTGGCTCCTAGGAAGAAGGGGAT
>PBQI01000193.1 GCA_002725625.1 Rhodospirillaceae bacterium | reverse complement strand
GGCGATTTCGGCGATCAGCCGCCGTCCTTCGACTACTACTCGCCCTTGATCAGCCTGGGACAATATCTCAACATTACAGCCGATAATATTCCCAACAGATCGCCTTACCTGACCAACCCGTTGGATATCTATCTGCAGATACCGTCCTCACCGAATCTCAAGATCGGGCTGGCCTGGGCCAGTGACCATGGTGACACCTACCGCCGCAAAGTCTGCCGCGCCGATGATCTCGCCCGACTGTTCGATATTCCCGCCTGCCGGTTTTACGGATTGCAGTTCGGTCCGGAAGGAGATGAATTGATACCGTTCGAGAAAGACGGCAAGGTCGTCAATCTAGGCAATGAACTAGGTGATTTTGCCCATACGGCGGCCATCGTCAGCCAGATGGATTTAATCATTTCCATTGACACCTATCTGGTTCATCTGGCCGGAGCGATGAACGTACCGGCTTGGGTTATGCTACCCTTCTCACCGGATTGGCGCTGGCAACTCGACCGCTCAGACAGCCCATGGTACCCTGGTCTCCGGTTGTTCCGCCAGCCGGCCCCGGGCGATTGGGACGGCATTATCGGCCAGATAAGGCAGGCACTTTCTGACGAAGCTCAAAGCATTTCCAAGCAAGACCCCAAAGACGGTTCAAACTGACGACAAGGTATGATGGATAAAGAGACATTCGATAGTTTGGCAATTCATTTAAAAGAAATGCATTCCGATCTAACAGCCCAGGACGTCCTGGAAATCGTTGCCGGTGTCGCCGCTTCGCCGATAGATGAAGGCACTATCGGTGATCAGGATGGCTGGATATCGCTGATTGCCGAAAAGCCGGATATCTCGCTTACCGCCTGTTTAAAGCAGCAGCTTGGTTCGGCGTTGGATGAGCCCAACGGTCTCAAATCTTCTGGCTATGAAACCCTAACCGTGGCGGAACGCCTGGCGACTTTGAGATCAGAACTAGACGACCGGAATTTGGCCGGTTTCATCGTCCCGCTGGCCGACCAGCACCAAGGTGAATATATCCCGAAATGCGCGCAGCGGCTGGCCTGGCTGACCGGATTTACCGGATCGGCAGGTATCGCCATCATTCTCGCCGACAAGGCGGCGATCTTTGTCGACGGGCGGTATACGTTGCAGGTTGCCAATCAGGCCGACGGGGCGGTGTACGATTTTGAACCATTGACCGACACCGTTACCGGTAAATGGCCGCCGGGCAGATGGATTGAAAAGAACCTGCCGAAAGGCGGCAAGCTGGGTTTTGATCCCTGGCTACACACAGTTGAAGGAGCCTCCCGTTTACGTGCGGCGACGATAAAATCCTGCGGCCAGCTTACTGTTGCTTCGCCCAATCCGATTGATCAGGTTTGGCACGACCGACCAGCAGCGCCGATATCGCCTGTCGAACTTCAGGCTGCTGAGTTCACCGGTCAAAGTTCCGGAGAAAAGCGCGCCTCTATTGCGGCAAAATTGAAGGAATCTGGGCATGACGCGGTTGTCCTCACGGCACCGGATTCAATTGCTTGGCTTGCAAATATCCGGGGCGGTGATGTCCCCTTCACGCCGTTGGTTCTGTGTTTCGCTATTTTGCATAGCGACCAACGGCTCGAAATCTACGTTGACCGCCGTAAAGTGAGGCCATCCATTGAAGCGGAATTGGATGACGACGTAAAATTTCTCCCTAGCGACGAATTCAGGTCGGGTTTGATTAGTTTAGGAAAGGCGAAAGCAACGGTGCGTCTCGATAAAGCGAGCGCCGCCGAAGCAGTTTCATCGCAGCTGATTGATGCGGGCGCCGCCCTTTCACCGGCTGAGGATCCTTGCCAACTGCCCAAGGCGATCAAGAATTCCATTGAATTGAACGGAATTCGCAACGCCCACACGCGAGACGGTGTAGCCCTTACCAGATTTCTGGCCTGGCTCGATTGTCACTCAACGCCGGAAGGTTTGAGCGAAACCGAAGTTGCCGACAAGCTGGATAATTTACGGCGCTCGGCGGATAATTTCCGCGGGCTCAGTTTTCCTACCATATCCGGTGCCGGGCCAAACGGCGCCATTATTCACTACCGGGCCCAACCCGGCGGTGATCGAAAATTGCTGAACGGTTCGCTTTATTTGGTGGATTCGGGCGGCCAGTATTTTGATGGCACCACCGACGTCACCCGCACGGTGGCCATCGGTCGACCCGACGCCGAAATGCGTGATCGCTTTACCCGCGTGCTCAAGGGCCATATCGCCCTGGCCAGTGTGAAATTTCCGGCAGGCACGACGGGATCACAACTTGATATTTTGGCTCGAAAATCCTTATGGCAGGTGGGGCTCGACTATGAACACGGCACAGGTCACGGTGTCGGCAACTATCTCGGCGTCCACGAAGGCCCGCAGCGTATTTCGAAAAGCCCCAATCGTATCGCCTTGGAGCCGGGGATGATCATTTCCAACGAACCCGGCTATTACAAAACCGAAGCATACGGCATTCGCATCGAAAATCTTGTCGCCGTTCAGAAAGAGAAATTACCCCCCGGGGGAACCAACGCCATGCTGAGTTTTGAAGTGCTGACTGTGGCGCCCATCGACCGCAATCTGGTTGAGGCGACCCTGCTAACGCGGGAAGAGACCGATTGGCTAAACGGCTACCACCAGACGGTAGTCGGTATTTTGACCCCTCTTCTGGATCAGGAGACCGCCGCGTGGTTGGCAATGGCTACCCAACCAATTTAAAATGGCAACGTCCGTGAACCAAAAATTCAGATTCTGCTTTGAAAAATCAGCCTACCGGGTTTAGTCCATTGGACCCAGAATTGCTGATTTATTCTACGACAACATGGTTATTCTGCGTCGGTTAAAGCTACCGGTTCTAAAAATTTTTTTGGAGGTTTACCGGGAGGTATTCGGTAAAATAGAACCAAGGTTTCTCATCGAAGATGAGTTTGGGCCGAAATTTCTTAAGCCTATTATCGAAGAATTTGTTGAACTGAGAACCACCGAAAATACCTCGGAAAATAAAAAAAACACCCTAGGCGACATCATGGCGCTCAAATGGGATGTGCTAAAGGTACGTATTGCCGAATGGTACAAAGAGATTTCTGCTGCATAAATATATCGCCTACCGTAAATTAGTTGCCTGCATTTAGGTCTTCCGCCCTTGATTACATTCCAGGAATAGACAAAATAGCGCCCAACGGCATCAATGCCGGATATAAACCTGTAGGAACCAATGAATAAGAACACCAGTTCAATATGGGGCGGCCGGTTTGGCGGCGGCCCGTCTGAAGTTATGGAGCGCATCAATGCATCGATTGATTTCGACAAGCGGATGTATGCACAGGATATTGTTGCGTCAACGGCCCACTGCGAAATGCTGGTGGCGCAGAACATAATATCGGCAGACGACGGCAAGGATATTGTTGATGGCCTGGGCCGGATACTGGTGGAGATTGAAGCGGGCAAATTTGAATTCAAAACCGCCTTGGAAGATATTCATATGAATATTGAGGCGCGCTTGTCCGAACTGATCGGCGATGCTGCCGGTCGGTTGCACACGGCACGGTCGAGAAACGATCAGGTCGCAACCGATTTCAAACTGTGGGTGCGCGATGAATTGGATGCTTTGGATAGTGAAACGGAAAAGCTGCAGGCCACGCTGATCGATCGGGCGGAAGAGCACGCAGCTACGATCATGCCCGGCTACACCCATCTGCAGACGGCACAGCCGGTGACCTTGGGTCATCATTTGCTAGCCTATGTGGAAATGATGGGCCGGGACAGGGGCCGTATTGCCGACTGCCGGAAGCGGCTCAACGAATCCCCCCTAGGGGCCGGCGCCCTGGCCGGTACAAGCTTTCCGATTGACCGGCAAATGACGGCAAAGGCGCTGGGCTTCGAAGGACCGGCGGCCAATTCGCTGGATGCCGTATCGGATCGGGATTTTGCACTGGAATACCTGGCCTTGGCCGCAATCATGGCGACGCATCTTTCGCGGATGGCCGAGGAGATCGTTATCTGGGCAAGCGCCTCATTCGGTTTCGTCACTTTGCCCGACAGCTTTTCCACTGGCAGTTCAATGCTGCCGCAGAAACGCAATCCGGATGCGGCGGAGTTGGTGCGGGCAAAGGCGGGCCGGGTTATCGGCGCTTTGAGCGGCCTTTTAATCGTCATGAAGGGACTGCCGCTAGCCTACAGCAAGGACATGCAGGAAGATAAGGAGCCGGTGTTTGAAACTGCTGATACCATGGCTCTTTCGGTCGCGACAATGACTGGAATGTTCTCGGAAATTGGCTTCGATGAGGATAAGCTGCTGACAGCGGCCAAAGCGGCCAACGCCAACGCCATTGATCTGGCAGATTGGCTGGTACGGGAACTCGACAAGCCCTTCCGGGAAGCCCACCATATCAGCGGCGAGTTGGTTAAATTGGCTGAAGAAAAGAAATGCGGACTGGAATATCTGTCACTGGCCGATATGCAAAGCGTCGACCCGGGTATCAATGAAACGGCGCTAGCAAGCCTTGAAATCGAACAAGCACTCGACGCCAGAAACAGCTTTGGCGCCCCGGCGCCGGCAAATGTTACTGTCGCCTGTGCTGAAGCACGTAAGCGGTTTTTGAGCTAAGAGTTGGATTAGGACGGACACATGCCCAAGGGGTACAACATGAAACGAAAATGGCTATTTTCCCTGCTGGTGGTGTTGCTGGTTCTTCCCCTGATGGCGGGGTGCGGCAAAAAGGGCAGCCCTCTGCCGCCGGCGGGTGAAAAAAACACTTACCCCAGATCTTATCCCAGCCAGTAACGCCAGGCGCCTTATTCCAGGCTGGGCCGATTGGGACGAATGTTCACACCGGATTTGACGGATTAATACTGATTATGGATCATTTTAATTATAAAGATGGCGCCCTCACCGCCGAGGATGTGCCCCTCGAAACCATCGCGGAAACCGTGGAAACGCCGTTCTATTGCTATTCGCAGGCCACCATCGAACGGCACTATCAGGTTTTTTCCGAAGCTCTGACGGGACTTTCGGCAACCGTCTGCTACGCCGTCAAAGCCAATTCAAACTTAGCGGTTATCCGCGTTCTGGCTGATATGGGGGCCGGCGCGGATGTGGTTTCTTCCGGTGAATTGACGCGCGCCCTGGCTGCTTGTGTGCCAGCCGACAAAATTATTTTTTCCGGCGTCGGCAAGACCCGTGAAGAGCTATCCCACGCGCTGCAGGAAAATATTCTTCAGATCAATGTGGAATCGGAACCGGAACTGGCGCTTTTAGACGAGGTGGCCGGCTCCCTGGGGCTGCAAGCTTCCGTTGCCCTTCGCATCAATCCGGATGTAGACGCCAATACCCATGACAAAATCGCCACCGGCCGGCAGGAAGATAAATTCGGCATCGAGTGGACACGGGTCCACGAGGTCTACGCCCGAGCAAGCCAGCTGCCGCACATCAATATGGTCGGCTTGGCCATCCATATCGGCTCTCAACTGACCGATCTTGACCCCTTTCGCAATGCATTTATCCGGCTTCGGGATATCGTCGCAATATTGAAAGCTGATGGGCATGAAATTCTTCGCCTCGATCTCGGCGGCGGGCTCGGCATTCCTTATGACGGATCACCGACACCAACACCGTCAGAATACGGACGCGTAGTATTGGAAACCCTGGGAGATATCGGTATCGATTTGGTGTTCGAACCCGGGCGCGTCATTGTGGGCAACGCCGGACTGCTGGTTACCCGCGCCGTGTTCGTCAAAGAAAGTGCGACCCGGCGCTTTGTTATTACCGACGCCGCTATGAATGATTTGATGCGCCCGACCCTTTACGACGCCAAACACGACATCCAACCGGTTAAAGAGCCGCAAAACGGCGTCAATATGGAAAATGTCGATATCGTCGGCCCGGTTTGCGAAACCGGTGATACGTTTGCCACCAACTATGCATTACCATCGATGGAAGCCGGTGATTTGCTGGCGATTCGGACTGCCGGCGCCTATGGCGCGGTTATGGCGTCCACATACAACAGCCGACCACTCGTGCCGGAAGTGTTGGTCAAAGAAGACCGGTTTTCAATTATTCGCGAGCGAATGACCGTAGATACTATGTTAGAGTATGAAAATCTGCCAAACTGGATCAAATGACATGATCAAGCTTTGTCGCAGTCTGGTGGCGCCAGCTTAGTACTCAACTATTTTTGGACGTAATTTGAGCGGATATAACGGACCGACCTATAAAACCCTTATGGTATTGGCCAAGGCCAGCTTGTTGTGGGAGCATTTGTGGCCGAAGCTCTGGCCGGCCACGGCCCTTGCCGGCGTTTTTTCCGCTGCCGCCCTGCTCGACTTTTTCTCTTACTTGCCTTTTTGGCTTCACGCTCTAATTGTTATTCTCTTTCTGGCGGCATTTATGGCGGCCTTGTATAGGGCGTTCTCAGGCCTTCCCATTATCGGGCCGTTGCGGTCCCGCCACCGTATCGAGCAGTCCAGTGGCCTGGATCATCGTCCTCTTACAGCCATTGACGATAGACTAGCGAACAGCACCGGTGACACAGAAACCATTATATTGTGGCAAGAACATCAGAAACGTATGATCGAGGCGGCGGCACGACTACGCCTGAGACCGCCGCAGGCCAGCCTGGCCGAACGCGATCCCTGGGCGGTGCGGTCGGCGATTTCTTTGTTGTTGATTATCGGTGTGGTGGTTGCCGGTGCCGATGGCTTTAACAGACTGGGGCGGGCATTGTTACCGGATATCGGTGCTCTCGGATTTACCAAACCGGTTAATGTCAGCCTTTGGATTACGCCCCCGGCCTATACCGGCAAACCGCCGGTGGTGATACATTTGGGCGGCGATGATGCATCGAGGCGAAACGCCGCCGGCACCGCAGCAGGTGGGTCGGTTGCACCGATCAAATCTCTCACGGTTCCGACCGGCAGCACTCTCATGGCGCAGGTTAATGACGGCGGCGCACTGCCCAGTCTGAAAATCGATGAGGCCAAGAAACCTTTCAACCGGATCGGGGCCGATGCCTACCATTTGGAAATTGAACTGAAAACCGGCAGCCGCCTGTCAGTAATTCAGGGTGACCAAGAAATAGCCGGCTGGTCCCTTTCCGTTGTCCAGGATACCCCCCCGGTAACCGAATTTTTCGCCGCACCGGACGCGACCCCCCAACTGCGGCTCAACCTGCCATTTACGGCTGAGGATGACTACGGTATCACCGGCGTAACCGCTTCTATCCGGCGGCTGGACGGCAAGGCGATCCCAGGCGGCTTGGCTGAAATCATACTTCGCCTACCCTTACCGCAGAGCGGGCCAGGCCAGCGGAACGATGAGGTAAAAGGAAAATCCAATCATGATCTGATTTCCCATATCTGGGCCGGATTACCGGTCCTGGTGCATTTGCTAGCCACCGACGAAAAAGGTCAGGCAGGTCTGAGCAATGTTGAGCCGGTGGTCCTGCCGGAACGCCGCTTCAGCCATCCTGCTGCCAAGGAAATCTATGAAATTCGTAAAGGCCTGACAACGGCGGTTCGCGACCGCCGCCTGGCCATGCTGAAGCTCGATCAAATGACCGAAGAGCCGAGTCAATTAAACGACGATAGAACCATCTATTTGACGCTGCGGGTGGCAAGGGAACGGCTAAAACGTGACCGGCGCGAAGCAGCCGCCGTCACCCAGGTACAAAAGATGTTGTGGGATATCGCCCTTAGAATCGAAGAGGGCCGAGCTGCTACCGCCGGGATGGATTTGCGCGCCGCCCAGAAAAAACTGATGGAAGCCATAGAACGGAGCGCCAGCGTTAAGGAACTGGAAGAGCTGATGGCAGAGGTCCAGCGCGCTTTGAACCGGTTTATGTCATCGCTCATGCGGGAATTGCAGCAAAGAGGTCAATTGTCTCGGCTAGATCCCAACGCCCGAACCATGACCAATCAGGATCTGCAGCGGTTCCTCGACCGGGCACGCGAGTTGCTCCGCCAAGGCTCCCGCGATGCCGCAAAAAAATTAATGGCCGAGCTTCAGCGCATGCTTGAAAATCTGCGCGGCGCCTTGGCTCAAGGTGACCGGATGAGCAAAGGAGCGCGGCAAGCCCAAAAAGGCATGCGGGAACTACGGGATATCATTCGCAAGCAGCAGAAATTACTCGACGACACTTACCGACAGGCCAGAAAAGAACGATCACGTGACAATCAGGAAAGTAAAAACAGGGAAAACCCGGATTCAAAAAACCAAAGCAAAGAATCGGGCAAAAAGGAAGGCCTGAAGAGACAGGAAGGTATACGCAAACAGCTGGGGGGACTGATGCGGCGATTCAGCGAAATGATGGGTAAAATTCCCAAAGGTCTGGGCGACGCCGAACGGGCCATGCGTGAATCCGAACAAGTACTCGGCAAAGGAAAACCTTCTCAATCGATCAGCCCACAATCCAAGGCTTTGGAAGCGCTCCGCAAGGGCGCGCGCTGTTCGGCCAGCGCTTTCTCCCAGCGCATAGGCCGCGGCCAGCGTAATGGCCAACAATGGGGACGGCAGGGCGGCAGGTTCGGCATGTTCAGCGGCCCCCGCCTGAGAGGCCTCCGCCCCGGCAATCGCGATCCCTTTGGCCGTCCGGCCCAGGAAGATGGTCAGCAGGGTACGGCCACGGGCCGCGTCGAGATTCCCGGCGAAGGCGAATTGCAACGGGCACATGAAATTCTCAAAGAATTAAGGCGCCGGGCCGGTGATCTGTGGCGGCCCGACCTGGAACTAGAATATATAGAGCGCCTGCTCAAACGGTTCTAGGGAAGCCTTGATGTCTGAAGAATTACCGGTTTCAAATCGCTAATCCCCACCCCAATCCTCCCCCGCAAAGGGGAAAGGATTGGGGTGGGGGAGCCTCCATAGGAATAAATGTTCTAACCAGCTAGAGCATTTCCGGATTATTCTGACGCATATCCGTCAGCGATAAAGTATTTTCTTCATTCTTCCGACTTGAAGAGATCACAGACCGTTCCGATG
>PBQI01000192.1 GCA_002725625.1 Rhodospirillaceae bacterium | reverse complement strand
TTTTCATACATGTACATACGTACTTTCGCCGCACAAACCGACGAACCATGATGGTAAAGTTCAAGCATACTCATTGCCTTATTTAAATGTACTGCCGACACTAGGTTTACTAAATTTCAGAAAAAGGAATTTGTCTTTTAATCAGGCAGAACGGCTAAATCCAGGGGGAAATTATTTTTGAGCGCAATGCGCCAATACTAATTTCATCAAATTTCAGACTACTGAGGAACTTCCTATAACACCACCACCACGGTTCGCCGCACAAACGGATGATCCGTGATGGTGAAGTTCGAGTAAGTTCATTGCCTCGTAAAATGATTTACTGACAGTATTTTCCACCGTCGACATTGATCGACTGGCCAGTCAGGAAATCGCTGTCTTCCGACGCGAAAAACAGCAATGTGCCGATCAAGTCTTCAGGCATCATATCACGTTTTAGGATACGGCTTTGTAAGGTCGGGGCGCGGGCGATATCTAACTGAGGATGATTTTGAACACCTTCGCTTTCGGTGAATCCTGGAATGATGCAATTGACGTGGATGTTTTTATCGCCAAGCTCCCGAGCGGCAGATCTGGTCAAACCCAGAATCGCGCCCTTAGAGCTGACATAATTCGCAAAACCAGGCCCACCGTAATAAAAGGTGCCGGAGCTGATATTGATTATTTTGCCACGACCATTTTTTAGCATGCTCGGCACGGCCGCTTTGATACATTGAAAAGAGCCCCGCGCATTGACCCTCATGACCCGATCCCACTCTTCATTGGACATTTCCATGATTGGCGTGATCATTAATTCGGCAAACAACGCTGCATTATTGACCAAAATTTCAATGGGCCCGAAGTCTGCTTCTGTTTTCTCAACCAGAGCTGCTAAAGAATCGTCACTTGTAATATCCGCTTCAATGGCAATTGCACTACCGCCATCGGCATTAATTTCTTCGGCGACACGTGACGGATCAGCGATATCCGAGACAACGACCTTTGCGTCTTCCTTGGCCAAAGCTTTGGCGTATACCTCACCGATACCTTGGGCGGCACCCGTGACAACTGCAACTTTTCCTTCTAAACGAGCCATGATTTCCTCCTAATTTAAGTTTCGCTAATTTGCTAAGATTGAATGGTGATCCATTTCCATTCGGTCATTGCGTCAATATCCGCTTCTGTGCCTTCGCGACCGACACCACTTTCACCATTCCCGCCAAACGGTACGTGTGGTTCATCGTGAACCGGAGAGGCATTTACGTGGCACATGCCAGCGGACACGTTATGGGCATAGTGCAAAGCTTTATTCAGATTTTCGGTAAAAATCGTTGATGAAAGCCCATACTCAGTATCATTGGATTTTTCGAGAGCCTCTTCATACGTATCCACCTTATAGACCGCTGTTACTGGCCCAAAAGTTTCCTCCCGACAGACCGTCATCTCCTCGGAGACATCGGTTAAAATTGTCGGTTCACACCGATTGCCCTTCCAATTACCTCCTGTGACGATCGTCGCCCCTTTATCGCGGGCATCTTCAATATGGATTCGGACTCGATTACGTTGGCGCTCTGAGATGATCGGACCAATCATGGTATCCGAACTACGAAGATCGCCCATGCCCAGATTGCTGGCCGCATTGGCATAGATTTCAACAAACTTGTCATATAAGGGAGCCTCGACATAAATGCGACTGCCTCCCATGCAAACCTGACCTTGATAAAGAAAAATGCCATGGCAGGCGGCTTGAGCGGCTTTTTTCAGATCAGCGTCCGCCAATACGACAAAAGGACTTTTGCCGCCCAATTCCAAGGTAACGCGCTTTTTCTGTTTGGCGCAAAGCTCGTTAATATGTTGTCCGACAACACTCGAACCGGTGAAGGTCACCATGGGAACGTTTGGATGACCGGTGAGAGAGTCACCGATTTCATGACCAAATCCAGTGACGACGTTAAAGGCGCCGGCAGGAATTCCCGCCTTTTCGTAAACTTGCGCGAGCAACAATGAAATGCGCGGGGCAAATTCCGAGGCCAACAGAACGACCGTGTTACCAACGGCCAAAGGATCAGCTGTTAGACGAACACCTTTGATTAAAGGAACATTAAACGGCGTAATGGCAGCAACAACGCCAAGCGGCTGGCGTACGCTCATCGAGTACCTTCCGGGATAATCCGACGGAATGGTTTTACCCGTAACCTGGCGCGCCATACCGGCAGCCGCCCGCATCATCGATAAGGCCTTGTTGAATTCGAACATCGCCTTATTGAATGGTGATCCGATTTCGTCAATGAGTGCAGATACAAACTCTGATTGCATGGACGCCATGACTTCGGCGGCCTGGATGATCCAGGCTTCACGTTCTTTAGCTGTCGACGAACCATATTTCCCGAAAGCCTCATTAGCCGCATCAACGGCTTTGCGCATATCTTCCGAAGTTCCAGCCGCCGACCGACCATAAAGGCTGTCATCTTCTGGGTTCAGATCATCGAAATAATTTTCTCCGGTTGGGGAAACCCAATCTCCCCCAATCCATAATTTTGAATCTGTTGTTAAGTCTGCTGCATCCAACACCTGATTTCCTCCTCCATAAAAATGCTGTTTTAGGTTTGGGCTGTTAGCTCAAACTTTGGCAAAATCCTCGCACCAATCCGAAATGCCTTTGCGATAGCTATCCCGCTCCTGGACGCTAGCCGCCCATCGCTTGATATTGGGGTAAAGGCTAAAATCGTATCCGCAGCCGACGATGACGAAATAAATCGGTATCCACGAAATATCGGCGAGCGAAAATTGCTCGCCCATTATCCAGGGGGCGTCTCCAAGACTTGTTTCTAATTTTGCAAATGCATCGGCCAGCAATCTTTCCGACTCGCGAACGTCATCATCACTGAACGTCTTCTGACCTGCGTGTTTTGAATGGAACTTCTTTAATTCCTCATTCTTTTGCAGCTCCTCGTATTTTGCCTGTTCTTCCTGACTTTTCTTCACTTTGGGTGCCATTTTCTTGGCATAAACGTAAGGCTTGATCGCGGGAACGTGGAGACTTGCGGATAATTTTAACCAATCCAGCATCTCCGCTTCCTTATCAGCGGATCGCAGCAGTGGTTCAGGGTAAGCCGTATCAAGATAATCAATAATGTCGTTCGATTCGATGTGCACGACACCATCATGCACAAGTGTGGGCACCAAACCATTGGGGTTGATGCCGAAATATTCGTCATTAATATTCTCTTTCTTTTTCAGATCAATATGGTGGCTGACCCACTCCAATCCTTTTTCTTCAAGGGTCATTCGAACGCGCATCGAACAGTTGGAGATATTTCCGTGGTAGAGATGAAGACCTTCAAAGTCTTTTACGGTTTTATTTGTCGGTTCTATGATAGCCATAACTCACTCCCAAAAATTTTTAGTTATTGCCCGAGCATGGTTTCGGGCAGGTACATCGCGATTGGTGGAAAAATGACGAGTAGCGCGATCATCGCTGCCATGGCGAACCAGAACGGCCAGATACCTTTGAATATGGTCCGCA
Source organism: Rhodospirillaceae bacterium (assembly GCA_002725625.1). Taxonomy (GTDB): domain Bacteria; phylum Pseudomonadota; class Alphaproteobacteria; order Rhodospirillales; family UBA2165. The sequence continues at coordinate 4,295 of PBQI01000192.1, read as the reverse complement.
TGGGAACTTCCGGCGCGATCGACTTAACAACAAAAACGTTGATACCGACGGGCGGCGAGATCATCCCCATCTCAAGTACAATGACCACGATAATGCCGAACCACACCAAATCCCAATTGAGCTGAGTTGCAAGAGCTACAACGACGGGGATCGTCAGCACCAGCATCGCCATACTTTCGAGGAAAGTGCCTAGGAACATGTAGATGAGAATAACGACCACCAAGACACCCACATCACCAATGGGAAGAGACGTGAGAAACGTGACCATATCCGCAGCTAATCCGGTCAGGGACATAAACGGAATAAATATGAAGGCGCCGATAATGATGAGAAAAACCGTCGCTGTCGCTTTCATGGTTTGTAGGATAATCGGAGCGGCCATATGCCAGTTGATTGTTTTTTTTGCCAGCGCCACCACGAAAGTCAGAAAGGCGCCCACAGCAGAGGCCTCAACCGGCGTGAAAAAGCCTGTATACATGCCGCCAATTGTTATGCCGACGACAAACAGAATTGGAATGGCGGCCGCCAGAGACTGAATGCGCTCTCTGCGAGAGGACCTTTCTCCAGCCGGCCCAGCTTCGGGCCGGAAACGGACGACAAGCCAGACAGTGCCGATGAAAAGCAACGTCAGAATAATACCCGGAATTACTCCGGCCATAAAAAGACGGCCAATAGATTGGTCCGTTAACACCGCGTATATAATCATGCCACCGGAAGGTGGTATGAGAAAACCAAGCGTTCCACCAGCCGCTACCGAACCGGTAGAAAGCTCCGGTGCATATTTGAAGCGCTTCATTTCAGGAAGAGCAACGCGTCCCATAGTGACGGCTGATGCCAGGGAAGAACCTGAAAGTGCAGCAAATCCTGCGCAAGCCGAAATTGTTGCCGAAGCAAGTCCGCCTTTAAAATGGCCAATCCACCGATAGGCAGCGGTAAACAAATCCTTGGACATTCCCGAGGCACCCGCAATGTTGCCCATCAGGATAAACATCGGAATCACCAACAGATTGAAATTCGATGCCGCTTCAAAAGCTTCACCTGACAAATTCGATAGGGCAGTCTTAAATCCACGTGTCCAAGCTTGGTCACTAGACATCCCAAGGCCAAAGAAACGGTTGGCGGTGGCAACGACGGTTCCTACCAGACCAACGAACATCATCGAAAGTGCGACAGGGAAGCGCAGGGCAAGCAACGCAAATAGAACGAACAGGCCGATGAGGCCGATGAGGGTCATGCTCACCATCTAATCGCCCCCGAACCCGTCGATCAGACGGATGTCCCCTCGTACGATCAATTGCACAGCGTCTGTCAGCAAGATCAACGCGTATAGACCGACAAGAGTGGCCAGGATGTAGTAAAAAGGTTCGTAAGATATCAGCAACTGTTGAGTTGCCTCGCCAAATTTACTGGCGGAGGCGCCCGATTCAAACAGCCGCCAAGCCAGGATTCCAACTAAGAACATGCCAACCAAACGCAACACGAAATGGGACCAACGCGCAAATCCAGGAGACATACTTGCCTCCAATATTTCAATTTCGATATGAGCTCCAACCCGGCCACCAAAGGGTATTGCAATTGCGACGATCAACACCAAATTGAGAATCAAAAGATCCTCCGCGCCCAGGATTGGCGCATTTAGCGCCTTCCGCATGATAATCACGTTCCAGAAGGTCAGCAGGACCATAAAGGCGAGACCTAAGCCGCCGGTGATTATGGTGAACCTGACGATCCACTTATCCATGACATCCAGCCAGGGTAAATGCTCGTCGGCTGCGGCCATATCGCTCGTCCTATGAAAAAATGGCCGCACCGAGTTTCACAACCGATGCGGCCTTTGTGCTTCTATTGGTTCAAAGCGTTGTAGATTTCGCGGGCGTTTTTGATACCGCGTTTGGAATAATCGGCGAAAATCGCCTCGAGACCTTTTTTCACCGCTGCATCCATCTTGGCCCGTTCGGCCGAGGAGACTTGCACCCAACTTAATTTTTTCATTTTGGGTGACTTTTTCATCATCGCTTCCGAACGTCGATCAGCACCATCGAAAGTCGCCGAACCTTGGTCCGACATTGTCTTGCCGGAAAGGTCGTCGATAATTTTCCGATGAGCCGCCGATAGACCGTCGTAGCGTTCCTTGTTCATCGCGACATAGGTTGCCGCGAATTGAACCGGGATGTTGCCAACAACGTATTTTGAGACATCCCAGAAATTCCATGGCGGTGTGATGTTATTGTAGGATGCATAAGTCGCATCAATCGTTCCCGTCGACAGTCCAGTATACATTTTGGTTACCGGCATCTGAACAGGCACTGCGCCCATTGCCTTGATGATCGGTGTCGTCATCGCCGCGTAGGGAACCAATTTCGTACCTTTGAGACCTTTCATGGTCGAGATATCCTTGGTCGACGCAACCAGGCTTCCTGCTACAGTAAATACACCCAGCGCTTTAACCTGCTTGTACTCATCAGCCATGTATTTATCAAAAACCCGCCAGAGACGATCTGTTGATTCTTTGGCCGTTGTCGATTTTCCCGGCGGAATGGTGAGCATCGTTTTAGGGAAAATTGCCGCTGTATAGGCTGAAACACCGAACGTGATATCGGCAACGCCTTCAACAACCCGCTTATATTGCTGCACGGGGCCAGCACCGAGTTGGCCTGATGGAAACAATTTCATTGTCAAACTTCCACCAGATCGTTTGGCAATTTCTTTACCGAACCAACCGAATAAATTTTTGTTGATGTGATGCTGTGGCGGTATAAATGTTGCTACAGTCAATTCTTCTGCTGATACCTTGTCTCCGTTCAGCGTAAAAGTACTCAGGGCCAGCACCAAGCCGCCCATAAAAATCCGTATTTTCATGAAAACCTCCTTATCTCTAGAGTTCTTAGACTCTATGGACTCGAAGATTATTCAATTTTTGACATCGAATCTATTTATGATATTTTATAAATAATATGAAAAATTTTGATATATATAAGATCGACGGATATATTCTGAAGACTTTCCTCATAATATTGGAAGAATCTTCGGTTTCAAAGGCTGCCATTCGCTTGAATGTCACTCAATCGGCCGTTAGTTACGCGTTGGCCCGTTTAAGGGGTGTCTTCAAAGACCCGCTATTTGTACGTTCCGGACAAGGATTGACGCCAACAGAAACAGCAATTTCGTTAAAGGATCCCATTCACGGGGTCTTAGACGAAATCATGAGTCTTACCGATCAACGGCCGTTCGACCCGCATGCGGAGGATATGTACTTTACAGTCGCCGCCAACGATCTTCAGAGAGAGCTTATCTTCCCAATACTTTGGAGAGAAGCGCATTCGGAAAATATTCGCCTCCGATTGGAATTTATTCCCTCCGGCGTCCCCAGCATTTCTCTGCTTAGGGACGCCCGGTGCCAACTTATCCTAACGCCCTTTCCGCCTGAGGCCCCCGATATATTTCAGCGCCGGCTGGTCACGGGTGACATGATGTGTTTTTACGACGCCAGCATGCGGAATGCGCCGTCCTCATGGGAGGAGTACATCAACGCGGAGCATATCTCAGTCCGATTTGTGGGAGGCTATGACACCAACGAAGCGCTCCGCGGAATCGATTTATCTGAAATTCGGGAACCGTCAATCATTGTCTCCAACTTCAATGCCATTCCCTCATTCGTGAAAGGGAGTGAATTAATTTCCACCGAATTGAACGCCATGCATATAGGCCCCTTACGGGACCTATCTATGGCTCCACTCCCTTTCAAAAGTGAAAAGGTTTCTCTCTATTTGGTCTGGCATGAACGGAGCAACAACGACCCGGCCCATAAATGGATGAGACACAGGATCGAACTGATCGCCGGTGACATATCAAAAAAAATGGATCAAGTTTTTAAGCCGTTAATGTAAAGATCCTGTTTAACTTGCTGGCGGTAATACCCGCGACTGCGCTAGCCACGGTGACATCTTCATTAATTTTTCCTTGGCTCCCGGTGGCGGAGGAACTCGTTCGACATTGCTCGCCGGGTAAGCATTTTCATCAACCAACGTCATTCGCGCCTTAAGATCAGTCTTGGTAACGTTGAAGACCATCAGGTCGCTCGCCAGAATAAACTCACCAAAGTAATGCTTTCGAACCCCTCTACGATTTCAGCGTGAGTTCGATCATTATTGTAACAATGAAAGCCGAGAAACAGGCGAGGACTACATTGCTCGGCAATGTAACCCGCTTGATCCGGGATTGGTGTCGCCGATGCTGGCGTTGGAATAATGCGAGATGGCAAGGCCAAGCCGCGACCTGTTGTCAAAGCGGTAAGC